>NZ_QXMN01000073.1:0-15433 GCF_003581445.1 Acidovorax cavernicola | reverse complement strand
CCATGCCCATGAGGCCCACGTCGCCCAGCTTGTTGTGGCGCGCGGCGGCCGTCACGCCCACGAGCAGGGCGATGACGACGGTCAGGGCCATGGCCAGCACGGCCAGCGGCACCGTGAGGGCCAGGCGCTCCAGGATGAGGTCGATGACGGGCGAGCTGTAGGCGTAGGAGTCGCCCAGGTTGCCGGTGAGCAGGCCGGCGATCCAGTGCCAGTAGCGCGTCCACGCGGGCTGGTCCAGGCCCAGCTTGGTGGCCAGGGCGGCCACGGCGTCGGGCGAGGCGTCCGGGCCCATGAGCATCTGCGCGGCGTTGCCGGGCAGGATCTCCAGGACCAGGAACACGATGACCGAGGCGCCGATCAGGGTACCGATCAGTGTCAGGGTGCGCTTGAGCAGGAAGAGTCCCACCTCAGTCTCCCAGGCAGCGAAGGAATGCCGGCGACGCCCGGGGCGTCATGCCGAGGCGATGCACTCGGCGATCGCGCGGCCCACGTCCACGGTGTTGGCCGTGCCGCCCATGTCGCGCGTGCGCGGGCCTTCGCTCAGCACGGTCTCGATGGCCGAGAGCACGGCGGCCGAGGCCTGCGCGTAGACGGGGTCGTCGCCGCCCAGGTGGTCGAGCATCAGCGCGGCCGACCAGATCTGGCCGATGGGGTTGGCGATGCCCTTGCCCGCGATGTCGGGCGCCGAGCCGTGCACCGGCTCGAACAGCGACGGGAACTTGCGCTCCGGGTTCAGATTGGCCGACGGCGCGATGCCGATGGTGCCGGTGCAGGCCGGGCCCAGGTCGGACAGGATGTCGCCGAACAGGTTGGAGGCCACGACCACGTCGAACCAGTCAGGGTGCTGCACGAAGTGCGCGCACAGGATGTCGATGTGGTACTTGCTGGTTGCCACGTCGGGATAGCGCGTGGCGATCTCGGCCAGGCGCTCGTCCCAGTAGGGCATGGTGATCGAGATGCCGTTCGACTTGGTCGCGGCCACGAGGTTCTTGCGCTTGCGGCGGTTGGCGAGCTGGAAGGCGTAGTCGATGATGCGGTCCACACCCACGCGGGTGAACACGGCTTCCTGGATCGCCATTTCGCGCGGCGTGCCTTCGAACAGGCGCCCGCCCACCGAGGTGTATTCACCCTCGGTGTTCTCGCGCACCACGAGAAAGTCGATGTCGCCGGGCTTGCGGTGCGCCAGCGGACCGGGCACGCCGGGCATCAGGCGCACGGGGCGCAGGTTGACGTACTGGTCGAAGTCGCGGCGGATCTTGATGAGCAGGCCCCACACGGCGATGTGGTCGGGTACCTTGGCGGGGTCGCCCACGGCGCCGAAGTAGATGGCGTCGTGGCCCTGGATCTTGTCGGCCCAGTCGGCCGGCATCATCAGGCCGGTGCGCACGTAGTGGTCGGAGCCCCAGTCGAAGTGGTCGTACGCGAAATCGATGCCGAAGCGCCGACTGACCGCGTCGAGCACGCGCAGGCCCTCGGGCATGACTTCGACGCCGATGCCATCTCCGGGAATGACGGCAATCCTGTGCTTTTGCTTCTGCTGCATTGACTCAACCTGTTCCTGAACCGTTTCGATAAGAGCGCCGACGCTTGTGACACCGGGCCGTCAAAAAATTCTAGGAGCGGGTGGGGCGTGCGCGATGGGGGTTGGCACCCACGAGGCGTTGACAAAAAGAGAAGGCCAAAACGTCAGATCGCAAGGGCGAATAAGTAATTCATGGTCATCAAACTGACTTGAGCTTCTAAAAATTAGAAGGCATTGAGGCAAGAAAACCGTACGAAAGCACCCGCCATGAGGGCCTTCGTACCATCGCGCGCATGCGAACACTTTCACTCCCCACCGGCGGCGAGATGCCGGTTCTCGGTCTCGGCACCTGGCGCATGGGCGAAGACGTCACCCGCCATGCGACCGAGGTGGCCGCGGTGCGCGAAGCCATCGGCCTGGGCTACCGCTTGATCGACACGGCCGAGATGTACGGCGAGGGCGGCGCTGAAACCGTGGTCGGGCAGGCCGTGGCCGATGCCCTGCGCGCGGGCGATGTGCGGCGCGACGAGCTCTTCATCGTGAGCAAGGTCTATCCGCACAACGCGAGCCGGCGCGGCACGGGCCAGGCCTGCGAGCGCAGCCTGGCGCGGTTGGGCCTGGACCGCATCGACCTGTACCTGCTGCACTGGCGCGGCAACCATCCGCTGGCGCACACGGTCGAGGCCCTGCACGAGCTGGTGGCGGCCGGCCGCATCGGCCACTGGGGCGTGAGCAACTTCGACACCGACGACATGGAGGAACTGGCACAGGTCGTCGGCAGCGGCCCGGCCTGCGCGGCCAACCAGGTGTACCTGTCGCTCGGCGAGCGCGGCCCCGAGTTCGACCTGCTGCCCTGGCAGCGCGAACGCGGTGTGCCGCTGATGGCTTACAGCCCGATCGACCAGGGCGCGCTGGCGGGGGATGAGGCGTTGGGCCGACTCGCCGCGGAACTCGGCGTGAGCGCCGCACAACTCGCGCTGGCGGCGGTCATGGCCAGGGACGGCGTGGCGGCGATTCCGAAGGCGGTGCGCAGTGCGCACCTGAAGGAGAACTGGGCGGCGGCGCAGCTGCAGCTCGATGCGGCGACGCTGTCGGCGCTCGACCATATCTATCCGGTACCGAAGCGCAAGACACCGCTCGCGATGATCTGAGGATTTCAGCCGAGCCGTTTGCCTTCGACCGCCTGCGCGATCTCGCGCGCGGTCTCTTGCAGGATCGGCACGTGCTGGCGCAGCATGGCCGGTGTCATCGAGTTGCCGAAGGTCGTCATGCTGAGCACGCCCAGCACGTCGTCGCCGCAGACGATGGGCACCGCGACGGTCGCGCTGTCTTCGCCGCGGCTCGGCTGGCGAAGCCCGTAGCCCCGTCGGCGGGTCGTCTGCAAGGCGCTGAGAACCTTCGGGTCCGGCGAATCGTCGGTGGTTGTGTCGTGGGGCAGGGCCGCGAGCAGCGCGTGGCGTTCCGTCTCGCTGCAGAATGACAGGTAGGCCAGCCCCATCGCGCTTTCGACCAGGCCCAGGCGATGCCCGACGGTCGTGGCAAGAACGGCCAGCGGGCTGTAGGGCATCGTGCTGTATCGGACCGCGATGCGGTCCTGGTCGAGCGTGCCGATGGCCAGCGGCCACTTGATCTGGCGCGTGACGCGCAAGGCGATGGGCGTGCCTGCGTCGACGACCAGGTTGCGCTCCGTATAGCCGCCACCGATCTCGCGCACTTTCTCCGTCACCCGGTAGACGCCGCCATCGCCTTCGGTCGCCACGTACCCCAACTCGCGCAGGGTGCTGAGCAGGCGGTGGACGGTCGGCTTGGGAAGGTCGAGCTGCTGGTGAAGGTCTTTCAGTGCCATGCCGGGCCGCTCGTTGAGCGCGGCGAGCAGGCGCAGTGCACGCTCCACTGCGCGAATCGAGTTGCTGCCACGGGTGCCGGTCATGGCGCAAATTCTAGTGACGGCCCCTCTCCCGTTTCGCCTGCCGGAACACGGCGGAATTCCCGGCTTCGAAACGACCAATCGAACTAACCTGAAGGCCTTCGTACAGGAGGTTCTCAAGGTGAAACTGGCAAGTTATCGACACGGCGGCCGCGACAGGATCGGCATCGTCAGTGCGGATGAGACAACGGTCTGCGAACTGAGTCACGCATGGCGTCAGCTGGGCGGTGAGTGGCCCGAACCTCGGACCATGATCGAGCTGATCGAGGCCGGCCCGCAGGCGCTGACCGCACTGACCGGGGTTGGCGCCGCTGCCTTCGACGCCGCCACGGCCGTGCTCATTGCGCAGGTCCAGTTGCAGGCGCCCGTGCGCCGGCCCTCCAAGATCTGTTGCCTGGCACTGAACAACAGCGCGAATGCCGATCGCATCCTGCAGGGCCCCGCGCACCCGGCGATGTTCATCAAGCCGTCGAGCGCGCTCATCGGGCACGGCGAGGACATCGAATGCAAGCCGCACTATGGCCGCACGCACCCGGAGCCGGAGCTCGCGGTCATCATCGGCACCGGCGGGAAGAACATCCGGGCCGAGGACGCCTATGCCCATGTCTTCGGCTACACGGTGCACAACGACATCACGGGCGCGACGATGCGCGGGGAAGACACCTTCCACTACCGCGCGATCCACCCCAAGTCGCCGGACTCGCGCGAGGTCGCCTTCGTCGACACCTGGGTGAGCTATCCGGGCCGCTACAAGGGCGCGGACACCTTTGCCTGCATGGGACCCTGGCTGGTGACGCGCGACGAGATCGCCGATCCGCACACGCTCGACATCTCCTGCATCCATCGGGGCGAGGTCGTCACGCACGACAACACAGCCAACCTGACGTTCAAGACCCCCGAAGTCATCGCCTTCATCTCCAGCTACATGACGCTGCTTCCAGGGGACGTGATCTCGCTGGGCACGGCGCTGAAGAAGTCGTCCACGGGCGGTGGCGCGGTGCAGAACATCGATCTGCTGCGCTTGGGCGGGCCGGTGTCGGTGGCCATCGAGCGCATCGGCACGCTCACCAACGGCGTGCGGGTGCTGGACGAGGCGCTGGCATGAGCCGGCACGAGCAACTGCTGGCGCGCCTGGAGATCGATGCGTTGAACGCGGAGTTCGCCTACCGCATCGATCGCGGCGAGCCGGAAACGGTGGTCGACCTGTTCACCGCGAATGGCTTTTATGCGCGATCGACGGGCGAGAAGAGCGTGGGGCGCGAGGCGATCCGCGCCGCCTACCGCCAACGTGCCGCCGCAGGCAAGCGCACGGCGCGCCACATCTTCACCAACCTGCGCCTGACGCACGAGAGCGACAGCCGCATCCAGGGCCAGTGCATCCTGACGCTGTTCGCGCAGGACGGCGAACCACCGCTCGTGGCCGAGCCGTTCCTGGTGGCCGACTACGACGACATCTACGAGCGCGAGGCGGACGGCTGCTGGCGCTATGCGCAGCGCGTGGTCACCTGGCGCTTCGTGCAGCGCGACGGCAAGGTCTCGCCGTTGGCGCTGGGGAGCCCATCATGAACGGGCCGATCGACAAGACACCGGGCGAGTCCGCGCTGGTGTGCGTCTCGCACTCGCCGATCATCATGATCCGCGCCAAGGCGCCCGTGGAAGAGCCGCAGATCCTGGCGCACTACGAGCGCTGCATCGCCGGCATCGAAGCGTTCGCGCCCGAGCTGGTCATCGAACTGGGCACCGATCACTTCGCGGGCTTTCCGCTGTCCTGCATGCCGGCGCATTGCGTGGGGCTGGCATGCGAGGCGGTGGCCGACGTGGGCGGATTCCCGGGGCACTTCGATGTGCCGCATGACATCGCCGAGGCGTTGGTGGCGCATCTGCGGGATGAGGACCTCGACACGGCCGTGTCGTACAAGATGCGCGTCGACCATGGGTTTTCGCAACCGCTCAAGCGGCTGACGGGGGCGTTGCATCGCTATCCGGTCATCCCCGTGTTCATTGGCGCGCTGGCGCCGCCGTTTCTTCCGTTCCGCCGGTCGCGGCTGCTGGGCGAGTCGATCGGCCGGTTCATCAGGAAGACCGGCGTGCGCACCTTGCTGATCGGATCGGGCGGGCTGTCGCATCACCCGACACGTTACTTCCCGCTGGTGGGGGATGGCGATCCTGCAGTCACTGCCTACCAGGTCGAGGGCGAGCGGGGCGGGAGCTTCACCGACGAGCAGTGGCTCTCGCGCCTGTACGACATGCATGTCGAAGGCGCCGACATGCTGGTGAACGGGGCGCGAACGCGCGAGGACATCCGGCTCAACCCCGACGTCGACGAAGAGTTCCTGCGCCTGCTGTGCGGCAACGACCTCTCGGTGTTCGATGCCTGGAACCCCGCGGCGATCGTCGAGACCGCGGGCATCGGCTTTCTCGAGCTTCACACCTGGATCGCCGCGACGGCAGCGCATCTGGCGACCGGTGGCGGACCGCCGAAGGAGCGCACCTATGCGCCGACGCTGGAATACGGGATCGGCTACGGCATGGTGAGCGCGGGCGTGCCGTCCTGATCCGCTGAAACGAAAAATCGGCAAGACGCGCACGCGCCTTGCCGATCAGGGGAGGGGACTCGCGCGGGTCAGTGCGCGTCGGCGTGTTTGGCCGCTGCGATCACGGCTTCTTCGTCGTGCTTCGCGCCGTTGAGGAACAGGTTCAGCAGCACGGCCACGATCGATGCCAGCAGGATGCCCGACTCGATCAGCGAGTGGATCGCATGCGGCATCCACTGCTTGAAGTTGGGAGCGATCAGCGGAATCATGCCGACGCCGATCGACACCGCGACGATCATCGCGTTGTGGCGGTTGTTCTTGAAGTCCACGCCCGACAGGATGCGGATGCCTGTGGCGGCCACCATGCCGAACATCACGAGGCCCGCGCCACCGAGCACCACGGTGGGCAGCGATTCGACCAGCGCGGCCATCTTCGGCAGCAGGCCCAGCACGATCAGGATGATGCCGCCGGCCACGCAGACGTAGCGGCTCTTGATGCCGGTGACGGCCACCAGGCCCACGTTCTGCGAGAAGCTGGTGTAAGGGAAGGTGTTGAAGATGCCGCCGATCAGCGTGCCCAGGCCGTCGGTGCGCAGGCCCTTGGCCAGGTCCTTCTGGGTGATCTTGCGGTCGGTCATTTCGCCGAGCGCCAGGAACATGCCGGTCGATTCGATCATCACCACGATCATGATCAGCGTCATCGTGAGGATCAGGATCGGGTCGAACTGCGGCATGCCGAAGTAGAAGGGCAGCACGACGTCGACCCAGGCGGCCTTGCCGACCTTCTCGTAGGTCATGAGGCCGGTGATCGAGGCCACGACAGCGCCGATCACGATGCCCAGCAGCACCGAGATGTTGGCGATGAAGCCCTTGGCGTACTTCACGATCAGCAGGATCGACACCAGCACCAGTGCGGCCACGCCGAAGCCCGAGAGGTCCGCGTACTTGGGGTTGGGCACGGTGGGCATGATTGCGAAGCCCTTGGGCACCGCGGGAATCGAGCTGCCCGGCGAGGTGACTTCGGCCAGCCACTTGGCGTAGACCGGATCGACCAGCGCGGGGGCCGTCGGGCCCACGGGGTTGCCGAAGATCCAGTTGATGCCTACGCGCATCAGGCTGATGCCGATCACCGCGATGATCGTGCCCGTGACCACCGGCGGGAAGAAGCGCAGCATGCGGCTGACCAGCGGCGCGATGATGATCGATATCACCCCCGCCCCGATGATCGCGCCGAACAGCAGCTGCGCCCCGTTCTGCCCGGGGTTGGCGTTGGCGATGGCGACCATGGGCGCCACCGAGGCGAAGGTCACGCCCATCATCACGGGCAGGCGGATGCCGAACCACTGCGTGGCGCCCAGCGCCTGGATCAGCGTGGCGATGCCGCAGCAGAACAGGTCGGCCGAGATCAGCAGCGCGACCTCGTCGGGCGAGAGCTTGAGCGCGCGCCCGACGATGAGCGGCACCGCGACGGCCCCGGCGTACATCACGAGCACGTGCTGGAGTCCGAGGGCCGCGAGCTTGCCCGAGGGCAGTCGCTGGTCCACGGGATGGACTTTGCTGGAAAGGGTCTCTGCCGTCATCGTTTGTCTCCTGGCGCGGCGATGGGAGTGTGCGCGGACGACGCGCTTGCGCTCGGCGTCCACACGTTGTGTACGCGAAACTGTATACAATTTATGCGGCAATCCGGATTCAGGAAAACCCGAATCCGTGGAAGTACCGGCGAACGGTGCCAGCCCGCGCGGCGAGGGCGCCGTTGCTCAGATCAGGCCCGTGTGAACGGCGAAGTTCACCGCCTGGGCGCGCGAATGCACGTGCAGCTTCTTGTAGATGCTCTTGATGTGCACGTTGACCGTCTGGCCGGTGATGCCGAGCTTGGCGCCGATCTGCGCCGAGGCGTAGCCCGATGCCACGTAGCGAAGGACCTGGCTCTCGCGCGGCGTCAGCGTGGTCTCGCGCGCGGGCAGTCGCGGCGGCGGCGGCGGGGTGTCGGCGAACGGTTCGCGGGCGTGGTAGTCCAGGCGGTGCAGCAGGCGCCGGGTGAGCCGCGGCGTGATCGCGGCGCCGCCGTTCACCACGTGCAGCACGGCATCGGCGAAGCTTTGCAGCCAGGCGTTCTTCAGCAGGTACCCCATGGCGCCCAGCTCGAAGGCGCGCAGCACATGGGCATCGTCCTCGAGCGAGGAGATGACGATGACCTCGCTGTTGCGGTGCTGAAGGCGTGTCTCGGCGATCAGCTCGAAGCCCATCTCGTCGCCGAGCTGCAATTCGAGCATCAACACATCGAAGGTGTGGGTGGCCAGCAGCCTGCGCGCCTCGCGAACGCTGTCGGCCTGGCCCTCGAGCTGGATGCGCAGGTCCGACAGCAACTCCTGGGCGATCACCCGGCGCATGTACTCGTCGTCGTCGACGAGCAGCACGCGCACCGGCGAGCTTTCCTGGCCGACCAGGAAGTCCGGCCACAGCCTCGCGGCCGGCGCGCAAACACCGACGGAAGCCTTCTCGCCAGAGCTGATGAGCCTGTGATCGACCATGTGCCTGCCCCGGTCGGCGTGAGTGACGAATGCCGATTGCGTCGAGCGCAGGCTCCGCGCGTCAGTGCACCACCGCGTCGAGGTGGTGCTTGACGGCGTAGATGTACAGCTCGAGCCGGTTCGCCACGCCAAGCTTCTGGTAGATCGACGTGAGATGGTTGCGCAGCGTGTGCTCGGTGACGAAGGCCTGGCTGGCCAGGGTCTTGTTGGAGGCGCCGCTGCCGTGAACCACGGTGCGGACGATGTCGCGCTCCTTCTGGGTCAGGCTGGCCTGCCTGGCCGACTCGGGGTCGGCTTTCGGCGGTTTCTTCACCGAGGTGAGTTCCGAGAGAACGCGGCCCATGGTCTGGGTGTCGACGCAGAGCTCGCCGTGGTGCACGCGCTCGATTGCATCGAGCAGCTGCTCGGCCGAGGCGTCCTTGCGCATCACGCCGCGCGCGCCGCGCAGCACCGCAAGGTCCAGGGTGCGCTGCTCGCGTTCGCCTGTCAGCACGACGACGCGCGACACCTCGTTCGACAGCAGCTGCGGCAGGATGTCGAGGGCGCAATGGCCGTCCAGGTCGAGGTCGAGCACGATGACGTCGGGGGCCAGGCTCTGCGTGTGCGCCACGGCTTCTTCGCAGCAGCCGGCGGTGGCGACGACCTTCATGCGCGGCTGTTCGCCGTCGATCAGCCGGGACAGGCCCCACAGCATGGTTTGGTGATCGTCCACCAGCAGGACGCCGATGGGACGGGCTTGTTCTGTCTGCATGAGGGACTCCTCGGGGTGTTGTCGTGCGTTGTGTCTCAGATGGGGATCTCGATCAGCACCGCGGTGCCGCCGCCCCTGCACCGGCTGACCTGCGCGCGGCCTCCCAGCGCCGCCGCGCGGTCGCTGAGGGAGCGTGGCCGGAACTGCGCGAAGTTCTCTTCGCCGCCTTCGTTCTCGATGCGCAGGTGCAGGCGGCCGTCCCGGCAGCCGAGGCGCACGCTGCCGCGCCGGGCCTGCGTGTGCTTGCAGATGTTGTTCAGGCCTTCGCCCACCATCTGCAGGACTTCCGCGGTCATCCGGTCGTCAAGACGCACGGGGCCTTCGACGTTCACCGAGATCTCGATGCCGTAGAGCCCCTGGACGCGCGCGGCCTGGTGGTGCAGCTGGGGCAGCACGAGCCCGGACGGACTTTCCGTGCCGTGCTTGACCGTGCCCGCAAAACGGCGCAGATCGGCGATCACGCCGTTCGCCACCTCGGCGAGCTTGTCGAGGTCCTCGAGCAGCGGGTTGTCCGCGGTGGCCTTCTTGCGCAGGGCGCACAGGCCCATGCGCAGCCCGATGTAGGGCTGCACGGCGGTGTCGTGCAGGTCCAGCGAGATCTTCAGGCGCTCGGTCGCGGCCGCTTCCGAGGCCATGCGGTCGAGCACCTCGATGGTCTCGATGACCGGGAAGATCTGCTCCATGAGGTGCGCGAGAAACAGTGCATCGGACTTGCTGAAGTGGCCGTTGCGCGAGGAGATGAACACGCGCCCCTCGCCCAGCCGCAACGGCAGCGCGGCGCTGATGAACGCGCGGGCCTCGAGCATGGCGGCCACGGCGGCGCTGCGCCTGGCGCCGTCGCGGCCTTCGGGGTGCCAGCCGCTTGCGCCGGGGCCGTGCACGTGGCTGCGGGCGAGAAAAAGGTGCAGGGGCCAGGGCAGGCGGTTGCTCAGCACGGTGTGCGGATGCCCCAGCGTCACCAGCGGCGACTCGGCGATGCCGCCGATCGTCTCGACACCGACGTGCTCGCAGGTGTCGTCCTTGCGCAGCGTGCGCAGGGTCCAGTTGCCGGTGGTGGTGTCCCGCGTCATGACGATGCAATGGCTGGCCTTGAAGAAGGCCATCGTCTTTTCCATCGTGCGGGCAATGGTGCGGCCCGCGCCGAAGCGCGGGTTCGAGAGCTGGCTGATGTCGCCCAGCAAGGTCAGGCGCCGCTGCAGGATGAGCTTGGAGCCGCCCCAGTGCACGATCATGTGTCCCAGTGCCAGCAGGAAGGTCGTGCGCATCAGCAACTGCGGCGCATCGGCCGTGCTCGTGCCCAGCCCGCAGGCGGCGAACGACGCGACCGAGACGATCGTCACGCGGGCGCCTTCCTCGAAGCCCCAGCGGAACGAAGAGGTGAGGATGGCGAAGAAGTAGAAGAGGAAGAACAGGCTCTGCACGCCGTCGGTCACGAAGATGATCAGCGTGAACCACAGCACGTCGGACCAGTGCACGGCCTTGCCCTGGACATGGCGCCAGCCCGCCTGCGTGCAGGCGTGCACCAGCACGCTATGCAGGAGGTATCCGCAAAAGGCCAGCCAGACCGCGCTGGCCACCGGTTGCCGCGGCGGCCCCGCATTGACCGCCATCGCCAGCACCGCCGAAATCGACAGCACGAGCCGCATGCGGGCTGCCATGAGGGCATCCGTGGACAGGCTGGTGTCGAGGCTCGAGGCGGAGACGGGGGCGCGCATGGGAAGGCATCCTTTGCACGAGCTGTTTCATGCGCCGCGTGGACCGAAGTTCAGCTGAAACAGCTTGGCGTTCATTTTTTCTTGCCGATGAATTCGTGTATGTGAAGGTTTCACATTACTGCTTTGGTTCTCGAAAGCAATGAGCGCCGAACCGTGTGAGTGATGTGTGACGTCTGTTGCATGTGGTTGCAATTGCGTGGCGTGCAGGCTTTTCCATCGCCGCACGGGGGCGCTTGCGCCTCGGCCGAGGGCTGCTGCATGGCAAACGGGTACCCGTTTCATGGAGGTGCGACAGGAGGGGGACGGGGGGAGCGGTGTTCGGGCGCGCCGGACGCACCCATCCGCCCACGCGCCAGGACTGGAGCGCCGTGCGATCCGCACTTCGGGGTTCAGCGCCGCCGTGGTACCAGCGCTGTCCGTCCCAGGGGCGTGACCCGCAAGACGGTCGCCTGCCGCAACTTCTGCCGTGCGCGGCAGATCGGGGGGAGGGTGGCCTCCACCATGCCGGCTGCTTCAAGGACCGCCACGGAATTGATCTCCGACGGGTCCTCGGTATGGAGGGGAAAGGTCGAGTTGCCGATCCGGCGCAGGTAATCGAGCGGCATCACGGTCCATTGCAGGCGTTCTTCTTGGGGGCCGGCGCCGCCGTGGCAGAGGTTGGCGATCTCCGCATGCCCTTCTTCCGTGATGGCAAAGACCTGGGCGCTCTCGTACCGCTGGTAACCGAAGTTGTCGACATGGAACTCGGCTTCGATGAGTCCGGTCGCCACCAGGACCGATGCGTGCCGGATGTCCGCCTCCGCGGTGAGCATGACCGGGAATTGCTTGTGCAGAAGCCGAAGAAGAAGGATGAGCGGCATACGGTGCTCCTCGCAATGTCAGCGGCGTCGGCAGGCCCGGCAGCGAACAGGCATCCGACGTGCAGCTCCGCAAGGGGTGGCACTCGGCAGGCGCTCGCCTGGGGTGCCAACGGGGAGCAACGGTCGCACTGAACGCGCTGGGACAGACACGGAAGCCACCCTTGTAAAAAATGTGATTTTTTCACTTTAGTCCCTTTTTCGTACTTACGCCATGAATTTGGCGATAGATGGCCGAAGGTGTTATCCGGCGCGACTGCACGCGCGCAGGCGCGCCGCAGTGCGGCGGTGTCGAACTGGATATGAAAGTCCCCGGCTTCGCCTGCCACCGGGTGGGGCGGGCGAAGCGGCTGGCCGGCGGGGAGCCCCGCCGCCTCTGGTCAGGGGGTGAATGTCACCCGCTGGGCGATCAGAACGCCGTCGACCACCCGGTCTCCCACGACGGTCACGCGCTGGCCGTTGGCCAGGTTCGCAGCGGTACCGTTCTCGAACGTGGTACCCGGCCCGCTGGCGTCCACCGGCTGGCCCTGGACCCGGAAAGAGGCGGGAGACTGGTAGCCGCCGATGGCGCCGATGAGCGTGAACGACGCCGGCCCGCCCGTGCCCGGCACATGGCGAATGCGCAGCTTTTTGACGACCAGCACCCCGCCGGACATGAAGCCGTCGACTTCGACCTTCACGCCGTTGCCGAGCGAACCGACGGGGCCGCCCGTGATCTGCGCGTTGGTGGCGTCGACCGGCGTGCCCAGCACCTTGAAGGCGCCGCGCGAGGCGAAATCGGTGATGACCCCCGCGAGCTGCAGTGCGATGCCGTTGCTCGCCGGTATCGCGTACCAGCCTTCCACCTTGGTCGCCGTGAACGCGCTGCCGGTCGGTGCGGTGGTGCCACGGGCGCGCACGATGACGCCGTTGGCCAGCGACGACGCGTCGATGCCCGCGAAGCTGGCGCCGCCATAGCCGACGGTCAGTTGGCCGAGCGTGAAGGTCTGGTTCGTCGCATCGAGGTTCTGGATGGCGCCCGTGACCAGCGGGGCGGTCAGCGTGGGGGCGATCTGCACGCGGGTGGCGCGCAGCGTGCCTGGCGCACCGGGCAGGCCCCATACCTGGATGAGGCTGCCATCGGCAACGCTTGCGAGTCCGTTCGCGTCGGCCCAGACCGTGGCCGAATCGATGCTCACGCTGATGCCCATCACGACGAAGCTGCCGGCTCCCACATCGATGCGCGAGACGGCGCCGCGCAGTTCGGCCCCCGAGACGACCTGGGTCGCGATGCCGCGGGTGAAGTCGGGGTCGACCTTGCCGGCGACCCGCGCGCTCATGCCGATCTGGAGCTCAGGGGCGTCCTCGACCGTGAAGGTGGCCGTGTCCGTGTCGTAGCGCAGGCCGTTCAGGATGATGCTGCCCAGGCCGTCCACGGCGCCGATGCCGGCGGCATCCGCGGTCACGCCGGTGCCGCCCGAGCCGACACCGGAGCCGCCGGTGTTGTTGCTGGCGGTGTCGCCAGAGCCGGGGCCGGAGTTGCCAGTGCCCGAGCCCGCACCGGTGCCGGACCCGGTCGCATCCCCGCCCGTGCCCGTGCCGCTCGGGCTGTCACCGCCGATCGCGGTGCCCGAACCCAAGCCCAGACCTGCCGTCGAGCCACCGCCGCCAGCACCACCACCGCCGCCTCCGCAGGACATCACCAGGGCCATGAGGCCGGCGCAGAACAAGCCAAGGATGAGCCGGCGGGGTGTCTTGATCGTGCTCATGATGTGCGCTCACTTTCAGGGGACGTGGATGCAGGCGGGGGCGGTGGCGGACTGCCCTCGTCTTCGTAGTACGTGTAGATGCCGACCCGGATTCGCCCCTGGGCGCGGTCCGGCGCGCGGTGGACCGCCTGCGCCATTTCCTGGGCGAGCTCGTGGTGCAGGGCGGACCAGCGCTCGCGCACCAGGCGGTGGATCTGTTCGCAATCGATCAGCGAGAGCCCGCGCGCGTACACCGCGCGCTCGAGCATGCGGGGCTGCTCGCCCAGCGTGTTGGCGACGGCCGCCAGCAGGTGATCCCGGCCGTTGTCTCCCAGGAAAGCCAGCATGGATTGCAGGTCCTGCACGGGCACGAAACCGTCGGCGGCGAGTTCGGCCACGCCTTCGTTTTCCGTCACCATGTTCAGACGGATCAACTCGTCGAGGATGGTGCGGTGGTGAACGTTGCCGCGGCTGCTCAGGCGGGCGACCGCCTCGAAAGAGGGGGCCGTGTGGCCTGCCGTGACAGGCAGTCGCCGAAGCGATTCATCTTCGGTCAGCATCTGCAGCCACAGCGTGAACGTCTTGGCCGCGGCCGACAGTTCGGTGTGGGGCAGGGGATCGACGGTGGCGCGGACCTTGGCGGTCACCGCCTTGCGGTTCAGGCCGGTGGTGACCGACAGCTGGCTCAGGTTGGGCTTGGGAACGCCCTGGCTGCGCCAGGTGTGCTGCGCCTCCTCGATCAGCAGGTCGCGCAGCAACTCCTCCAGGTGGGGGTGCTTGATGCCCATCGCGAGTGCGAGCTTCACCACGGGTCGGAGGATGCGTGAGCAGGCTGCCAGGGCCCAGTCCAGCCGTTGTTCCATGACGCGTGTGTTGTCCTGAAAGTGCGATGCCACAGGATCGGAGGCGGCGCCTCCGACCACCATCAACGCCCCCATTGTCCTGCGCACTGCGCTGGAGTGAAAGCTTTGGACTGTGTTTTGTCGGCCAGTGAGCCAAAGTCTTATCGCTCGGGCATCGTGCGGCCGTCCGGCCGGTGGTGCCGGGCTGGTCGGCCGACCGGCTGGTCAGGTTGTCTATGTCGCCGTGCAACCTGCCGGCAGCGAGGGGCCGCGCGGGCGACAGGCGCAGGGGAGGTCAGGCCAGCAGGGCCTTGACCAGGTCGAGCTGGCGGTCGGGCTTCTCGGTGCCCAGTTCGAGGCTCGCCTCGATGCGTTCGAGGTGCTCGATCATGCAGGTCACGGCCGCTTCCACGTCGCCCTTGCGGCACAGGCGCAGGAAGTCGGAGTGCTCGTCGGACGAGCAGTGCGGGTCGTTCGACGAGTGATACAGCATGGCGATCAGCGAGCTGCGCGCCACCAGCTCGCGCACCATCTCGGCCAGCGTGTGGTTGCCCGTGGCCTCGGCCAGCGCCACGTGGAAGTCGCCCAGCAGCTTCTCGCGCACCGTACCCATGGTGGTGGACTGGCGCAGCGCGGCGCGCTCGAACTTGATGTGCTGCTCCAGCGTCTGGTAGTCGCGCGGCCGCGCGTTGGCGATGAACAGGCGCACCACCTCGCGCTCGAGGATGCGGCGCACCGCGAACACCTCGCGCGCCTCGTCCACCGAGGGCTGGCAGACGAAGGCGCCCTTGTCGGGAATCATCTCGATGAGCTTGTCTTTCGACAGCATCAAAAGCGCCGCGCGCACCTTGGTGCGGCTCACCGAATAGACCCGGCCCAGCGCTTCCTCGCGCAGCCAGGTGCCCGGCGGCAGCCGCTTCTCGACGATCGCGGTGGCGATGTCGTTGGCGATGCTTTCGATGGAGCTGTTCTTGTCCATGGGGGCGGTGCCAGCGTCGGCTGGAGCGTCGCCGGGTGCGGGGGAGGG
>NZ_QXMN01000177.1:0-1902 GCF_003581445.1 Acidovorax cavernicola | reverse complement strand
ATTTCATTAGTGGCTGATGCCCATGAATGCGCTACCTGGATTGGTTGGTGGCGTTATTTTGGGGCATTTTTTAGAACTTTTGGTTATATGGTGTTGTGTGATGTGGCTGAAAGCGTGTGCGGGATGAGTTCGTACCACGGTAGCGGCTGGTGGCGGTTAGTGTTGCGTTCGAACTATGCGGTGTCATCCGGAGGTTGGAAATATTAAATTTCAATTATCGAATCGGCCTGATAGGTAATCATCTAAAAGTTCAAGATTTTTCTCTACGGCTTCAGTTGTGGAATCGACACTGAAGAGTTCTTCGTACTTTCCGTTGATAGCATAATTAATCGGGATGTATTCTGGACCTATACCGATCCACAAACACGCAAAAGTTCTTATTGCCGTTGGAATCGAGTATTTTAGTATGTGCTTCCTATCGATCATGAATGATACATAATAGGAGTCTCCTTCATTCAACCCTCTGCCGGATGTTCCTGACGAAACTATGAGAATTTCTCTATTTCTGAGGGTGTAGTATTTTTTAATGAGGGCTGTCAATTCTGATATGCCGGATGGATCATTTTTTAATCGCACGATATATTTCTCCGTCTTTATGGATTTCGTATCCATGTTGTTTCAGATAAAGAAATTCTTTTTGGGGAAATCCGATTGTTAATTTTGTAGGATCGCTGGTAAAAAGAAAGTTCTTTGATTTTGAAATTTCTATATCAAGAAAAGCCTTGTTTACCTCCCACATTCTTTTATCCCCCAGTTCCGAGGATATCTCAGTCCATGCCGTAATTTCATTAGTGGCTGATGCCCATGAATGCGCTACCTGGATTGGTTGGTGGCGTTGTTTTGTGGTATTTTTTAGAACTTTTGGTTATATGTAGTGTTTCTCTTCGGTGCAAGGTGCGTTTCGTACTGCGGTCGCTAATCAATCCCATGTGACTGACCGTTGAGTATGACCATGGTTGACACCACATCGGCATTGTCTATGGTGACATTGATAAGGCATCTCACTTTCAGGGATCACGTGCAGATGTCTGGACGCATCTTGATGCATTTTTTTAGTGTGATTTAGGATGAATCGACTAGATTGCAGACTAAATGAGTTCTTTGCAGATGTTAAAAAGACTAATCCTAAGTTCTTCGAATTCAATATTTTCGGAGATCAATAATTTCCCGTCTTTATGGAAAACGATATCGTTTAAAGAACCTGCCCCGCGGTACATTGAAAGAAGCTCCAGCGATTTTTCTCTTGGGTTTTCATCGAAGTTCATTTTTATGATTTCCAGGGTCGCAGCCAAATCAGGAAAATTTCCTGCTTGCAGTAGTGCGATCATCCGAGAAAGAACTGCGGTGTGGTTGAGTTTTTCGTTCATTTTATTGGTCTTGACTCTATTATTTCAACGCCATCAGTTGGCCATGGAGTAGGTATCACTATCTGCTGTGTTCCGCCTAAGTGAAAACCGCCCTGATTAGCTATTTCTCCGATGTATAGCTTTGTTCCGGCTGGGAATTTTATTGCAAAAACTGTGTCAATGGGAGACTGTTCTCCTCCAGGCCAGTTGAGAGGGATTGCCTTGTCTATCCTTGTTTGCAATATGCTAGTTGGTGGTTCGGCGGAAAAAAATTGACCAAAAGGCTGGTGGGAAACTCCTGCGCGATAAAGGATGATCTCTTTTTTGAGAGATGCAGCCATGTATCTTGCCCCGGGGAATGAATGGGCAAGGCTTTCGGTTAAAGGTCCGGGTTTCACTAGGGAGTAAGAGCCTTCTATTTGCAATATTCCCAGTTTGGCAGCTTCGGTTAGATTTTTTGAAATGATATTTTTTGAATATTTATTATTTCTTCTTTCTAGCTTTGATAAAGTCTCGAGTTTTTTGAATGTTTCTCTGACGGCTGCTTCGTTAGGCT
>NZ_QXMN01000072.1:0-16566 GCF_003581445.1 Acidovorax cavernicola | reverse complement strand
GTATAAGAGACAGCCTTCCCCCAGCGGGGGAAGGAGCCATGCGGGTGCTCGGCCTGCAAGTGCTGTTGATGCTGGCACTGCTGATTGCCGGCAGCACCGCCTTCGCCACCCCGCGCGCCCTGCTCGTCGGCGTCTCCGAACTCGTCAACCAGCCGCAGTCTCTGTGGCTGCAGGCGCCGCGCAACGACGTGATGCTCATGCGCGATGCCTTGCTGAAGCAGGGCTTCACCGCACCCGACGTTGCCGTGCTCGCCGACGGCGTGCCCGGCGCCGCGCTGCCCGAATCGCAGGCCATTCACCAGGCCCTGGCGCGACTGCTCGCGCAGTCGGCCAGCGGCGATTTCGTGCTGCTGTATTTCTCCGGTCATGGCACGCGCCTGCGCGACGTGGCCAAGCGCTACCAGGAGCCCGACGGCCTGTCGGAGAACTTCCTGGCGCGCGACGTGCGCGGCACGCTCGGCGCCGACGCTGCCCTGAGCGGCGACTTGCGCGACGTCGACTTCGACGCCTGGATCCAGGCCTTCCTGGCGAAGAACGTGTTCGTCGCCTCGGTGTTCGACACCTGCTCCGCCAACTCCATGACACGCGGCACGGGCGATGCGCCCGCGACCGCCGAGGGGCCGGCCGACGACGAAGTGCGCTGGCGCGGCCTGCGCACGACGCAGCTCACGGGCGGCGGCGCGCCCGCGCGACCGCTTGCCGCGCCGCCGGCCGCGACCGATGCCGTGCCGCGCGCCCGCTACGTGGCGTTGTTCGCATCCGAGAGCCACCAGATCACGCCCGAGCTGCGCCTGCCGCGCAAGGCGCGCGGCGCCCGGCCGCAGGGCCTGCTGACCTGGGCCGTGGTCGAGTCGCTGGCGCGCAAGCCCGCCACCTGGCGCGACCTGTTCGACGGCGTGCTCGCGCTGTACCCGCCGGTCATCGACGAACTCGCGCAGCGTTTTCCCACGCGCGAGCTGCCCTCGCCCGTGGCCGAGGGCAACCTCGATGCGCCGCTGTTCGCCAACAGCGGCGCGCCCGCGTCCACGCGCCCTGTGTGGGGCGCGCAGCGCAGCGGCGACAGCCTGGCCGTCAAGGCCGGCCTGCTCGACGGCCTGGCGGCGCAGCAGGAGGTGCGCGTGCTCGCGACGCTCGACGACGGCACCGTGCGCCGCGCGCCGGCCGCCATCGCGCAGATCAAGCTCGGCGGGGCCTGGCTCGCCGTGCCCGCGGCGTTGAAAGACCTGTCGGGCAGCGTGTTCTGGAGCGTCACGCCCATCGCAGAGCCGGCCGCGACGGCGCTGCGCGTGCGCGCCGACAAACCGCTGCCCGCCGGCCTGAGCCTGGACTACCCGGCCGCGATCCGCCTGGCCGACGACCCCGCGAGCGCCGACGTGCGCTGGACCGACCTCGGCCCCGCGGGCCATCGCCTCGAGGCACTCGCGCCCGTGTTCGGCACCGCCGCCTCCGCCGTCGTGGTGCCCGATGTCCCGGCGCTGCGCCGCCGCCTCCAGGCCCTGGCGCAGCTCAAGTGGCTGGCCCAGTTGCAGGCGCATGCGAAGGGCGGCCAGCTCGATGGTTTCGACGCGGTGCTCGAAGTCTGGAGCGCCGACCGGCTGCTGCGCAGCGTGCCGCTCGCCGAGGCCGCGAGCGGGCTGCCCGCATGGCGTGCCGGCGAGCGCGTGCGCCTGAACGTGCGCAACACCAGCGGCCGTTCGCTCGACCTCGTCATCACCGGCATCGATGCGCGCGGCGCGCTGCAGGCGGTGTATCCCGACGGCGCCGGCGAAACCAACCGCTTCAAGCGCGGCACGCCCGAGCAACCGGCGGTCAAGCGTTTCGAGCTGCCCTGGCTCGACGCGTCCGGCGAGGCGCGTCTGCTCGTCATGGCCGTACCGGCCGCGCCCCACAGCGCGCCGCGCCTGTTCGGCGTGACCACCGCGGCGCAGGCCGATGTGTCGGAAGTGCGTGTGCGCGGCGGCCAGCCGCCGGCCGCGAGCAGCGAGCGCCAGGTGTTTGCGGCCTTGCTGCGCAGGAGCGGCAGCGCCGGCACGGCAGATGGCGGAGCGCGGCCATGAGGCGGGCGCGCGTGGTGCCGGTCCAGTTGTGTTTCTTGTCCGAATCCGGAGGTTGATATGGCATTTCTCGAAGACGGCTCCTGGAGCCCCGAAGACGCACGGCAGTTCTACGAACTGATCGGCACCGGCTCGGCCGAGACCGACCTGGTCATGATGATCGAGAGCAAGGGATCGCCCGTCGAGGGCGAGCTCGAACGCGTCTTCGACGACGGCAAGGCGCGCCTGAACATCGGCGGCTACTACTGGTCGGTGCAGGTGCCCGAGTCGTCCGCGCAGAACCAGGTCGTGCCCAACAACCTGGTGGTCGCGCGCCGCAGCGACGCGGCCACGGCCACGCTCGCCAGCCTGCTGCGCGCGCAGGAAAAAGACCTGAAGGTCATCATCAGCGCCTTCAAGGCCGGCGGCGACCCGCAATCGCCCGAGGCGCAATCGACCTTCGAGATATCGCTGGAGAACGCGCGCATCTGCCGGCTGGTGCTCAACTCCGGCGGCCACTGGGGCGTGCCTTCGGAGCTGGTCTCCATCAGCTACCGCACGGTGAAGATCAAGTCGGCCCCGCAGAAGACCAGCGGCGCGCGCGGCGCGGTGCGCGAATGCCAGTTCACCCGGGTCTGACCCGAACGCCTCCAGGAGCACCCCGCCATGACGACGACCGCCGCAGACTTTCTCAAGGCCGCCGACCCGGCCGCCGCCCTCAAGGCCCTGAGCGACGACGTGCGCGCCAAGCCCTCCGACCCGAAGCACCGCGTCTTCATGGCGCAGCTGCTGTGCGTGCTCGGGCAGTGGGAGCGCGCGCTCAACCAGCTCACCGTCGCGGCCGAGCTCGATGCACTCGCCGTGCCCATGAAGCAGGTGTACGGCGAGGCCGTACGCTGCGAAGGCCTGCGCGCCGAAGTGTTCGCCGGCACGCGCACGCCGATGATCTTCGGCCAGCCCGACGAATGGCTGGCACTGCTCATCGAATCGCTGCTGCGGCAAGGCCGCGGCGAGAGCGAGCTGGCCGAAGACCTGCGCCAGCGCGCCTTCGACGGCGCGCCCGCCATCGCCGGCACCATCGACGGCGCGCCCTTCGAATGGCTGGCCGACGCCGACATGCGCCTGGGCCCGGTGCTCGAAGCCTTCGTCAACGGCAAGTACTACTGGATTCCATATGCGCGGCTCGCGCACATCAAGATCGAGCCGCCCGAAGACCTGCGCGACTGCGTCTGGATGCCCGCGCACCTGCAGTTCGAGAACGGCGGCGAAACGCTGGCGCTCATTCCCACGCGCTACGAAGGCACCGAGACACAGGACGACGGCGAGCTGCGGCTGGCGCGCAAGACCGAGTGGCGCGAGCTGCGCCCCGAGGTCTGGGCCGGCTACGGACAACGCGTGCTCGGCAGCGACGCCGGCGAGTACGCGCTGATGGACGTGCGCGAGATCCTCTTCACGCCCACTGCCGACGCCACGGTCGGGGCCGAGGGCGGCGAAAGCAGCGGCGGTGGCTGAACTCACCGCGCAGGAGCGGCTGCAGCCCTCGCTGCTCGATCGCCTCGTCGATCACGCGCCCGACGAGAAGCGCGAGGGCGACGACAAGCGCACGCTCACCAAGCAGGCGCTGCGCCAGGCTGTGCTGCGCGACCTCGGCTGGCTCTTCAATGCCACGGGGCACGGCCTCTCGATGGACGACAAGCAGCACCCCAATGCCGCGCGCTCCGTCATCAACTACGGATTGCCTATGCTGTCTGGCCAGTTCACCTCGTCGGTGCAGCGTGTCAGCATGGAACAGGCTTTGAAGAACGCAATCCTGCAGTTCGAGCCGCGCATTTTGTCCCGCACACTCGAAGTCGAACTCGTCATGGAAGGCCCGGCCCTGGAGTCCCACAACAGCATCGGCCTGCAGATCCGCGGCATGCTGTGGGCGCAGCCCGTGCCGCTCGAGTTCCTCATGCGAAGCCGCGTCGATCTGGAAGAGGGCCGCATAGAGATCGTGGACATGGCGCAAAACCCAAGGTAAGTCCGACATGGACCCTCGGCTGCTGAGCCTGTACGAACAGGAGCTGCGCTACTTCCGCGAAAGCGCCTCGGAGTTCGCCCGTGCGTTCCCGAAGATCGCGCATCGCCTGGGCATCGAAGGCCAGGAAGTCGCAGACCCGTACGTGGAGCGGCTGATCGAGGCCACGGCTTTTCTTTCGGCGCGCGTGGGCCTGAAGCTCGACGCCGAATACCCGCGCTTCACGGGCCACCTGCTCGACATCGTCTACCCGCACTTCCTGGCCCCCACACCGGCCATGACGGTGGTCTCGTTCGTGCCCGACCCGGAGGACGCCAACCTCGCGGCCGGCCCCACGCTGCCGCGCGGCGCCGGCCTGCGCGCGCGCCAGGCCGTGGGGCAGAACACGCACTGCGAGTTCCGCACGGCCGCCGCGCTGCGCATCTGGCCGATCGAAGTGCAGCGAGCCCAGTACTTCACCTATGCGCCCGACCTGCCGCTGAACACCCACCCGCAGTCGCGCGCCATCCGCGGCGGCCTGCGCATTGCGCTGCGCGCCACGGCGGGCCTGAACTTCAGCCAGATCGCGCTCGACGATCTGGTGCTGCACTTCGGCGGCGCGGAAGACGTGGCCTGGCAGCTGCACGAATGCGCGCTGGGCCAACCCGTCGGCGTCTGGGTACGCCCGCTCACGACCGGCGGCGCCCTGCAGGGCACCGCGCGCAGCCTGCCGGGCAGCGCCATCGGCGCGGTCGGCTTCGAGGACGACGAGGCCCTGCTGCCGGTCACGGCCACGGGCTTCTCGGGTTTCCGGCTGCTGCAGGAGTACTTCGCGTTTCCGCAGCGCTTCCAGTTCGCGCGCATCGGCGGACTGCAGGCCTTGCTCGCGACGATGCCGGTGACCGACCTGGAGATCGTGCTGCTGTTCTCGCGCGGCGATGCGGCGCTCGAGAAGCTGGTGAGCGCCGACAACGTGCAGCTGCACTGCGTGCCCGCCGTCAACCTGTTCACCCGGCGGCTCGACCGCGTGCCCGTGACCGAGGGCGTGAGCCAGTTCCACCTCGTGCCCGACCGCACACGGCCGCAGGACTTCGAGGTGCACACCGTCACCGAGGTCATCGGACACGGCGCGCCGGGTGCCGACGCCGCGGTGGCCGAGCAGCCGTTCCGGCCGTTCTACTCGGCCTTCCACGGCAGCCGCAACAGCCACCCGGCCTACTTCACGACCGCGCGCGAGCCGCGCATGCTGTCGGTGCGCCAGCGCACCGAAGGCCACCGCAGCAGCCACATCGGCTCCGAGGTCTACATGCAGATCGTCGATCCGCAGCAGGCGCCGTATGCCGCCACGCTGCGCCAGCTCGCCGTGACCGCGCTGTGCACCAACCGCGACCTGCCGCTGCTGATGCCGATGGGACGCGACAACGACTTCGACTGCGTCGATTCCTTCCCCGTGCAGCGCGTGCGCATGGTGCGAGGGCCGTCGCGGCCGGTGTCGCCGGTGGTGAGCCAGGGGCTGGGCTGGCGCGTGGTGGATCACCTGGCGCTCAACTACCTGTCGCTGTCCGACAGCACGCCAGAGCAGGGCGCCGCCGCGCTGCGCGAGACGCTCATGCTCTACGCCGTGCATGCCGACGAGATGCGCCAGGGCCAGGTGCGCGGGCTGCTGTCGGTCAGGAGCCAGCCGGTGGCGCGCCGCCTGCCGATGAAGGGACCGATCGCCTTCGGGCGCGGGCTCGAGGTGACGCTGGAAGTCGACAAGGACGCCTTCCACGGCCACAGCGCCTTCCTGTTCGGCGCCGTGCTCGCGCAGTTTCTCGCGCGCCACGTCGAGGTGAACCACTTCGTCGAGACCGTGCTGCGTGTCGCCGGCAAGGGCGAAGCCATGCGCTGGAGGCCGCTGTGCGGGACACGACAGATTCTGTGAGGGTCGCCGCCCGGCCGCCCGAAGGCGAGCGCCCCCTCGCTGGCGAGGGGGGAGGCGAAGTCCGCGAAGCGGCGAGCCTGGGGGAGACCGTCAATGCCCGGGTTGACCACGCATTGCGCGCGTGGTCGGCGCAGCCGTGGGACTTCGACTACTTCGCCGTGATGCGAAGGCTCGAGTCGGTCGCGAAGACCTCGCCGCGCTGGGGCCGTGCCTTGCTGCCCAGCGCCGAACCGGTGCGCGTGGGGCAGGAGCCCTCGCTGTCGTTCGCGCCCGCCAGCTTCAGCCGCTTCGAGCCGGCCACCGAGGCGTCGCCGCCGCGTCTGCGCCAGCACTTCTTCGGCTACATCGGTCCCAACGGCCCGCTGCCGGTGCACCTGAGCGACTTCATCCGCGAGCGCAGCCTGAACCACGGCGATCCGACGTGGCTGGCCTTTCTGGACAGCTTCTCGCATCGCTTCTCGCTGCACTTCTACCGCGCGTGGGCGCAGTCGCGCCCTGCCGTGGCGCTCGACCGGCCGGGTGAAGACCGCTTCCGCCTGCAGATCGGCGCGCTGGTCGGCATCGGCACGCCGGGGCGCATCGGGCGCGACGAGATCCACGACGACGCGCGCCTGCACTTCGCGGGCTGGCTGGCGCGCCGCGTGCACAACGCGGAAAGTGTCGAGTCGGTGCTGTGCAGCTACTTCGGCGTGCCGGTGAAGCTGGAACGCTGGGTCGGTCACTGGATGCGCCTGCCGGCGGACGACCTCACGCGGCTGGGGCAGGGCGAGAGTTCGCGCTCGATGGGCATGGGCGCCATGCTCGGCACCCGCGCCTGGGACCGCCAGCACCGCGTGCGCCTGCACCTGGGCCCGCTCACGCTCGACCAGTACCGCATGTTCCTGCCCATCGGCGGCGCACGCCCCGTGCTGCAACGCTGGATGCAGCAGCTCTTGGGCGACGAACTCGAATGGGACGCCGAGCTGGTGCTCGAGAAGGCCCAGGTGCCCGCCACCCGGCTCGGCCAGCGCGAAGGCAATGCGCCGCGCCTGGGCTGGGTCTCGTGGCTCGGCACCCGACCCCGCGCGCGCGACGCGGCCGATGTGCGCATTGCGCGCAAGTCGGCCCCGGCGTTTCAAACCACCCCATCGCCAATCGTCTAGATGAGATACGGAGTCCTCCATGAGTGAAATCAGCCGCACCGCCCTCTTCGGCAAACTCAACTCGCTGGCCTACAAGGCCATCGAGGGCGCCACCGTCTTCTGCAAGATGCGGGGCAATCCGTACGTGGAGCTGGAGCACTGGTTCGCCCAGCTGCTGCAGGTGCAGGACTCCGACCTGCACCGCGTGATCCAGCACTACGGCCTCGATGTGTCGGTGATCGCGAAGGACATGACCGCCGCGCTCGACCGCCTGCCGCGCGGCGCCACCGCCATCAGCGACTTCTCGCCGCACATCGAGAACGCCATCGAACGCGCGTGGACCTACGCCACCCTGCAGTTCGGCGAGGCGCAGGTGCGCACCGGCTACATCCTCGTGGGCATGCTCAAGACGCAGAGCCTGCGCAACCCGCTGTTCGGCCTGTCGAAGCAGTTCGAGAAGATCAAGGTCGAAGACCTGGCCGACAACTTCCCCAAGATTTGCGACGCCTCGCCCGAAGCGCAGATGCGCGCGCAGGACGGCACCGGCATGGGCAGCGGTGCCCCCGGCGAAGACTCGGGCGCCATGGCGCCGGCCGCCATGGGCAAGGGCGATGCCCTCAAGAAATTTGCTGTCGACCTCACGGAGAAAGCCAAGAAGGGAGAGATGGATCCGGTGACCGGGCGGGACGAGGAAATCCGCCAGATCGTCGACATCCTCATGCGCCGCCGCCAGAACAACCCGCTGCTCACGGGCGAAGCGGGTGTCGGCAAGACCGCGGTGGTGGAAGGCTTCGCGCAGCGCCTGGCGCGCGGCGATGTGCCGCCGCAGCTGAAGGACGTGAAGCTGCTCACGCTCGACATCGGCCTGCTGCAGGCCGGCGCGAGCATGAAGGGCGAGTTCGAACAGCGCCTGCGCCAGGTGATCGACGAGGTGCAGAGTTCGCCCACGCCGATCATTCTTTTCATCGACGAGATCCACACGCTGGTGGGCGCAGGCGGCGCGGCCGGCACCGGCGATGCGGCCAACCTGCTCAAGCCCGCGCTCGCGCGCGGCAACCTGCGCACCATCGGCGCCACCACCTGGGCCGAGTACAAGAAATACATCGAGAAAGACCCGGCGCTCACGCGGCGCTTCCAGGTCGTGCAGGTGCCCGAGCCCGACGAGACCAAGGCCATCCTCATGCTGCGCGGCGTGGCCAGCGTGCTGGAGAAGCACCACCGCGTGCAACTGCTCGACGAGGCCATCGAGGCGGCCGTGAAGCTCTCGCATCGCTACATTCCCGCGCGCCAATTGCCCGACAAGGCCGTGAGCCTGCTGGACACGGCCTGCGCGCGCGTGGCCGTGTCGCAGCACGCAACGCCGCCCGAGGTGGAAGACTGCATGCGTCGCATCGAAGGACTCACGGTGGAGCAGGAGATCATCGGCCGCGAGGAAGCCATCGGCATCGACGTGACCAAACGCGCCGCGCTGGTGGCCACGCTGCTGGCCGAATCGAAGGTGCAGCTCGATGCGTTGAATGCGCGCTGGCAGGAAGAGAAGGGGCTGGTCGACCGGTTGCTCGAACTGCGCAGCAAGCTGCGCGCGGGCAACAAGCCGGTGGATGCACCCGCAGCCGGCGAAGCTGCCGCAGAGCCCGCCGAAGCCGGTCCCGACCGCGCCGCGCTGCTGGCCGAACTGCACGAGCTGCAGGCCAAGATCCATGCGGTGCAGGGCGAGTCGCCGCTCATCCTGCCGTCGGTCGATGAACAGGCCGTGGCCTCGGTCGTCGCCGACTGGACCGGCATTCCCGTCGGCCGCATGGTCAAGAACGAAGTCGAGGCCGTGCTCAAGCTCGCCGACACGCTGAACCAGCGCGTCATCGGCCAGAAGCATGGCCTGGAAATGATCGCGCGCCGCATCCAGACCTCGCGTGCGCGGCTGGACAACCCGCAGAAACCCATCGGCGTGTTCATGCTGTGCGGCACCTCGGGCGTGGGCAAGACCGAGACTGCGCTGGCGCTGGCCGAAGCGCTGTACGGGGGCGAGCAGAACATCATCACCATCAACATGAGCGAGTTCCAGGAGGCGCACACCGTCTCCACGCTCAAGGGCGCGCCCCCCGGCTACGTCGGCTACGGCGAGGGCGGCATCCTGACCGAGGCGGTGCGCCGCCGGCCCTACAGCGTGGTGCTGCTGGACGAAGTGGAGAAGGCCCACCCGGACGTGCACGAGATCTTCTTCCAGGTCTTCGACAAGGGATGGATGGAAGACGGCGAGGGCCGCATGATCGATTTCAAGAACACGATCATCCTGCTCACCACCAACGCCGGCAGCGAGCTCGTGATGAGCATGTGCCGCGACCCCGAGCTGCTGCCCGATTCGAACGCGCTGGCCGATGCGCTGAAGGCGCCGCTGATGAAGGTGTTCCCGCCCGCGCTGCTGGGCCGCATCGTCACCATTCCCTACTACCCGCTGTCGCCCGAGATGATGAAGAAGATCGTGCGGCTGCAGCTGGGCCGCATCAAGAAGCGCGTGGAAACGAACCACGGCGTGCCCTTCGAGTACAGCGACGCGGTGGTCGACCAGGTGGTCGCGCGCTGCCAGGACCCGGAATCGGGCGGGCGCGTGATCGACGCGATCCTCACCAACACCGTGCTGCCGACGATTTCGGTCGAGTACCTGCAACGTCTCGCATCCGGCGGAGAAATCCGCCGCGTCGCGCTCGACGTGAAGGACGCCGACTTCACCTACGCGTTCGACTGACATGACGCACACCCCCAGTCTTCGCGCACTTCGTGTCGCTTCGCCAACCCCCTCGCCGGGGGCCACGCCAGCGGCCCGGCAAAGCCGGTTCCGCGGCGTGCCTCGCGACCGTGGCGTCTCGATGACCCGGGTGTCCACAGCGCGCTGAGACGCCTCCAACTCCGAGAGAAAAGAAGATGGCCGACCACGAGTTCCGCATCGAGAGCGATTCGCCCGCCAAGGACGACCTGATGTTCTGGCGCATCGTCGGGCACGAGGCGCTGGCGCGGCCCGCGGCCTACGAGCTCACCGTGCTGTCGAAGAACAAGGACCTCGCCGCCAAGGACATCCTGGGCCATGCCTTCGACGTCGTCA
This sequence comes from Acidovorax cavernicola, assembly GCF_003581445.1. Classification (NCBI taxonomy): domain Bacteria; kingdom Pseudomonadati; phylum Pseudomonadota; class Betaproteobacteria; order Burkholderiales; family Comamonadaceae; genus Acidovorax; species Acidovorax cavernicola. Next base: position 6,395 of record NZ_QXMN01000072.1, on the reverse strand, counting down.
TCGAGTTCAAGGACGCCGACGGCGGCGCGCACGAGCGGCACTGCCAGGGCCATGCCGTGCGCTTCGTGCGCGCGGGCCACATGGGACGGCACTACGAGTACCGCATCGCGCTGCGCTCGTGGTTCTGGCTGCTCACCAAGCGCGCCAACTCGCGCATCCACCAGGAAAAGAAGGTGCTCGAAGTGCTCGACGCGGTGTTCGAGGACAGCCCGATCAAGCGCTTCAAGAAGACCAAGGCCTCCAACGTCATCGGCACGCACAACCCGCGCAGGTATTGCGTGCAGCACCAGGAGAGCGACTACCAGTTCCTGTCGCGCCTGCTGGAAGACGAAGGCATCTACTACTGGTTCGATGCGCACGACGCGCCCGGCACCATGCACCTGTCGGACGCCAGCGACATGGCGCACGACAAGCTGCCCGCCGCCGACACGCTGCGCCACATGGCGGTCAATGCGGCCGAGCCGCGCTTCAACGAGATCTCGCGCTGGGTCAGCGCGCGGCAGTTCGACACCGGCAAGCATTCGTCGCGCGACAGCGACTTCAAGGCCATCAAGAAGAAGCTGGGCGCCGACATCGACAGCTCCGACACGCACGAACTCGCGGAGTTCGAGATGTTCGAGTTCCCCGGCGGCTACTTCAGCGGCGACGACGCCGAGACGCGCGCCAAGCTGCGCGGCGACGAACTCAACGCGCGCCGCGACCGCCACTGGGCGCTCACGCCGTGGCCCGACGTCGCGGCCGGGCGCAGCTTCAAGTTCGAGGACGACCCCGACGGCACGCGCAACGGCGACTACGTGATCGCCGCCTGCACCTTCATCGCCAGCCACCGCGGCTACGAGGGTGTGAGCGCCAGTTCGCCGGCGCAGCCCGTGCAGCGCGCGCTGGCCGAGGTGCTGCGCGACGACGCCGTGAACGCCGACACCCTGCCGGTGCTGGAAGAGCTGATCGCCGCCACGCCCGCGCTGGCCGCCGCGCAGACCGGCAGCAGCCTCTTCCTGCTCACCGTGATGCCGGTCGACCGCCCGTTCCGCGCGCCGCGCCTCACGCCGCGCGTGACCATGCCCGGCCCGCAGACGGCCATCGTGGTCGGCCCCAAGGGCGACGAGCTGCACGTGGACGACCACGGCCGCGTGAAGGTGCACTTTCACTGGGACCGCTACGACGAGAGCAACGAGAAGTCGACCTGCTGGGTGCGCGTGTCGCAACCCTGGGGCGGCAAGGGCTGGGGCGGCTACTTCGCGCCGCGCATCGGGCAGGAGGTGATCGTCGACTTCCTCAACGGCGACCCCGACCGCCCCGTGATCGTGGGCCGCGTCTACAACGACGACCAGCCCATTCCGTACAAGTCGCCCACGCAGAGCGGCTTTCGCACGCGGTCCACGCCCGGCGGCGGCGTGAACAACTACAACGAGATCATGTTCGAGGACAAGAAGGGCGAGGAGAACATCAACATCCACGCCGAGAAGAACATGAGCCGCAGCGTGGAACTGGACGACTCCACCACGGTGGACCGCGACCAGACCGTGACCGTGAAACGCGACCAGACCTCCACGGTCGTGCGGGACCGCAAGACGACCGTGGAGAACAACGACACCACGATCATCCAGAAGTTCCAGAAGCTCACGGTCGGCAAGAACCAGGACAACCATGTGGTGGGCTATCAGACCACGAATGTCGACATCGACCATGCGTTGCTGGTGAAGGGCCATCACAAGATCCAGTCCGACGGCAACCGCACCGACATCACCGGCGGCAACGAGACGCGCACGGTCACGGGCACGCAGACCGTCACGGTGCAGGGCGGGGTGAAGTACAAGGCCCCGACCATGGTCTTCGAGGCCGGGCACATGGAGTTCAAGGTGACCGGCGGCAACTCGATGAAGATCGACGCCAATGCCGCACCGTATGCCGCGGCGTTCCAGAAGTACACGCTGGTGAGCAACACCGAGCTCAACATGGTGGCCATCGGCAACATCAACACCGTGTCGGTGGGATCGAACACCACGGTGCTCGGCCCCAACACCAGCGGCTACATCGGCAACAACACGGACTTCAACCTCGGCGTCACCCGCTCGACCTTCATGGGGCTGAGCATGGACAACGCGCTGGGCATCGCGATGTCGAACTTCCTCGGCCTGAAGGTCGACAACACCCTGGCCATCAGCATGGAGTCGGTGGCCGGCCTGAAGATCGAGCGCGACGGCACCTCGGTGCGGCAGGCCCCGCTGCATTCGATCATGCCGGGCGCAGGGGCCGGAGCGGGAACCGATGCGACGGCCGCCATGGCAACTGCCGGGACGGTGGGTGCGGTCGCGAGCCTTGCGTACGGAGCCGTGTCCATGATCAGCGGCGCGGCGTCCCTGGGTTCCCAGTACGCCGACGCGAGGAAGCTGATGAACGAAATTCTCTCGAGCAGCGACATCGACCGCATTCCCGGCATGCGCGGGCGGCTGGAGCGCATGCGCAATCTGGTGAACACCAATCTCAACGACGGCGCCCTCACGGTTGCGACGGTGGGAACCGGCGGCGCGTTGCTGGCACTGATGGGCATGGTCCCCGGCGTCGACGCCGTGGGCAGCGAGCGCGGCGCCAACAGGCTGCTCAGCCGCGACGACGACGGCAATCCCAACGGCTGATCGGGAAGAAGGCCTCGCCCGAACCATCATGCAAGTCGTCAAACCCCAGGCCGTCTGCCTGAGCACCCGGCCGATCGAGTTCCGCAAGCGCTTCGGCCTGTGCGTGACGGCCATGCTGCACGTGCCTTTCGAGCAGGCCGAGGGCGGCACGCTGTGGGGCGAGCAGTCGGCCTGGAACTTCATCGGACGCGAGATGGCGGTGCCTCTGGTCGACGAGGGCGTAGCCAAGCTCACGCCCGAGTTCCTCGTGCACGGCCAGGCCTTTCCTCCCGCTGAAAGCCCTACCGCCTGCGCGGTGCGCGCACGGTTGGGCAGCCGCAGCAAGACCCTGCTCGTCTTCGGTGATCGCCACTGGGAGGGCACGAAGGCCAGCGCGCCACTGGCGTTCGACGCGATGCCCATCGATGCCGCGCATGCCTACGGGGGGGCCGCGGTGCCGGCCAACCCCGATGGCATCGGCGCCGCGCCCGAAGGCGGGCACCACCGGCTGCCGAACATCGAGCGACCCGACCAGCCCCTGCGCGATCCGGCACAGTCCGTGGCGCCCGCAGGCTTTGGCCTGCGGGGACCGATGCACCCGGAGCGCGCGCGATTTCGCGGCACCTACGACGCGGACTACCTCAAGGCGCACGCGCCGGGCTTCGCGCCCGACCTGGACTGGCGCTACTTCAACCTCGCCCCAGAGGACCAATGGTTCGACGCCCCACTGCGCGGCGACGAGCCTTTCCAGTTCGATCACATGCATCCGAAGAAGCCGCGGCTCGAAGGCCGACTGCCCGGCTTGCGCGCGCGCGTGTTCGCCGACTATCGCGCCGTCGGTGCCGCCGAGCCGCGCTTGCGCGAAGTGCCGCTGCGCCTGACGACGGTCTGGTTCTTTCCACATGCCGAACGGGCGCTGCTGCTGTTCCAGGGACTGGCGGAGGTGGCCACTGACGACGGCTCCGACGTGCACGGGCTGCTCGGCGCCGTCGAGCGCGTCGATGCGTCGCGGCCTGACACCCACTACCTCGATGCGCTGGCGCGGCGCGCCGATCCACGATGGGGCGGGGTCGAATGCCTGGACGACAGCGACCTGCTGCCTGAAGGCATCGACGCAGTGGACCCCGAGGCCGAGCGGGCTGCCGAGGCCTTCGCGAGCCAGGGTCTGCAGGCGCAGGCGCAGTACCGCCGCGCCGAGATCGACGTGGCCCTTGCGCGGGAAGAGTTGCGCGCCAGCGGTCGCGACCCGGATGCGATGGGCATCGTCATGCCGCCGCGCGAAGAGCCCCCGGCGCCGGCGCAGCGCGTGGCCCACCTGAAGCAGAAGCTGCAGGAGGCCGAAGCGCAGAAGCTGGCGGCCGTCGACGATGCGCTCGACGCCCTCGAGCAGGCGGCGGCGGCGCGCAAGGCGAATCCGGCCATGAAGCCCATCGAGCACCGGGGGCCGCCGCTCTTCAATGCCGATGTGGCGCTGGCGCAGCTCCAGGGCGCGAACGCCGGTGCGACCGGTGCGTTCGACCTCGCAGCCGTGCATGGCCAATTGCTGCAGCAGGAAGCGATGGAGCGGCTGGGCTACCTGCAGGGCGCGCACGCGCAGCAGCCCGCGCCCGCGATGCAGGCGGCACAGGCCCAGACGCTGAAGGACGGCATGAAGCAGGCACTGGCCGGCGGGCTGCGCTTCTTCGGCGGCATGGACTTCACCGGTGCCGACTTCTCGGGGCTGGATCTGCGCGATGTCAATTTCGCCGGCGCGTGGCTCGAGAGCGTGGACTTCGGCAAGGCCAACGTGTCGGGCGCGAACTTCACGGCTGCGGTGCTGGCGCATGCGAACCTCGACGGCGCGATCGGCATCCGGGCCATTCTCCAGGGCGCCAACCTGGGGGGCACACGCTGGAAAGGCGCGGTGTTCGATGAGGCCGATTTCAGCGCGACGCAGCTGTCGCATGCCGATCTGAGCGGCCTTTCGCTGCGGCGCGCCCGGATGAAGGGCGCCATGCTGGTCGGCACGCGCTGGGACGGCACCGATGCGCACGGACTGCAGGCGCCCGAGCAGCTTTTCTACCGGCTGTCGCTGCCGGGCCTCTCGCTCGCCGAGGCCGAACTCGCGGGCTGCCAGTTCGTCGAATGCGACCTCACCGGGGCCGATTTCCGCGAGGCCCATCTGGCCCAGGCCAACCTGGTCACCTGCAAGCTGGCCGGTGTCCGTTTCGGCGGTGCACGCGGCATGGGCATGGTGTTCGCCCAGCACTGCGAACTGGCCGACGCGGATTTCTCCGGGGCGCGGATGCAGGGCGCCAACTTCGGTGCCGCGGACATGTCGCGTGCGCGGATGCTCGGCAGCGTGCTCGACGGTGCCAACCTGTGCGAGGCCCGGCTCCCCGACAGCGACTGGCGGCTGGCCTCGGCCAAGGGCGCGTTGCTGCGCCGCACGGTGCTGCGAGGCGCGAGGCTGGCAGGGGTGAACTTCAGCGAGGCGATCCTGCAACATGCCGACCTGCGCGGCTGCGACTTGCGCAACAGCAACCTGTTCGCGGCCGACCTGTCGCGCGCGCGGCTCGATGGCGACGTGCGCTTCGAGGGGGCCCTGCTGCAGCGCGCGCGCACATGGCCTCGGCTCACGCCCGAGCAGCAGGCCGCGGGTGCCTGAGGACGACGCCGCCATGATGAACCCCACCACGCTGACCCTGGCCGTGCTGCTCGGCGAGTCGATTGCCGGGCTCGACCTGTCGGGCGGCCATTTCTCGAATGCGCAGCTGGCCGGCGGGCTGTTCGACCGGGTGAATTTTTCCAAGGCCGATCTGCGTGGGGCCGACCTGCGCGAGGCCGTGTTCAACCAGTGCGACCTGCGCGGCGCGCTGCTGGGCGGCGCGCGGTTGCACCGCGCCGTGTTCAATCAGTGCCCGATGGACCACATCGACCTGCACGATGCCAGCCTGCACGCGGCCGTGTTCAGCGAATGCCAGGCACCGCATGCGAACCTGTCAGGTGCCGACCTGAGCATGCTCGCCTGCACCAAGACCCGTCTCGACCACGCGATGTTGCGCGGCGCGCTGCTGGACGCCTGCGTGCTGACAGAGAGCAGCCTGGTCGACCTGGGTGCCGAGTCGACGCGCTGGATCCACGTGACCGTGGCCGGCTGCGATCTGCGCCATGTGGCGTGGCGCGGCGCCCACCTGCTGCGCGTGGCGTTCTCCACCACGCAGCTTGCCGGCGTGTCGTTCGAGGATGTCGCGCTCGAGAGCTGCCAGTTCGCGAGCGCCGACCTGCGCGGGGCCCGATTCAGCGGGGCGCCGCTGCGCCAGTGCAACTTTCAGGGCGCCAAGCTCGACGAGGCGCGCTTCGACCGCATCGATGCGCCCCTGGCCCTGTTCTGCGAGGCCGAAGGGACCGGTGTCGATTTCTCCAGTGCCGTGCTGACGCAGGCACTGTTCACGGGTGCCCGGCTGCCGCAGGCGAACTTCAGCGCCGCGCGCCTGCACCAGGCCCATTTCGCCGGTGCCGCGCTGGACCGGGCCCGCTTCAACGGGGCGGACCTCACGTATGCCGACCTGCGCCATGCGCACCTGCACCAGGCCGACCTGCGCGGTGCGACCCTCGCGCGAACCTGCCTGCACCGGGCCCTGACCGACGAGGCGCAGATCGAGGATCGCAGCCGCGCGATCGAAACCGATCCCGAGCTGGCGCAAGCCGAGGACTGGCGCCCCCTGCCGGCCTGAGGCACCAGTCGATGCCCCTTCTTTCCATTGGAAGCCCTGCCATGAAAACCATCGCCCACCACCC
>NZ_QXMN01000176.1:0-1910 GCF_003581445.1 Acidovorax cavernicola | reverse complement strand
ATAAGAGACAGGTCCAAGCGTCCAGACGCCACCATGCGTTCGCGCTCAGTGGCCCAGGTTTTCTCCTGCTGAGCCAAGTTGGCCCGTTCGTCGCCAAGCGTGCGACGACGCTTATCGTCCTCGGTGAGCACCGCACGATGCGCCTTTATCTGCGCTTTTCGCTCTTCGGTCTCTTTTTCAATCTTGCGCTGCCTTGCCCGCAGCAACTGCTCATGCTGATGCAGAGCCGTACGAAGCAAGGCTCCCTGCATTTCAAGGTGATCTTGGAATGGCTTCAGACCCTCTCGCGCAAGTTCGGCCTGCGCACCCAGTTCTCTTAGCCGTCGCTCTTCGGCGCCAATTTCTGCCAGCAGGCGGGCGGCCTTGACGCGCGTGATGTTGTCTTCAGCAGCCTCCAGCGCACCCCGAGCCTTCGCTGTGCGGTCGGCGGCGGCGCGTACGGCTCGCACATGAATAAGCGATGTCATGCTGGTCGCCTGGCGCAAATAGCTTAGGACATTAGCCGCAGCGACTGCAGCGATGCCGCGCTGCGTACCCTCATACGCCAACTCTTGCTTTTGCTTCTCGCGTCGGTTCGCGGCGCGGTCATGCAGGCCCAAGACTAGCCTTGCGCCAGCAAAGATGATGCCTGCCTGGTCTCCTGATGCCATCCGGTAGTTGTGAGCAAGCTGCTCAAATCCGTGGAGGACTATGCGGAACTTGGTCAGTTCATTGAACTTCGACTGGTAGTAGGGTTTGCGTCGTAGCTTGTCGCATGCAGTGGCCACAGCATCGCGAACAGCACCAGCGCGCTGGGCGTCGAGTGTCAGATGGAAGAACTTTTGAAGGAACGCCGACTCGCTCGTGAAGTTCAGGAATCCACTGTCAAAGCCACCTTCCTGCACCGAGAAGTTGACCTGCATCTGCAGCATTTCGAGGTCGATTAGCCGCTCTTCTCGCAAGTGGCGCTGCCAGTCCGCCTGCTTACGCGTGACATAGACATCAGGGTGCCGTTTCTGTTCGTCGTGAACCCAGCGAGAGAATTCGGCGAGTGACGCCGACAGTACTCCACCTAGCTTTGGCGCAGGAACAGATTCGAGGCTCAGGGTGCCCGTTGTCTCAAAGCTGAAGAACATGCGATCACTCTCGGGCGAATCATTCCCCGTCTTGATGGAGACGACTTGACCAATGACCAGTCGATAGGGTGAGCCGCCCGCAGTACGGGAAGGCATTTCCCACTCCACGAGGATGAAGCCAGGGAGCCCGTCCTGCGAGAAATACTGCGAGAAGTGGTTGTTCTTGCTCTGCAGATGCTTGAGGAATCGGTCCTGGCTCGTGTCGAAACACGAGAAGATGAGACTCAGCAGCGACGTCTTGCCGCCGCCGTTCTCCAAGTTGATGATGGTATCAGTTGGCTGATGGGTTTCCGGGTCTGCCAGGTCCATCAGAAGACCGTCATACCAAGCCATAGAGTAGCCGCAGTTGCCGAGGTAGATGCGTGAAATCCTCTGCATGTCAAACCTCCGCCATTGCCGGAGTGCGAGTGGCTTCCTGTGCAATGTCGAACAACCGGCGCAGGGCCAGCTCTCGTAGTTGCACACGCAGCCGGTGCGTCGGGGTGTAGGTTACTGATGCATCATCATCAGCGTCACGGTCGAGTCGGACCAACCCGTTGTTCTGCATGTGCCCCAAGGCGAGCTTCACGATGCCGACAAGGGAGTTGGGCGATGCCCTCTGGCCAGCTGGCAGCACCAGCGGCATGGCGGACATTGCGTCCCAACCGGGCGCCAGCTCCGGAGGAATCTCGGCTGGGAGGCTGGAGGACTCCTTCAGGCGGCGGGCAAGTGCGTAGAGCGTGTCGCGACAGTTGGATACCGAAGACGGTGGTGGCGTGTAGTTGTCGTCGTCCAAGCCGTCAGTGGTGGGGAAGA
>NZ_QXMN01000175.1:0-1917 GCF_003581445.1 Acidovorax cavernicola | reverse complement strand
TCCCGGCCCCGACAAACTCGCGCTGATCACGTCGACCGGGCAGGGCGGCATCCGCGCCGGCATGGCCGCCTGCGGCGGCGTCATCGCCGCCGATCAGGTGCTGATGTGGCTGGCCGTGGCCGGCATGGCGGCGCTGCTTGCATCCCATCCCGCGGCGTTCACGGCGCTGCAATGGCTGGGCGCGGCCTATCTGGCCTGGCTCGGTTGCCGGATGCTGCTGGCCAAGCCCGGTAGCCAGCCGGTGCTGAAGATGCAGCCGCACCACTATTTCCGCCAGGGCGCGCTGATCACCTTGCTCAACCCCAAGGCCATCGTGTTCTACATGGCATTTTTCCCGCTGTTCGTCGACCCGGCAACGCACCAGGGCCTGCGCACCTTCGCGCTGATGGCGGCGACCGTGGCGGTGCTGACCTTCCTGTACTGCCTGGTCGTGGTGCTGCTCACGCGCTTCCTGGCCGACCGCCTGCGTGCCAATCCGCGCGTGGTGCAGGCGCTGGAAAAGACCGCCGGCACTTTCCTCATCGGCTTTGGCATCAAGCTGGCCATTTCCAAATAAGTTATCCGAAAGCCCTATGGCCAAGATTTTCTGTATTGCCAACCAAAAAGGTGGCGTCGGCAAAACCACTACCTGCGTGAACCTGGCGGCGGGCCTGGCCAAGATCGGCCAGCGCGTGCTGCTCATCGACATGGACCCGCAGGGCAATGCGACCATGGGTTCGGGCGTGGACAAGCGCAGCCTCGAGCTCACGGTCTACGACGTGCTGCTCGAGAACGCGTCGGTGCAGGAGGCCGCGGTGTTCTCCGAGAAAGTCGGCTACCACGTGCTCGGCGCCAACCGTGAACTCACGGGCGCCGAGATCGAACTGGTCGCGCTGGAACGCCGCGACAAGCGCCTCAAGGGCGCGCTCGCGGCCGTCGACGCCGACTACGATTTCGTGCTGATCGACTGCCCGCCCAGCCTGTCCATGCTCACGCTCAACGGCCTGTGCGCGGCCAACGGCGTGGTCGTGCCCATGCAGTGCGAGTACTTCGCGCTCGAAGGCCTCACGGACCTGGTCAATACCATCAAGCAGGTGCACGCCAACCTGAATCCCGACCTGCAGATCATCGGCCTGCTGCGCGTGATGTTCGACACCCGGACCACGCTGCAGCAGCAGGTCAGCGACCAGCTCAAGGACCATTTCGGCGACAAGGTGTTCAACACCGTGATTCCGCGCAATGTGCGCCTGGCCGAAGCGCCGAGCTACGGCGTTCCCGGCGTGGTGTTCGATCCGTCGGCCAAGGGCAGCAAGGCGTTCGTCGAGTTCGCGCGCGAGATGGTGGACCGCATCAAGAAGATGTGATGCCGGTGTTCGCGTCTTCCTCTTCCCCTCCGCAGGTCCTGCTGCTGCCGGACGGCGGGCCGCAGGCCCGTGCCGAGCCCTGGCTCGCGCGCTGGCAGGCCCTGTATGGCGCTGCGCTGCTCGAGCAGCACGACTGGCAGCGGCCGCTGCGCGGCGACTGGAGCGCGCGCCTGCAGGAAACGCTGGTCGACGCGCCCGGGCCCGTGGTGCTGGTGGCCAGCGGCCTGGGCTGCGTGCTCGCGGCCTGGTGGGCCGCGCATTCGCCGGCCGCGGCCAAGGTGCGCGGCGCGCTGCTGGTCGCGCCGGTCGACGTGGAACAGCCTGCGCTGCGCGAGCAGTTGCCGGGCTGGTCGCCGCTCGCGCTGCAGCGCCTGCCTTTTCCCAGCATTCTCGTGGGCCGCGCGCAGCATGCAGCGTGCAGCCCGCAGCGCGCGCAAGCCCTGGCCCAGGCCTGGGGCGCAACGTATGTGGCGCCAGACGACACGGTGGCTGATCCAACCCGGGGTGACTGGGATGCGGGTCGGACGCTGCTGCAAACCCTTTTGAAAGACTGAAGCCATGGTGACAAAGAAAC
>NZ_QXMN01000174.1:0-1917 GCF_003581445.1 Acidovorax cavernicola | reverse complement strand
ATCAAGGGCCCCGTGGCTTCCAGGACAGACCCCGACACCCTGGTGGTGTTCGGGCAGACGGTGAAGGTGAATGCCGCTACGGTCTTCGAGGGGATCACCTTCAACAGCATTGTCGCCGGCGACATCCTGGAGGTGCACGGGTTCGCGGACAGCACTGGCGTGGTGACCGCCTCCCGTATCGAAAACGAGGGCCAGACCAGCGAGTTCAAGCTGCGCGGAGTGATCAGCAACCACGACGCGGTGGCCCGGACCTTCCGGATCGGCGCGGCGGTCTTCAACTATTCCAGCACGCCGACGGATCGCCTTCCTTCCGGCCCGCTGGCGAACGGTCTGTTCGTGCGGGTGCGCACCACGACCCTCGCGAATCCCGGCGGCCAATGGCTTGTCACGCGCATCGAACTGCGCTCGCCCATCGATGACTGCGACGAGTCCGAGGTCGAAGGCATCCTGCTGCAAAGCGGCACCAGCTTCTCCATCAACGGCCTCCCCATCGACGTTTCCCGGCTGCCCCCGGGCACCGTGCTGCCGGTCAATCAGCGGGTGGAGGCCGAGGGGGCGATCGTCAACGGCGTGCTGGTGGTCAGCAAGATCGAGCGCGAAGATGATGACCAAGCCGAAGTGGATGTGCGCGGCACGGTCTCGGCGTTCAACGCCGCCAGCCAGACGTTCGTGGTGCGCGGGGTTACCTTCCACTACACGCTGGGCAGCATCCGGGAGGAAGACGGCACCATCGCCGCGAATCTGACCAACGGGGCGGCGATCAGGGTGAAGGGCAGGCTGGCCAGCGGTGGCACTGTCGAAGCCACCGAGATCGACTTCCGGCCCTGACACGGCGCGGCCCCCCGCCGCGTGAGCGAACGGGGGGCACGCCTGGCGTACTTCTCCAGGTTCAGTCGATGGCCAGCGTCACGGCCTTGTCGACGGGCGCGAGCTTGGCCAGGCGCAGCGTGAGCACGCCGTTTTCGAGCTTGGCGTTGCTTGCGGCAACGTCGATCGCGTGGTCCAGTTCCCAGGAGCGCTGCACCTTGCGCGGCGCGCCTTCGACGCTGGTCAGATGCACTTGCGCGCCTTCGAGGCGCAGCTGCAGCTGCTCACGCGACAGGCCGGGAACGTCGAGTTGCAAGGTGGTGGCCTGATCGTCCTGCGTGGCGGTGAAGGCCGCGCTGGCCGACGCCGAAGCTTCAGACAGGCGGTGCAGCGGAGGCGTCAGCGTCGACTGCAGAAAGCGCTGCAAGGCCTGGTCGGCGGCGCGCGGAAAACCTTGGCTGGAACGGCGAATCATGGGTGCAGTGAAGATCATCACGGAAGCTCCTGTCTGGTGCGCGGCGCTCAATGTGGCTGCCGCTTGCTTCTGAAATGCAGGCGCCCAAACAGGATTTCAAGGAAAAAAAGTGATGAATATTTAAGCACCCCAGCCCTTGAAAAAGGGCTGGGCGCCGCCACGCGAGCGAGGATGCTCAGGGCGCGCGGGAAGCGCGCGCGGCTTCGCGCGCAGCGCGCACTTCCTGGCCGAGCTCGATCACCGACAGCGCGTAGTAGCTCGACCAGTTGTAGCGCGTGATCGCGTAGAAGTTCTCGGTGCCGGCGATATACACCGGCGTGTCGCCGCCGTTTTGCAGTTCGACCAGTGCCAGCGGGCCGTCGTGCGTCGCTCCGGGCGGCTGCACGCGCGCGCCGAGTGCGAGCATGCGCTCGGGAGTGAACGTCGGCAGGATGTCGGGGGCCAGCAGCTCGGCCATCTGCTCGGGCCGGCTGTCGAGCGCGACCGGGTAATGGGTAGGCATGCCGGGTTTCCAGCCGTGGCCGATGAAGTAGTTGGCGACCGAGCCGATCGCGTCGGCCGGGCTGCCGAACAGGTCGATGTGGTCGTTGCCGTCGAAGTCGACGGCCCACTTGACCCAGCTCGACGGCATGAAC
>NZ_QXMN01000173.1:0-1918 GCF_003581445.1 Acidovorax cavernicola | reverse complement strand
CCAATGATCAGGACCTCTGCGTCCCGTGCGGAATCTGTCTCGTGCGCTTGTTCTGTCATGTCCCTGGTCCTTGCTCATCTCGCCGTGGTGGCGTGAATTGGATTGTGTTGACCGCTGCGAAGCCGGTAAACTGAGTGCACGTGGTGCACCATGAGCCACGGGTAACTACCGAGAAGAGCGCCCGATGCCGGACGACACACCTGCCTCCAGTGAGGCCTACAAGGACATTCGCAGTCTGGCCCGCGGCATTGCCTTGCTCAAATGCATGAACCAGATGCCCGGCGGCACCGCGACCACGACCGAGCTGGGCCAGATGACGCAGATGCACCGCACCACCGTCAAGCGCATGCTGGAGACGCTGCGCCATTCACGCTTTCTGGACTATGAGGCGCACAGCGGCCTGTATCGACTGGCGCCGCGCGTGATGCGCCTGAGCCATGGCTTCACGCCCCGGTCGCTGATGGCCCGATTGGCATGGCCCTTCATGCTGCGTCTGTCCAAGCAGCTGCTGTGGCCTTGTACGTTGTCCTCGTTCGAAGGCGATGCAATGCATATTCGCCGCTCGACCCAGCCCTATAGCCCCTTGTCCTTTCATCCAGGAACGCCGGGGCGCTTGTTGCCCATGCTGTCGACGGCCGCGGGGAAAGCATATCTGGCTTTCTCCAGCGATTTGACCCGTCAAGCAGTCTTGGACCTGCTGGCGCGCAGCGGGCAGTGGAATCTCGATGCTCAGCGAGCGCGCCAGCACCTGGACCAGGAGCTTGCCGACACCGTTGCCCGTGGTTACAGCATGAATCTGGGGGACTGGCAGCTCGAGCCGCGCTTTGGCGCCTTGGCTGTGCCACTGAAGTACCAAGGCAACGTATCGCTGTGCTTGAGCGTCACCTTTGTCAAGAACGTGTTCGAGCAGCGGCAAGCTGCCCAGCAAATGGCCAGCGCACTGCTGCGCTGCAGGGACGATATCGAACAGGCCTGCACTGACTGCGGTGAAAACGAGCTGTACTGAGCCGCTGAGCCCGTGCATCCCGGACTGCTGCGCTGCGGAAAAAAGGCCTGGCGCTGCGCCCTTCTCAGCCGGTGACGCGGCAGTCACCGGCTGAGGCTGGACTTGCAATGAGGTCGGTTGCCACAGCGGCTTAGCGTGCCAGGAAGTCTTTGACCATCTTGTTGAAGACCTCGGCATGCTCCCACTGAGCCCAGTGACCGCATTGGCTGAAGACATGGAACTCGGAGTTGGGAATGCCCCAGAGCAGGCGCAGGCCAATGTCCAGCGGCACAAAACGGTCGTCACGCCCCCAGATGATCAAGGTCTGGGCCTTGATTTCCGGCAGGCGCGTGCCGTAATCGGTGAACTGCTTGGGGTTGATCTGGGCGCTTTTGACAAAGTTCTCCAGATGGTCGCGGCGGGCCAGGATATTGCTCAGCCGCTGCTGATACAGCGCTTCGGTCAGGTTGCTCGCGTCGTAGACAAACACATTCATCATGCGCTTGAGGTTTTCCACGGTGGGGTCGCGGTAGAGCGCGCCAATCAGCTTGATGCCTTCGGCAGGCATAGGCACGAAGGCGCTGGGGCCGCCCGTGCCGCCGCCCATCAGTATCAGCCTGCCGACCCGCTCGGGATGGGCCAGTGCAAAACCGACAGCGCTGTGACCACCCATGGAGTTGCCGATGATGTGGACCTTGGCGATGCTCAGCGCATCGAGCACCGCCTTGAGACAGCGGGCGTTCAGGTCCGAGCGCGAGCCGGTGCTGACAATCGGGTCGCTTTTGCTCCAACCCGGGCAGTCGAGGAGGATCACGCGATAGCCTGCGTTCACCAGGGGGTCGATATTGCGGTGGAAATTGGCCCAGCCGCTAGCGCCGGAGCCAGAGCCATGCAGCATGACAACCACTTCGCTGCCTGTGCCCACATCGTTGT
>NZ_QXMN01000071.1:0-16733 GCF_003581445.1 Acidovorax cavernicola | reverse complement strand
AGCGAAAGGAGGTCACAGAACAAGGCAAGACATACACTTATCCACAGCCGACCATTGCTGCGTCGGCTTCCACCCCTGGCTCACGATTCAAGCGGCGCGGTGGCTCAGTTCTACTTCGGCGCGGACACTCCAATAGTTCTTCTTGTTTATACGCCCATGTCATCGCCTCTTCATTAATAGCCGAGAGTAGCCTGCAAATCAACAGCCAACCATTTCTCCGGACTGTCCCAGCCGATCAAGTGCCTATCAAGGAGATACGAGCCTTTACCGCTCTTCTCATTGATAGCCGACTTTAGGGCTGACGCGTTCAGGCGCATGTGGAGCATCTTCAGGCGCCAAAGCTCGTCATCCTCCCGATAGGCCTCAATGTCTGAGTCGATCCAAACCCAAGCCATCTTGTCTGCGCACGTCAAGAAGATGTGCCATGAGCAGAACGCGGAGATGGTGTCCTTGGCTTTGAGGAAACTTTTCCACCAGTACCGGGCCTGGTAGGCTCGATTTCGGGTCTCCTGAGCGCGCACGCGCGCCGCGCCCCAGGTGCCAACGTATTCGCCCTGTCGCCATTCGGGCTTGAACATCTCATCGGTGGGGAGAAAGCCTTGGAGACTGATCGCTCGTTTTCTTCGGAATGGCTCTTTCGCAGTTTCATCAGCAGCGATGGCAGATAGCAGCCACGACAAACCGCCCTGGCTCACAGCCGCAAGCACGAATTCGAGGTATGACTCATCGTTGGCATTCTGAGGAAGGCTATAGAGATGCTCTCGAAGCTGCAAAACTGCGTTGCTGTCGGGTACTCGAAAAGTCAGTAGCAGCAACTCATCAAGTTCTCCGACCCCAACAAAGCTAATGCGCAGATGTTGCTTGAGAACATGCCACAGCTGCACACCACAGGGTGGGTTGCTGGCGAGCAGAGCTTCACACAGGGCAACAAAGAGGCCTCCGGCAAGATTAATCCTAGAGACTAGCGCTTGGGTAACCTCATCAAGGCCGTCCAACCATCTCGATACGACTTCTGGACAACGGTCAATCAACATCCGGGCCGCGTCGAGGCTCACGACACGGGTGGCCATGACCGCGCCAGCAGACTTGGCATCGCGGAGGTATGCCTCACCGGTCTCCCTTGCCGCCTGGTGCCGCTCCCATCTCACATCGGGGTCACCAAATCTGAACAAGTCGTCTTCGTCCATGGCTTGCGCACTAGGATTCACCGAAATAGAGTGCCTCTTTCCGACGGACTCTACCGAGATGCGAGCCGCAGCTGGAAAATTGGATACGCCTTCCCACGCGAGAGCCCTTTCGATTGCCTGCGCGGCGATTTCAAGATCCTCTCGGCTTCCACCGCGGCCCACCGCTTCGTCAAGGAGACACCACGGCTCGACCAACTCTGCAATCTCGGCTAGGCTCCTTTTCTTCGAAGCCGCAAGGACGGCATGGCTTCCGGCATCCCTCAGGTATTCGTTCTCAGACGAAACCGGTTTCCATCCGGCATCCAGCAGCGCATGTCCGAACTCCTCAGGGCTGCAGGCCGCGAGAGCCATGAACGCGAGGGTCTGGTGCCCCTCGCCAACGATCAGCGCATGCTGCACAAGACGATTGAAGATTCCTTCATCTACCGGAGCACGGTAGAACCATAGATAGTTACAAAGAACCTCGACAGCTCGTGAGTTTTCTAGGCCCCAGCGATGCACGAACTCGTTGATCGTGTCAGGTTTGGGGGGTCGTAGCACCTCACCCAGCGTTATCGAGATGAAGGAGCTTTGCTCAGACACCAACGTATCGAGCTGCACTTCGACCGATGCTCTCAATAGTTCCCCTTCAAGCAAACCCAAGAGCAAGGCCGGTTCGTCTTTATGGGAAGTCAACGGGCGCCGCAACCTCATATCACGGATAGCTATTACGTCGCGAGGTCTGGCCAGCAATGCGAAGCTTGGTACCTTCACTGCCGCCCAATGACGCCGCTCTTCTTCACGACCACCGAATGTCTCGAACCAGTGCGCAACGACGCTAGACACGGCCTGTGGAGAAACTCGAGAGGCGTGCGACAGAAATGAATCAAAGTTGTGATCATCACGGGAGTAATTCCTTCCGCTGCATATGCCTGCGACATTCAACGACTTTCCCCATGCGATAACCTTCCGGATCAAGCCTGCAGGGAAGATCAAAGAAGGATCTGGCAAGAAGGCTGCCGAACGCTGAAGCTTTCCGAATGCGGTGATCCGTCGGTCGGACCACAGCAATCCTAGATGCCGGTGTTCCAGCTGCATCATACTTTTTGCTGGATCGGAGAGGTAATGGGTGTTATAGCTGGAATCTTGCAGTTGCTCCTCACGTTGGTGATTGGCGCGCTGCTCCAATTCCTCATCTCCGGTGAGCCAAAGTAGCAGACCGCTGGCTTCGCGTGCAATGCCTACATGGACGCCTGTCTCTCGCTCCAATTGGGTGGCAACAACCGAGAGCCGCTCGAGCTCTACCTGAAGCGCTTCGCGGTCGACAGGGTTGAGCATCACAAGCCACTTTAGACCTGCCCAAACTTTCCCTGCATATGCAACCGAGGCGGTCACCGCCGCAGCGACCAATACGCTTCGAGCAGACACTAGCGGCTTGCCAAGCAGCAATTGAGGAATGTATTCACCAAGGTTGCCGCCCTCACGCTCATGGAGGCACAGCGGCACTCCGAGAATTCGATGGACTCCGGGTGCATCCGTTCCGATTCGTCTTCTTAGCAAATTGGCTTGATGCAACGCCGTCTCATCGCCAGCGGCCACTTTTTCATGCGAGGGACAGTCGGCGCGAGCGACCCAACTGACCATCCGATTTGCAATGACATCCCAAGCTGGAGCGTTCACGGCAGGTATTCCCTGCAGGGCAATCAACGCCCAATGACGTGCCGATGCATTGGCTCTGCCTTGCGAATCCTCCACTACTTGAAGCAGCGGCTCCACAAGTGCAGGGGCCAGTTGCACGGCATGTTGACGCTGTGCATCACTCGCGTTCTGGCTTTGCAAAAGCGCCGATAGGACGAGCCTCGGAACCACGGAGCTCTCAGGCGATTTCCTCTCGACAAGAACAGATAGCGCCGAAGCGAGTACGTGGGCAGCTGCCGAAGTGGCGCGCACAGCGTCGAGATACTCATCAAGCACTCGAACAGCCTGGGTATCACTCATCTGTGCGGCGATGTCGAGCGCCCCGAGCACAGCTACACCGAGCGCTAGATGGATCGTTGCCTCAGTTGGTCTCAAGCGCCCCTTACGGCCAGGCACGGGTTCCAGCCAAGCACCGCTCACAATCTCGTGCAACCGGCGGGCCGTCTCATCTGCCGACCCGGCTGGATCCCGAATCATGTCGCCCAGTTGCCTCGTCGAGTACCCCTCGGTGTCTTCCGCCAACGAGCGTCCCGCAAGAATTTCCGAGCGGTACCGATGAGCGAGTTGCTGGAGCCATTCCTCCCATTCCCCCTCGCTCAAAGCGCCCTTCGTTTTTAGCCCGAGTTCGTCCCGCGCATGGGCCCAAAGTAGGCGACCTTGAGTAGGGGCGCCTTGCAAGGCCGCGTCTGCCTTTTGGCGAATCGTCAACTCGAAGAAGCGAGGAACGCGAGCAAGATCGACTACCTCGGGTGGCAGATCTTCACGCGTGAGCCCGTGTTTCTGAAGCAGCGTGTCGAACTCGCCTCCCTTGGAAATGTCATATGGCCCCACTTTGAGTCGGTTGGGGCTATTCGAGAGCCTTCGCAGATCGTGAAGTCGTTCCTGTAAAAAGTGCGTTTGAACCGTCACTAGCAGCCTGATGCGTCCACTGAAGGCTTCACCCTCCAGGAGTTGAAGGAAGCGCTCCCACTCGAACGATGGTTCTTGGTTGATCCCGTCTACCAGAAGCAGAAGGGCAGGCCCCTCGGCATAAGGTCTTTGGAGCAGGCGGTCTACCCGCGCTTGCCAATATTCTCGGTCCGTCTGAGGGTTCAAGTCATGAAGCGCATTCCCGATGAACTCGACAACGCCTGCATGAGTGACGGCCCTCATCTCTTTGAATGCCGAAGAGGGCAGCATGAGGAAGATGGGGAGCGCATCCATCCTCCCGCGTGCCCATTGCACCGCAGCCCAAGTCTTACCCATGCCCTCCGCGCCGTGCACTACAGCTACCGCTCTTGATTCAGATTGCCACCAAGCGTCCAGCCCACTGGAAGCAGCCTGCCGGACGATAACCGGGACAGTACTTCCGGCGACACTCTGACCGAACACACTTTTAGACTCTGCCGCGTCGCACCACAACTTGCTAAGTCTGGCTCTTGCCTTCTCCAAAAGACTCTCGTATCCGATGGACCACGGCGATAGCTCGCGAGCAAGCTGATCTACGACTGGCATGACGGCCGCATTCATCGCCTTGGCGTCGGCTTTCGCAGCCTTGCCATAGTGCTTTTCGACGATCTCCGGCGCCCAAGCGCACAGCGCGGCGAGCGTTGGTAGCTCGGCGCTTTCTTCTCGCCAGTCAATCACGATGACGGGCACACCCGTAGCAAGTGTCTTAGCTCGAAGGCTTTCTTCTGTTTGCTGAGGAACGTCGCGGGTCGAGAAGAGAATCCATGCCTCGAGAGCCCCGTCTTGCTTTATGGCGTCATCTATCTCACCTCGCAGGCTCCGATCGTCAAGCGGTGAATGGTCGGCATAGCGCTTACACTCAAGACGCAGATGCCGGCCTGCTCGCCCAACTGTTCCGGCATCTGCCCCATGCTGAAAACCGGACTTTGCGACCGTAAACCGTACACCGACAAGCTTGCCCACCAAATCAGCGGCTAGCCTCTCCAGTGTTTTCGGGTCCCCCCGTTGCAACTTATCCTTCAGTGCAGCTACGTGCTTTTTGGCCATGCTTTTTTCTCCTCGGCAAGCATATCGCGCCACTCCACTTACGAGAGAACTGGGCTTTGACCAGAAGTAGGTATTCGAATGAATTTCGGATTTGACGGGGAGGGCTTCGGTGATTCAAGAATCATGTCATGGCGCTGACGCCTTTATCGCCCGAGCGCTCAGGTTAGGCACCTCGCCGCACCAAGTCGATGAGGCGCTGGAAGTTGGCTTGATCGTCGTCACTCTTCCAGCGATTGACGAAGCGCGCAACCACCTGCAGATTGCCGAGCTCGTAGTGCCCATTGGAATTGCGCCGATCCAGTGAGGGCGCAAGTTCCAAGTCTGTGAAGCTGATGTCGAGTGGCAGTTTCGTGATCGCACACACGGGCTCACGCAGCAGAACCTCGATGTGCGCGCGGAACTGTTCCTTGGACGCGAAGCGCACCTCTTTTTTCTTCGCCACCTCAACCCGGTGGGTACCGCTTGCCGCAGCCGCCTGGTAGGCCATCTCAATCATGTGGTCCACCGCGCTTTTTCGGGCGGCCATGAGCCGCGCGTGCGCCGGGTCGATTTCCCAGGTAGGGAAAGGCCATTCCAGCATCTTTGCGAACCGGCGTAGGAACTCTTGCGCTCCAGCGAGCGTGAAGCCGATATCAAATGTATTGATCCTGGAATCTTTTATTCGATTCCTGGCGGTCTCGTTCTGAAGTTGGTCTCGCTGGTGTCCCAACCAGCCGTAGACGTTGGCTTGAATCCCCGTGACACTGCTCATCTGTGCCATTGCCACCGGATCAACGGTGACTTCAAGCTCATTGGTGCCAAGGCACCTGTCTCGGTAGATGGACATGATCCACTTACTTTTCAATCGCGGCAATACGATGTAGATGCCGTCCTTGAGAATCTTGTTGTTCGGATCACTGCGAACTCGCAAGTTGCCTGAGTGGGGCGTGATGAGCTTGCCGCATTGCCGAAAATCTTCGTTGCTGACATTCAAGGAACCACCTCCGCTTCAATGGATGCTTTGAGCCGTTGTCGATTGCGCTGGTGGCGGTGAGTCGCCGCTACCGAGATGAGAAGTCAGTGCCTCTCCCTTGTGAGTTCGAGCTTTCAAGTAAATTGGAACGGGTGCGAGAGCGTGAAAATCACCTGCGCGTAAGTTCCACAGTTTTGAATTCCCCGTCAAGGAAACCAAACTTGTGCGCGAACAATCCTGCAACCTTTTCGTCGGCCGTAGCGAAGAAGACTTGTCGGTCCGACTTCAAGACAAGATTCCGCAGGTAGTCCAGGAAAGACAACGCGTTGAGGTCGTCTATGTGAGAAATCGGGTCGTCCAGCAGAATTGCTTTCGGCCCCGCTTTAACTTGGGCGTTCATTGCCAAGAACATTGACAAGGCATAGGCAGCGCGTTGGCCGGTACTGACTTGATTGAGCTGAATCGCTGAATTGTCGCTTCGTCTCCTCAGAGGCACTTCGGCGTCAGCCGTCACCATGTATTCGGCCGGCACATGTATCCGCTTGAAGATGCTGTCCGCAACCTGGTGCGTGGCGGCTACAACGGCAGCATTCGCTGCATCGAGAGATTGCTTCTCTATGATGTCATCGAGGACGCGCAGAGCCGCTGCGAGTCGTTCGATTGCACTGCGAACTCGACCGAGCCGATCAGAGATCTGTGTCAACTGAGCTTGTAGCGAAGACAACCGAGTCGTTGCGTCGCCATCGCTTTGTAGCGTTGCAAGCACTTTCTTGGCGCCCAATACGGAAGCTTCCAGCGAAGTCGCCAGCGAGTACAGATCAGCCGTGGGTGCCAAGTCCAGGAGATCGCCCACAGCGACGCAGACGTTGTTTACTTGCTGTGCAGTCCTTTGACGTTCTATCAGCTCCTCGATGGCGCCCGACAAGGAATCGTTGGGTGACATGCCGACTTCGTCAAGACGACGAAGAAATTCCTTGTTTCGCTGCAGAACTCCCTCGTTCAGATCGTCAAGGGCGATCTGGAGTCGCTGGAGGAAGCGCTCAGCCTGAACGTGAGCCTCAAGCACGTCAAGCGAATCCGGTTCTGGTCCGGGTTGATCGTCTCCTTCTACCGGCATGCACAGCTTGCTGATGGCATCCGACGACAAGCCGATTCGAGCGTATGCATCGAGCCCTTCCCGAGCCGTCTTTCTGGCTTCGAGCAACGAGCGCTGCCGTTCGATAAGGCTTGAAACCGATTGCTGCACGTCTTTCACAGTTGATGTCACGACCTCGTTGGCGCTTGACCGCGCGAACCTGTCCAGTTGGGCTAGCCAGGTGTTCTCGTTTGTGGCGCGAACCTGGCTCGAAGTCAGTTGCTCGATGTGCCGCCGAAGCTCCGAAACGGCGACATCCGACGGAGCCAGCGCGAGCGACTGCATGCGACCAAACAGTTCGCCGGGCGGAAAGCCGGTTCCACAAACGGGACAGTTGGAGTCCGAATGTCGATGCTCCACGACCTTCTGAGCCCATGCGTGCAACTCCGCCATCGCGATCTGCAGTTCCGACTGTGTACGCGTCGTCGCAGCAAGACGCTGCCCAGCCTCATCGAGCTGTGTCGACAATTCGTGGAGCTTGGCCATGGACTCGGAGACGGCTTCGGGAATGGGCCTATTTCCCCATGTTGACTCCCAGTCTGTAGGTAAGACGGCTGTCGGCAGCGCCGCAAGCCCTTGCGCATTTTGTGCCAACTCAATGTCGGCACGTTTTGATGCCGATGACCACTCTTTCAGCTCCGCAACCGCAGAAGGGGAAATGGCTGCGAGGGCAGCCAATCTCGCCTCGGTCATGGCCCGTCGCTGCACAAGAACGTTGCGACGCTGTTCATCTTCCTTCGCGGAGGCGAGCGCCTCCGTAAGTCCCTCTGATGCACTTAGCAATGCCGAGGCCTGCTGCGCAACTGCATCCGAACTCACCGGTCCCGCTATCCAGTCAATCTGCTGAATGACGCTCAGCTGGGATGTCAGATCTGACAGGGAGTCCACGAGTTGCGCAGTTACCTCATGCTTATTTTTCGGTGCCTCTCTCCACCCAATGCGTTCGAGGTCTTTCTTAAAGACGGAGAAGGCCGCGTCTGACTGCGTTGGTACAGCCTCGAGCCCTTGGCGCTCCTGCTCCTTGGCTTTCTGCTCTGAATCCGCCACCGCGCGTTCGGAGCGCTTTGAGCGAATCTCTTCCGCAACCGCCTTTCGGACATCCTGAATGCGCCGCCACATCAGCGTCGCCTCGTGGCCGCTCAGCAAAGCAGCCAAGCTTTCTGCATTTCCCGCCGAGTCTTCCTTCACCAGAGAGAGTTCCGCGGCTGCGTCTGTGTTCAGAAAGTTGAATCGGGCAAACTGGTTCGGCAGCTTGTTCTGGCGGCTGTTGTCGTCGCCTCCATACCAGAGCCGTTGGCGTGTCTTGAAGTCCGAGACTGCTTGAAGGCCCGAAGTCTTGACTGGATGCCCCGACACCAATAATCCCTGAACCGTAGCGCTTGCTGACGCTGAGGAACGGCGATTTGCTCCGCAGTAGAGGAACTCAATTCCTTCGAGAAGCGAGGTCTTCCCAACTCCGTTCGAACCGAAAAGCAGGTTGGCTTTGCCAAAGCCTTCAAACGAATGCCGCTTTGGATATGGGCGGAAGCCAGTCAGGTCTACGCTCGCAAGGTGCGATTCAACTAGTTTCCGACTTGCCTCTGCTCCGGTCGTCTTCTTGGTTCGCACGGATTGCTTGGCTGTGCCTGACGAAATGCTTCTCACGACGTCGGCGACAGGACGGTCTCCATCCAACACATCTTCTAGCCCGGCGGCACCAAGCCCGTCAGACCAAGCCTGAACGACATCGGTCGCACCGACGGCTTCGTCGACGACCACAACTGAGTCCAGTTCATTCAGCACACGGTCGAGTTCGTCTTCCACGACGACGAACTTGCGTGCGTAGCTTCTGTCGGCCTCCAGGTTTTGTTTGACAGCTTGAAACGCCTGGCTGCCGGCAACACCCTTGTCGACGACGAAGTAGAGATAGTTATTCCAGCGCAGGTCCGGTGATGCGTCTCTGTTGAAATAGGCTGGCCCCATGACCTCGTCGAGGTAGTCGCTTAAGTTGCCGACAGTGTCTGGGATGCGATTGTTCAGATCGAAAACATAGGCAGCGACATCACGCTTGCCGCTTCGTCGGACTCCTCGCAACACGCCGCTAGCGACTTCCGCGACATCGACGAATTTCTGACCGAGCTTCTCTCTTGCTGACTCAAGATTCATTCTTTGGCTCCCTGAGCATTGACCGCCAGTCGAGGAAATGACGGATCCCCAATGTCTACTTCCGTCTGTCCTGCAGGTCTTGTAAATGAAGTGCCGCGAGCACTTGAGAAGTGCCTTGTGCCAGTCGCTGTCGCGTAAAGAATGCAGAAGCGCTCTGCATTGGTTGCGTAGTGCTGCTGTGCAAGGAGCTCGTGCTGTTCTTTCGACAAAACGCGCTCTGGTTCTCGAGGAGGTCCTGCCAGCGTCTTGCGAACCTGTCGGTCTAGCAGATCCAGCTCTCGTGGGTCGCCTACCAACCCAGCGTGGACCAGCGTCGCCAGAGTGCCGTCGCCGGCCTCAACATTCCGGTTAGGGAAATTTAGATTCCAACAGAATTTGAACCCCTGTCGAAGCGCTTCGACCGGTGCTGGCCATGCGTAGCCTGTCCCACGAAGCTCTGCGACCGCACGGACGGTTGCGAACCTGTTGCGCCGGAACTCGCTTGCCTCTGGGGCCGGGTCTTGGGTAATCGTCACGCGTCGCACCACCTCTTGCTCGCACAGTTGCATGGAGTCGATGCGAGGAGGCAAGTACCAGTCTGCCTTAATGCCAAATTTGCCTGCGGTGATGGCCATCGCCCGCTCGACTGCAATGGGGCCGGTTCGATAAATATCTCGAATGTCGTCAAGAGCGCCGCCGTTACCGTCGAGCCCATCGATCTGCTCGCAGAATCCGTCGTCTGGAAGTTCGCCGGGCGTCCGAGGCTCGACCCAATTGCCTAATTCTTCCGCCCACACAAATGTCTTCAGAGCTCGAGGGCCGGAGCGTGTCGACCGCGGCTTTGGAATTGCGTGATGAAAAACCTTAGTCGCTTGGAGCAGAAAAACTCGCGGGCGATAGTGAAACTGCAAAGCATGAGCACGTATCGGTTCGTGCCGCGTGTAGTAGATACCGTGATGGTGGTTGTCGCGAATTGATTCGTCGGACAGGTTTGTCTCAGGTGAGAGCAAGTACCACGCTGATCCACAAATATTGTTCCAAGGGTGCTCGTTGGCACCAGCCTCGTCGATCGAGACCACCTTGTCGGCCCAATTCAGGCACAACAACTCCGTCCTTCCGGCAGCCGAAAAAAGCTCTTGGCGATACTTCTTGTACAGCAAATGGCGCGGGCTGTTGTTGAGCTGAATGTGCAGGAGAAGCAGGCCCTCGTAGTATTGGTCTATCAGTGCTTGATTAAGGCCGAATACGTCCGAGCAAATAAGGGTGATGAGCCGGACCTCGCCAGGCGGGTTCCCAAACGCATATACGGAAACTCCAGGAAGCATGCCGGCCGCCTCGGTGTTGCCAGCATCGCCAGAGACAACGGTCTTGTACTGAACCAAGAGCACAAGCCGCTCGGATTGGTCACCGCTGGCTTTCGTCTTGAAGACGTAGACCAGCGGATTGCGATACCTCTGAGTGGTCCGCGCTACAGAAGATGCGTCGTCATCCAGGACGACTGCGCGCTCGCCAAGCCGCTGGCGAATCACATCAAGGTTGCCTAGTGGCAGGCTTTCGCAACCCAGCGCCCAAATCTTTCCGGACTCGGGTGCAAGGCCGTGCTCAATCGCTTCGAGCAACGCGTCCCATGGAATGCTGTACTCAGGACTGACGAGAAGGTCTGGCTGGTCGCCGGGACTGCTGGCGAGTCTTAGAAGTGAATCTGCTCGTCGCTTCGCCTCTGCGGGGTTCGCATGACCAATTGACTCTGCCGCAATGCGGATGCGTCCCGGTGGCTGGTGGGCGAGTACGGTATAGAGCGTGTCGTCTGCTCTCAAGGCGTTGAGCTGTGGGGAATCAAGCCCGACCGCTTTGAGTATTTTCTCAACAGGAACGATTTCCACTGCTGCTCCTTGGCCTCGCCAATCAGTCCCGGCTTCAATGCGAGGCGCGCGGCCGGGTTGTTTCGATCCGTGATCGGCATCCGGCAGCGTCTCCGGTGCACGACTTCAGAAGCCGTCGCGGGATGCGGCCCCCGCACGGCCCTATCGATGCGTGCATTGACTGCTTCCAACTGGTCATTGTCGACCACGTGGTTTTCCTTCGCGTACCAGTCGCAACAACGGGACTACCGAGGTCGATGTGCATATCTGATCCGTGAAGACACAGGGCGGCAACGGCAGGATGGCGCGTTGATTTGCTGGGCCGCTCCGGTATCGAGAAGAGCCGGAGTCCGGTACTCGGCACAGCCGGCGCAGTCCGCAATGTGATCAGTGACTTCGCGGCGCCTCAGCTGGCGGTGCAGGTTTTCGAAAGTCGGATTCATCATTCTTCTCCTTGCCGCAGGAAACGCATGAACAGTTCGTGGCCGAAGACCCAGGCGCCGTCGGGGGAGGTCGAAATGATTTTCGTGACGTAACTCACCGTAGGATCCACCGCCACATACATGACGAAGCCGAGTTCGGCGACGCCTTTGAGCAGCATGGCGGTGGTATTCGCCCTCAGCATGGAGCCCCACGACATGTCGTACGTCCCGTGGGCCTTCTGATTTGCCCGCAGTTGCAGCGACGTTGAAAAATCCTCCATCAAGTCGTGCAATTGTTCGGCCACAACATCAGACACATTACTCGGCATGGCGAACCCCGTCGAGTCAACGCGAGGCAGCAGTGCGTTTAGCAGTGAAGGGGCGGTCACTTTTTGCATCTGCGCCAGCGTGGGCTTTACGAATACGTCGGTGGCCGGCGCCTCTGTGACGTGCTCAAAGAACTTGAGCAGAAATCCGGCAGGGACTTTGTTTGAGAGCGTGACGTACTCTTCACCGTACTTCGTGAAATAACCCTCCCAAGTGAGATTTACCGCCTTCAGGTAACGCAGGAGGGCTGCGGGGTCCACGCGGTAGTTCTCCGGGGGACCGTTGAGGTAATCCAGGCGCTTGTCGACTTCTCCGTGCGCAAATCCGGCACCGCGGATGCGCTTGGCCAGGTTGTAGCGCCGCAGGAACTGTTCGCACTCGCGCCGACGAAGCGTAGTCGTGTTGAGCTCTGGGGCAAACTCTCCGCGCTTGAGCGTTTCTCGGGTCCAGACGACGCGCCCGCCGTTGGCCAGCCAACCGGTCGTGCCGTCCGTCGGAAGGGCCACCTGGAATCCATCCAGCATGCGCCAGGTCGCGACCTCGTCACCACGAGTGACCTCAATGTGTTGGCCATCCTTTTCGATCGCCAGCACGAGCTCCGAAGTTGCTGCGTCGCTGGCGCCGATTTGTAGGAGCGGATCGCCCACGTCCGGCGCATCGGCGCACAGTTGCAAAACTGCGTATCCGTCGAGGACGGCCTTTCCGTTCTCTTCTAGGTGACGGCGCAGTTTCTCCAGAGCCGTGGCTGCACCATCGAGCCAGTTCAGGTCATCGGTCAGAGGTCCGATGCCCAGCATCGCCCACGTGTCCGGACTGTTTTGACCGGGCTCCGTCGGGATGGTCAGCCGAAGGACACGGTCCTCGACGGAGAGCTTGAGCGTGTGCAGTGGAAGAAGGTCGCGCGCGAACAAGTTGTCGGCCCAGGCGCGCAGCTCAGGGACGACCTCAGCCCAGGAGTGGAACTGCTTCTTCTCAAGGCCGTCGATGCTCAACGTCTCGAAATGCAGACGCGGCGTGTCAGCCTGTTCATTGGTGTACCAGCTGGAGTAGCCCCCGAGGCGGGAGGCGGCCTGCAAGGCGGCAGTGTGTTTGAGCTTGATGCCTTCGTCCTGTAGAGCCTTGACCAGGCGCTTGGCCAATGCACGGGGGTCTTCGTTCGGGCCGAGCTCCAGGCGCTTGACAACGTCAAGCGCTCGGGCGGACGTGAAGCGCGTAACTTTCGCTTGGACGAACGTCCACAGGGCAGCGGCTTGCGCTTCAGGGCTCAGGGGGGTGCAGCCGTGCGCGGCCGAGGAATTGCTTTCAACAGGCATTGGATGAACTCCATCTCAGGAAAGCACTTTCATGAACGGCACGCGTTGTTCGGCTTTCCAGGGTCATCAAATGCCGGGAAGCGTTTTTCAAACTCTCGATGGTTTTGCCAGGCCGGATAGTCCGGTGCGTGCACTGACGGGAGCAACTCACCCACGCTTCGGCTGAAGCGTGCGGCGACTGTAACCGAACTATTTAACGCCGCGCAAGGGGAACTTCCACGGGCAGCGGCTGGGCTTTCTCATGGTGCCAGCATGGCAGGGAGGTCAGCGGCTGGCGGCACTGTATCGCACACCCGCGGTCCCGTCATACCCTTAGCGCTCAGCTACCGGTTTTGCCAAAGAACCAGGTCCAACTTCTTCTGGGCGGTAACCCTGGCCTTCTCCTTCGCGTAGGTCATATCGAACTTGCGAATCAGGTAGTCGCCATCGCTGGTTTGAAGGAATACATCCAACTCCTGCCCAAGTTTGGCGTGGAGCGTGCACACGGCACCGTGCCTGTCAGGGTGCTTCGCGTGCGGCAGACGCCAGTGCAAATTCTTGAGCACCTCAGAATCGATGACCGGAGCGGAGGGGTTGAGCGTTGCGTAGAGCTTGCTTGCAAATGAACCTTCAAGTCGCCCGGTTGCCTTCTGGAGTTCCTCCAGAATAGCGTCGATAGTCAACGTCTTTGCTCGGCCCATGAGGTCGTAGAACGCAGCACGCCACTGAGCGCCGCGACGCACTCGATAGAAATGGTTGAAGCGACGCTGAAAATCAGGGTCCAAGTGGAAGTTCGGTCCATTCTTAGCTTCATCCTGCAGCCAAAGGTATTTGTTGAGGCCGTCCTGAATCTTTGGCATAGCCCGGTCGATGTCTTGTCGGGTGAGGTTGATTGGCATTGCTTCTTTGTTGTTCCGTCAATCTTGGCCTGCTTCCTCTGACGGTGGCTGTCCGAGCATTGTGCCGTCGTCAAGGGCCTGTCAGCGTTTGGAGGCCCCATCCTGAGGGCCCCGTTCTGATCGACTCCGACTGAGCGGGTAACCGGCATCGGATCAGGGTGCACCTTGCGGGTCTGCGGCTCGGGATGGAGCACCTTCTCGAAGTCGCTGTCGCAGCTGCGCGGGTAGGTGTCGAAGTTCTCGAGCGGTAACAACTGGACGTGGTACACGAAGATGCTGGCCACGGTCAGGTCACCCAGTGGCTTGGCCTGCCGTAAACAACTTCGATAAATGCGAACGAACCCATATCTACTGCCACCCACCGCCATCCGCTGAGGAGCTTCCGGATCGTGCAAGTCCGGATCTTTCCGCCTCACTCTTGCCGCGGCACTGCGCTATTGCGCGCTTAGGCGCTCCGCAATCACACGTGCACCTAGATCTCGCACCGACGCAAGGTTTTCGAGTTGCGCGGCCCGTGGCCGAGCCTTGCCTTGTTCCCAGTGATAAATCGTCTGCCCCGACACGCCAACTAGTTGCCCATAGCTCGCCGCGGACAGCCCGAGCTTTGCGCGATGCGCCGCCAACCTGGTTGCGCTGAATCGACGCTTCGTGCCTTCTGCCGCTTCATGGGCCGAATCAGATGCTGTGGCGGGGCGCGTCGCTCCCTTCGCAACACGACGCAGTTCCTTCTCGAGCGCATTCATTTGGCGACGTAGCTCCGCAATCGACGCTCGATGCGCGACCGATGCTTTCTTGAGCGTTTCTATCTCGGCGCGTACTTCTTTGCGAGCAACACGAGAGATTTCGGCTTTGAGGATCGTGGCAATATTTGGCATGGATAGATTGTGCCTTTGCACTACGGCCTTGTTGGTGGGAAGATTTCGCTTAGAGCGGCTAACAAAACCCTGTCATCGCCAAGCGCGGGGCATGCCTTTGACGAGCGATGGGACGAATCAGAAACAAAGAAATCAGCGCGGCGCTGTACAAGAAGATTGCGCCATTGCTGCCCGTGATGACACCTTCAGCCAAGGGCGGGCGGCCACGCCTGAGCGACGCGCAAGCTCTCAACGGCATCCTCTTCGTGCTGCGTACGGGCATCCCCTGGGAAGACCTCCCCCAAGAGTTGGGCTTTGGCAGCGGCATGACCTGCTGGAGGCGACTTCGCGACTGGCAAGCTGCAGGGTGTGGCATGGCCTGCATCTGGCACTTCTGGGGGAACTGCGCAGCGCCGACAAGCTCGACTTCAGTCGCGTCAGCATGGACGGGGCCAGCGTGCCCAGCCCCCGGCGGGCCCGCACACGGGGCCCAACCCCACGGACCGGAGCAAGCTCGGCAGCAAGCGTCACCTCATCACGGACCGCCAGGGCATCCCGCTGATCTTCTGCGTCACCGGGGCCAATCGCCACGATTCGGTGGTCTTCGAGGAGTTGGTCGACGCCCTGCCGGCGGTGGGTGGCAAGCGGGGCAGGCCGCGTCGAAGACCCGGGAAATTGCACGCGGACAAGGGTTACGACTACGCGCGATGCCGTGCCCATCTCAAACGCTGCGGGATCAAGGATCGCATCGCCCGCAGAGGCATCGAACGCAATGATCGGCTCGGGCGCCACCGCTGGGTGGTCGAGCGCACTCACTCCTGGCTGGCTGCCTTCGGCAAGCTGCGCACCCGCTTCGAGCGTCGCATCGATGTTCATGTCACCCTGCTTTCCCTGGCGTGCTGCGTCATCTGTGTTCGGACTCTTGCCACGTTTTGTTAGCCGCTCTTAGTATCCCACCAAGGACGGCGGCAATCGGGTAACCGAGTCGGCGCCACAATTCATCGCCCTGTCGTTGCCCTCGGTGCCGGCGCCAGCGCCAGCGGTCGCTGACGAATGCAAACTGCCGCGCGCGAGCGCCCCTCGCGCCAGTGCGCGACAGTCATGGGCGTATGCTCCCCGCGAGGGACGCCAGACAAGGGTGCCGTGACCCTCGAAATCAATTGGAAGTAACGTGATGAAGAATGACCGTGAGCTACAAAGAAAACTCCTGGAGTTCTTTCGTGGGCAACACCCTGATGACTCTACAGCGCCTCACATGGGCGCCGCATCGACCCGTGAGGTGTATGCAGCCCTCGTGTATTTGAAAGGCCACGGGCTGGTCGAAATGGAGCGCTCACGCAGCTCTACGCTCGATAAAGATCTCCTTTGGAAGATTACGTCGAAGGGAATCGACTTCATAGAAGATGACGGCGGCTTGTCGGCGATCCTGAATGTCGTGACCGTGCGATTCGAAGCCGAATCGCTCAAGGCTCTTCTCGAAGCGCCGATCCGGCGCTTGGACGTACCAGAGGACGAGCGAAATAAGTACGTGAAAGCGCTCGAGGAGTTACCCGCCGAAGCAACCAAGTCCCTCATGGAGAAGATTGTCGGTCTTACGGTGGACAAGGCGGTGGAAGCCGGCCCGACGATCATGCAATTCCTGCTGCAGTACATGAAGTGACGAGCTAAGCGTCAAGCGATGGTTCAGTTCTACTTCGGCGCGGACAACATTTGCCAAAGGTGACTATCGGCGAATGCTGCTGAGCTCTGGATCGCGCGGGGCACGGCGAACACGGCCTAGTTGTCGGCATGTGGTTGAAATCAGACGTCCCCGTGACTGACCCCAACGACCACACCCGAAGCCCACCGCGCTCTGCCTGCCACGGTTTAACGCTCATCATTGTCCGCGCCGAAGTAGAACTGAGCCACCGCGCCGCTTGAATCGTGAGCCAGGGGTGGAAGCCGACGCAGCAATGGTCGGCTGTGGATAAGTGTATGTCTTGCCTTGTTCTGTGACCTCCTTTCGCT
>NZ_QXMN01000172.1:0-1930 GCF_003581445.1 Acidovorax cavernicola | reverse complement strand
CGGCTCGCCCACCTGGCGCGCGATCGTGTGCACCGGGTTCAGCGCTGTCATCGGCTCCTGGAAGATCATGCCGATGCGGTTGCCGCGGATCTGGCACATCTGCTTCTCCGGCAGGCCCACGAGCTCCTGGCCGTCCAGCCTGATGCTGCCCGTGACCTTGGCCGTGGCCGGCAGCAGCCCCATGAGCGACATCACCGTGATCGACTTGCCGCAGCCCGACTCGCCCACGATGCCCAGCGTCTGGCCGCGCTCCAGCGAGAAGGAAATGCCGCGCACGGCCTCGGCCGGCCCGCGCTGGGTCTGCAGGCCGATGTGCAGGTCGTTGACTTCGAGAAGGGGCATGGCGTGCGGCTTTCTTACCTTGCGCGCGCCAGGCGCGGATCGAGCAGGTCGCGCAGACCATCACCCAGCAGGTTCAGCCCCAGCACCGCGAAGGCGATCGCCATGCCCGGGAAGACCGCCAGCAGCGGCTGCTGGAACATGAGGGTCTGCGCCTCGCTGAGCATGCGGCCCCACGAAGGCTGCGGCGGCTGCGTGCCCAGGCCCAGGTACGACAGCGCGGCCTCGGCCAGGATCGCGATCGCGAAGCGGATCGTGATCTGAACGATCAGCACCGCCGAGATGTTGGGCAGCACATGCTGCATCGTGATCGCGAACGATCCCTTGCCGCAGGCGCGTGCGGCGGCCACGTACTCGCGCGACCAGATCGCGTTGGCCGAGGCACGCGTGATGCGTGCGAACGTCGGGATGTTGTAGATGCCGATGGCGATGATCGCGTTGACGATGCCCGCGCCGAACACGGCCGTCATCATGATGGCCGAGAGGATCGCGGGGAAGGCCAGCGAGAAGTCGGCAAAGCGCATGATGGCTTCTTCCACCCAGCCGCGCCGGGCGGCGGCCAGCAGGCCCAGGGCCGTGCCCACCACCAGGCCGATGCCCACGGCGATCAGGCCCACGAGGATGGAGGCACGCGCGCCCACCAGCAGCAGCGAGGCCACGTCGCGCCCGAAGGCGTCGGTGCCCAGCCAGTGCGTGGCCGAGGGGCCCTGCATCTTGTTGGCCATGTCCATCGCGTAGGGCGACCAGGGCGTCCAGACGAAGGAGACCAGGGCGGCCAGCAGCAACAGCAGGGCGAGCACGCCGCCGATGACGAAGCTGCGGTGGTGCACGGCGCGGCGCCAGAAGCCGGGCGCGGGGGGCGCGGAGGAGGTGGGCACCGAAGAAGGCGGAGAAGACAGAGAAGGAGAGAGGGGGGCGCTCATATGTCGCTCGCCTTGATGCGCGGGTCGATCACGGCGTACAGCACGTCGACCACGAAGTTCACGATGACGACCATGGCTGCCAGCAGCATCACGCAGTTGCGCACCACGATCAGGTCGCGGTTGCTGATGGCCTGGAAGATCAGCCGGCCCAGCCCCGGCAGGTAGAACACGTTCTCCACCACGATGGTGCCGGCCAGCAGCTCGGAGAACTGCATGCCCATCACCGTGATGACGGGGATCATCGCGTTGCGCAGCACGTGGGTCCACAGCACCATGCGCTGCGACACGCCCTTGGCGCGCGCGGTGCGCACAAAATCTTCGCGCATCACTTCGAGCACGGCCGAGCGGGTGATGCGCGCCAGGATCGCCGCCTGCACTACCGCCAGCGACAGGGCGGGCAAGAGCAGCGACTTCAGCCCCGCGAAGATGCCTTCGCCCCAGCCCTCGAAGCCGCCGGCGGAGAACCACTGCAGCTGCACCGAGAACACCAGGATCAGCAGAATGGCGAACCAGAAGTTGGGAATGGCGATGCCGACCTGGGCCATGCCCATGAGGCCCACGTCGCCCAGCTTGTTGTGGCGCGCGGCGGCCGTCACGCCCACGAGCAGGGCGATGACGACGGTCAGGGCCATGGCCAGCACGGCCAGCGGCACCGTGAGGGCCAGGCG
>NZ_QXMN01000171.1:0-1950 GCF_003581445.1 Acidovorax cavernicola | reverse complement strand
GTACGCAACGCACTGGAAGCCGCAGGCCTCAAGCCAGAAGTGGCGGAAGTGACCATGCGCCCTGAAAACACCATCGCCCTCGAAGGCGATGACGCGACCCGCATGCAAAAGCTGCTGGACATGATCGAAGACCTGGACGACGTTCAAGACGTTTACCACAACGCAGACTTATGAAAATTCTTGTGATTGGCGGCGGAGGCCGTGAGCACGCTTTGGCGTGGAAAATGGCGCAATCGCCCAAGTCCACCAAGGTGTATGTTGCACCGGGCAACGGTGGTACGGCGTTGGCGGGCGGCAAGCTCGAAAACCTGGACCTGACCGATGTCGTGGCCCTGCGCGAATGGGCGCAGGCCGAAAAAGTGGGGCTGACCGTGGTCGGCCCCGAAGCGCCGCTCGCGGCCGGCGTGGTCGACGAATTCCGTGCCCACGGGCTCAAGGTGTTCGGCCCGACCAAGGCCGCGGCGCAGCTGGAAAGCTCCAAGGCTTTCTCCAAGGCCTTCATGGCGCGCCATGGCATTCCCACGGCAGCCTATAACACCTTCAGCGACCCGGCGCTGGCCCATGCCTATATCGACCGCCTGGGCGCGCCCATCGTCGTCAAGGCCGACGGCCTGGCCGCGGGCAAGGGCGTGGTCGTGGCGCTCACGGCACAGGAAGCGCACGACGCGGTCGACTTCATGCTGGTCGACAACAAATATGGCGTGAGCCACAACGACGGCGGCGCGCGCGTGGTGATCGAGGAATTCCTCGAAGGCGAGGAAGCCAGCTTCATCGTGCTGTGCGACGGCAAGAACGTGCTCGCGCTCGCGACCAGCCAGGACCACAAGCGTCTGAAGGACGGCGACGAAGGCCCGAACACCGGCGGCATGGGCGCCTACTCGCCCGCACCCGTGGTCACGGCCGACGTGCATGCGCGCGCGATGCGCGAAATCATCCTGCCGACCATCCGCGGCATGGAGCGCGACGGCATTCCGTTCACGGGCTTCCTGTACGCGGGCCTGATGATCGACCCTGCGGGCCATGTGAAGACGCTGGAATTCAACTGCCGCATGGGCGACCCCGAAACCCAGCCGATCATGATGCGCCTCAAGAGCGATCTGGTCGACGTCATGACCGCCGCGGTGGACGGCAAGCTCGACCAGATCGAGCTTGAGTGGGACCGCCGCACGGCGCTGGGCGTGGTGATGGCCGCCTACGGCTATCCCGAAGCACCGCGCAAGGGCGATGCGATCAGCGGCCTGCCGGCCGAAACC
Source organism: Acidovorax cavernicola (assembly GCF_003581445.1). Lineage (NCBI taxonomy): Bacteria > Pseudomonadati > Pseudomonadota > Betaproteobacteria > Burkholderiales > Comamonadaceae > Acidovorax > Acidovorax cavernicola. The sequence continues at coordinate 697 of NZ_QXMN01000171.1, read as the reverse complement.
GACGACGCCATGGTCTTCCATGCGGGCACTGCGCTGGTCGACGGCGTGCCCCAGGTGACGGGCGGACGCGTGCTGTGCGTGACCGCGCTGGCCGACAGCGTCAAGCAGGCGCAGGTGCGCGTCTATGACGTGGCGCGCAGCATCCATTTCGATGGCATGCAGTACCGCCGCGACATCGGTTTTCGCGCCATCAAGAGCTGAGGTGCGGCGCGTGCAAGCAATCAGCGAAACGCCGGTCAGCGTGCACGATGTGCGCGCCTACCTGACGGGCCTGCAGGACGCCATCACCACGGCGCTCGAAGGCGTGGAAGGCGAGGGCGGCGGGCGTTTCCTGGCTGACGCCTGGGCCAAGGGGCCCGAGGAACGCCTGCAGGGCGAGGGCATCACGCGCATCATGGAGGGCGGCCGCGTGTTCGAGCGCGCGGGCTGCGGCTTCTCGCATGTGCGTGGCGCCCAGCTGCCGCCTTCGGCCACGCAGCACCGCCCCGAACTCGCGGGCGCGCCGTTCGAGGCCATGGGCGTGTCGCTGGTGTTCCACCCGCGCAACCCCTATGTGCCGACGGTGCACATGAACGTGCGCATGATTTCCGCCGGCCATCCGGGCCAGGCGCCCACGCGCTGGTTCGGCGGCGGGCTCGACCTGACGCCGTGCTACGGCTTCGAGGAAGACGCGGTGGACTTCCACCGCGTCTTCCTC
>NZ_QXMN01000070.1:0-17652 GCF_003581445.1 Acidovorax cavernicola | reverse complement strand
AGCGAAAGGAGGTCACAGAACAAGGCAAGACATACACTTATCCACAGCCGACCATTGCTGCGTCGGCTTCCACCCCTGGCTCACGATTCAAGCGGCGCGGTGGCTCAGTTCTACTTCGGCGCGGACACCCCTGGGCAGCTAAATCTTCGAGCAATCCACCCGTGATGGACACGGGCGTAAAGAACATGGCTAGCTTCTTGCGATAGGCATCGTCTGAAAGCATTGCATACGCCGAACTCAGCCAGTAAGACGCTTCCAGGAAATTCAGTGCGCGCAAGGTCTGCACAAACTCTTGAAGCTGGATTTTCTTGGCGAGCCTCCGCGAGAACTTCAAGTCAGGTGCTGGCAGCGCTGGGTAGTCCTGACTGCACCATTCGGCCAATGCCGTTCCCACGACTGCTTCCGGCCCGACAGCGGCTGTTTGCGCAGCCTCACCCAGACGCCGAATCTGGCGAGTTAGCCTCACTTTCAGGCTGCCGTCATGCTCCCCTTGGTGGACCCCTCCTTGGCGCACGCCGGCATTCGGCGCGGCCGGTGACGTGTATTGGATATCCATCAAGAACAACTTCTCGCGCGCTTCTCGGGGGCTAATCCGATTCTTGTCATGTCCTGAGAAACGAGGCGAAGTCTTATTGCCTGATGAAAACCCAACACCTTAGACATCTTGGTCAAGATATGGCTTACATGCCCGTCTGGGCATATCCGCATAGGAGTATTTCCCTCATTCATCTGCGCGTCGTTCGACAGAAATCACCTCGGTCAAAGCAGTACTGCAGTCCCGATTCGACATCGTTGCAAGGCTTGGCCAGAGCCTCCTTGGCATAGAACCAACTATTGGCGGCCGCGCGCAGGTATGGCTCCGCTTCCCTGCATTGTCCCGATTCAATAAGCGACTTACCAAGGTTTCTGCGTAACGTACTCGCGAAATCCACTTCGGGCTTGGACAACTGCTCCTTGATCGCTTCAAGTTCCTTGACACCGGTTTCGGCTCGCGCGAGGCTCATTGACGCAGCCTTCCAGTCGAGCTGGCGAGCAAGGGCCAAGCCACGATTGCCCTCCGCAAATGCAAAGTCAGGATTCTCCTGACCTAAAGTGCGTGCAACGCCCCCATATTGCTTCAGCGCGACGGCGCTGCGACTCGCGGCCGGCGTCGCAGCGACCTTCGCCTTGGCCGCTGAATAAGTAGTCGTGCAGTCACCGCGTTTCAGGCATAGGAGTGCGTTGAAGTTGGAGATGGAGGTAAGCGCACTGCGAAGCAGTTGTGATTCCTTCCCCGCCTTTCCTTGCGGCTCCAACGCTACGCGTACTTGGTTGGAGTCCGGCCCATTCGGCATGAACTTCGCAATGGCTGCCATCCAGTCGGGACGGGTGGTTGCGATCAAGGCGGTATCGGAAAGCCAGACGGCGGCAAGCGCCTGCGGGAGATGGTTGCCGAAATAGTCATCGAAGAAGTTGGGGTCGCCCGGAAGGTTGCCATGGACGCTCTCGACACCCATTCGCCGTGTGAAGATCTCAGCAACCGGCTGGTTCATGGCACTCGTATAGGGGACGCGCCCGTCCCCCCAAGTTGACCCCCATTGGTCGAACTCAGAGATGTAGGGAGCCCGATAGCCGGCCTGATCAGGCACCTTCCAGATGCGCGAAAAGTACAACCAGGTGGGATACTCCAAGGGCGCAGGCTGGAACTGTGACCGAAACTCTCGTGCCTTCGCAAGCACCTTGGGCAATGAGGCGGGAAGTGTGTAGCTCTCGGGACCCCCGCCCTTGCGCAGCATTTGCCGCCCGGCCGGGAGGCTCCAGAACGCGACATCGTAGTAGCTGGTCGCCGGTGTTCCTGCGGGCTGATCATCCCCCGCCGGTACGCCAACGCAAGAAACGATGTCCCCGTTGTTGGAAGGCGGAGGGCTGAGTTCGATAGCGCCCGGCCAGCTCAGCAGCAAGGGACGGATGCCTTGCGTGAACTGGGCGGCGACGCCGTTCTGGAACGCGTCGGCCAATTTTTCCGTCCAAGAGGTCAGTGCCTTCAGGGTGGTTCGCACTTGCAACTGATCGTCCCGTGCAGGTTGAATGTAGCCACTTTGCACCATGCGCACGATCTCGCAGCTGCCGCGTAGGGGCGACCCGAGCACTGTCAGCTGCAGCACACGGCGACCACGCCCGTATTCGCCACGTGCGTGCCTGTCGGCCCAAGTCCAACTGACGAGACCGCCCATGCTGTGAGCGACGATCACTAAGTCAGAGTACTTCGCTTCCAGATTGGAGATGCATCGGTCGAGATCGCGCGCGCCGGAACGGATATCTCGGCGCCAGTCGTAGCCGCAGGCCAGCACCTTGATGCCGTTGTTCGCGCCCCATTGTTCGATTGCTGAAAAGGCGTCGCCGTAAAAATCCATCGGCCCGATTGACCGTAAGAGCGACGCCTTTACTCCGGACTCGGCTTGCTCGTCCACCAGCCCCTCGGGAAGCTCCAGACGAGAAATAAGGGAACCTGGATTTTCCAGGCGACCGAAAATATTCAGCCCATCAGGCGCTGTGAGCTCGGAGCCAAGAATCCCAGGCACGAAGACAAGAGCCAACCGATTGCGCGCGGCATCGAGTTCCACCCCTATCTCCGGCCGGACCGAGGCCGTCCGGCGCAATGCATTCAGGGATTCGGTCAATGTCATGCCTGCAGCTGTGTCCGACCACACAATGGCCTGTGACTGCGCCAAACTTATCGCCGAGAAGAGCAAGGAAAAGCAACCCACGCCAAGCCAGCGGGCAACAACTCCGGATGAATGCGACATCGACGTCCCTCTTCAACACATCACGCAGACCTTCAACCTGACCGGCAAGCTGATCGACGAGAAGCCTTGCCCGCCATGATCGGCTGCACCCTTCTGTCGTCAGCTTCGGAGTCGGCATCGGCACTGCCGACAATCCATGCTCGAACTTTTTACTTCTTGCCCTCAATTCGGGGATAAGTATGTGCTTCAATTTGTTTTCTATCTATAGCAGTGACTACCAACCACCTCCCATGAATAAGGGATCCGAACGAAGGCAACGGGCAAAGCACCCGGTGGTCGAGAACTTTCGGGCTACTTAAAATCCAAGGGATGCGAACGACAGCTTCAACTATCAGATCGACGCCTGCTGGGGGCTGCGATTCGCGCGGCCACTTGACTAGCACGGGGAGCTGGAGAACAAGGAATTCGATCCTGGACTGATAGCGGAGGGCTGAGCCGCAGCGTGCATTCAAAGATTTCCTCGGAAACCCCGATCTCGTTCAACTCTTCAGTTGGTCCAGAGTCGCCGACAGTGTGATCACGGGGGGTTGATGGTGTCTGCGACTCTCTCGCTGCATCCGATCCACGATCGCAGCCGATCTTGCGATGTTTCCTTGCAGGCTGCATGAAGCGGCATCTGTAGCTCACCGAGCAACGGCTGTCGGAGCGCTTCATTCAACTGGTGCGGGCGCAGTAGCAGCCGTGTCGCCTGGCGCCTTGCACCTCGCAGACGTCCTGCTCGAATGCATTGACGACACTTGGGAAGCACGCCGCCGCAACAAGTCGAGGCAATGATCGACTCGAGAAGCCTGCAAGAAGCGTTCAGTTGCGCTGTCGAGTCGCACGAGAATACATGGGCGATTCGTGTTCAGGATCAAGGGGCCGGCATTGCCTCGGACAAGCAGGTCTCGATCTTCGAGCCCTTGTCGGACTAGGATTGGCGTTCGTCAAGACAGTAGCGGCTCGCCATGAGCGGGCAGATTTCCCTTCAAAACGTTCCCGGCTTCGGCTGCACTTTTCGACTTATTCTGTCCAAGGCGGCGACAAGTCTCCCGTAACCGCCCGTCCGCGAGAGAGGCGACACAGCAGTCCGTTCGGATCACGGACATGCAGCCGAAGGTCGCTGTTCCGCGCTTAGCGCCGGAGGCTTGCCATGCTTCTTTTCTGAAGTTAAATCTGGTTGGTCAGCGTGCGAGCGCCGGGGTTGATTTCTCAACAATGGGCGGGGCGCTCGGCCTCGAAATCGACGCAGAAGCACTAGTCTTCGAGGCTCCGGTCCGTCGAAGGATGACTCTCCTTCTGGCCCGCCGTAGTCGTACGCGAGGATTCCTGCCGCGTCCCTGCGACACGGTTCTCGTGGCGGCGAGCGGCCAGATTTGCAAATCGTGAGAATGTTTGCATCTATTCTGAGAACCTACACGATCAGACGTCGATGTTCGCCGCGCGCAGCGCGTTCTGCTCGATGAACTCGCGGCGCGGTTCCACCTCGTCGCCCATCAGCATCGTGAACACGCGGTCGGCCTCGATCGCGTCGTCGATCTGCACCTTCAGCAGGCGGCGCACGTTCGGGTCCATGGTGGTTTCCCACAGCTGCTCGGGGTTCATCTCGCCCAGACCCTTGTAGCGCTGGCGTGCGGTGGAGCGCTCGGCTTCGCCGATCAGCCACTTCATGGCCTGGCGGAAGTCGTCGACCTTTTCTTCCTTGGCGCGTTCGCCCTCGCCGCGCTTGACCAGTGCGCCTTCGCTGCTCAGCAGACCGCGGAAGGTGTTGGCGGCCTGGGCCAGCGCTTCGTAGTCGGCGCCGTGCACGAAGTCCTGCGAGATCACGCTGGACTTGATGTTGCCGTGGTGGCGGCGGCTGATGCGCAGCAGCGGCTTGTCGGTGCGGGCGTCGAATTCGCTGCTCACCTCGGCCGGCACGCCGGTCGTGTTGAGTTCGCGCAGCTTGGCCTGCAGCGCCACGGCCGAGGCTTCGGCGGCGGGCGGGGTGTCGAGGTCGAGCGCCACGCCGTCGGCGATGGCGCGCAGCGCTTCGGCGTCCATGAAGTTGCGCAGGCGCGCAATCACGGCCTCGGCCACCTGGTGCTTGCGCGCCAGTTCGGCCAGCGTGTCGCCCGACAGCGTGGTCGAGGCGCTGCCGCCGGTCTCGATGCTCGCGTCCTTCAGTGCCACCTTGAGCAGGAAGGCGTCGAGCGCGGGGCCGTCCTTCAGGTACTGCTCTTCCTTGCCGACCTTCACCTTGTACAGCGGCGGCTGCGCGATGTAGATGTGGCCGCGCTCGACCAGCTCCGGCATCTGCCGGTAGAAGAACGTGAGCAGCAGCGTGCGGATGTGCGCGCCGTCCACGTCGGCGTCGGTCATGATGATGATGCGGTGGTAGCGCAGCTTGGCGACGTTGAAATCGTCCGCGCCGCCGCCCGGCGTGCTCGCGCCGGCGCGGCCGATGCCGGTGCCCAGCGCGGTGATCATCGTGAGAATTTCGTTGCTGGTCAGCAGCTTCTCGTAGCGCGCCTTCTCGACGTTCAGGATCTTGCCGCGCAGCGGCAGGATGGCCTGGAACTTCCGGTCGCGGCCCTGCTTGGCGGAGCCGCCGGCGGAGTCACCCTCCACCAGGTAGACTTCGCACAGGGCGGGGTCCTTTTCCTGGCAGTCGGCCAGCTTGCCCGGCAGGCCCATGCCGTCGAGCACGCCCTTGCGGCGCGTCATTTCGCGGGCCTTGCGGGCGGCTTCACGGGCGCGGGCGGCCTCGATGATCTTGCCGCAGATGATCTTGGCGTCGTTCGGGCGCTCCTGCAGGTAGTCGGTGAGCAGGCGGCCGACGATGTCCTCCACCGGCGCGCGCACTTCGCTGGACACCAGCTTGTCCTTGGTCTGGCTGGAGAACTTGGGCTCGGGCACCTTCACGCTCAGCACGCAGCACAGGCCTTCGCGCATGTCGTCACCCGTGACTTCGACCTTGGCCTTCTTGGCCAGCTCGTTCTCTTCGATGTACTTGTTGATGACGCGGGTCATCGCGGCGCGCAGGCCGGTGAGGTGGGTGCCGCCGTCACGCTGCGGGATGTTGTTGGTGAAGCACAGCACCTGCTCGTTGTAGCCGCTGTTCCACTGCATCGCCACTTCGACGCCGATGTGCGTGCCTGGGATGCCGCCGTAGGAGTCGGCCGGCTTTTCGCCCGCGGCATAGAACGAGTTCGGGTGCAGGACGGTCTTGCCCTTGTTGATGAACTCCACGAAGCCGCGCACGCCGCCGGCGCCGGAGAAGTCGTCTTCCTTGCCGGTGCGTTCGTCGAGCAGGCGGATGCGCACGCCGTTGTTCAGGAAGCTCAGCTCGCGCAGGCGCTTGCTCAGGATCTCGTAGTGGAAATCGTTGTTTTCCTTGAAGATTTCCGTGTCGGGCAGGAAGTGCACTTCGGTGCCGCGCTTGTCGGTGTCGCCCACGATCTTCATCGGGGAGACTTCGACGCCGCTCACCGTCTCGAGCAGGCGGTTCTGCACGAAGCCGCGGCTGAATTCGAGTTCGTGGATCTTGCCTTCGCGGCGCACGATCAGGCGCAGCTTCACGCTCAGCGCGTTCACGCACGAGACGCCCACGCCGTGCAGGCCGCCCGAGACCTTGTAGCTGTTCTGGTTGAACTTGCCGCCGGCGTGCAGTTCGGTGAGCGCGATCTCGGCGGCCGAGCGCTTGGGCTCGTGCTTGTCGTCCATCTTCACGCCGGTCGGGATGCCGCGGCCGTTGTCGGTGACGGAGATCGAGTTGTCGGAGTGGATGGTCACGACGATGTCGTCGCAGAAGCCGGCGAGTGCTTCGTCGATGGAGTTGTCGACGACCTCGAACACGAGGTGGTGCAGGCCCGTGCCGTCGGAGGTGTCGCCGATGTACATGCCGGGGCGCTTGCGCACGGCTTCCAGGCCTTCGAGGATCGTGATCGCGCCTTCGCCGTAGCTGGCGTCGGCGGGGGCGCCTTCGGGCGCCGTGATCTGGATTTCGGGGGTGTAGACCGGCTCGGTGTGCGGCACTTCGGGCTTGTTCTCTTCTGCACTCATTCGGATATTCCTCTGTCTCTCACGGGTTTCCCGTGATTTTTCGGGCTCTCAAAAAGCTCAATTCGCCGCCTCTTGAAAGCGCAAACCCGCGGAGGGCCGCGGGTTGTGTGCGCAAGGCGCTGTGTTTTCCTGGGTCTAGATGCGCATCGGCATCACGACGTACTTGAAAGATGCGTTCTCGGGGATGGTTAACAAGGCCGAGCTGTTGGAGTCGGCCAGGTCCAGCTTGACCATGTCCTGGTCCATGTTCGACAGCGCGTCGATCAGGTAGGTCACGTTGAAGCCGATTTCGATGCTGTCGCCGCCGTAGTCGATGTCGAGCTCGTCCTGGGCTTCTTCCTGCTCGGCGTTGTTCGACGCGATGCGCAGCGTGCCCGGCTCGATGTTCAGGCGCACGCCCTTGAATTTCTCGCTGGTCAGGATGGCGGTGCGCTGCAGGCTGGCCAACAGCGGCGCGCGGCCGAGCGTGACCGTGTTCTTGTGGTTCTTGGGAATCACGCGGTTGTAGTCGGGGAACTTGCCCTCGACCAGCTTGGTGACGAACTCCATGCCGCCGAAGCTGAATTTGGCTTGGTTGTTCGCGAACTGCATCTCGATGGCGCCTTCGGCATCCGACAGCAGGCGCTGCATTTCGAGCACGGTCTTGCGCGGCAGGATGACTTCTTGTCGGGGCACCTCGACGTCGAGCATGGCCGACGAGAACGCCAGGCGGTGGCCGTCGGTGGCCACCAGGCTCAGCTGCTTGCCTTCAGCCACGAACAGGATGCCGTTCAGGTAGTAACGGATGTCGTGCACGGCCATCGCGAACGAGACCTGCGAGAGCAGGTCCTTCAGCGTCTTTTGCGGCACGCTGAACACGGGGCCGAAATTGGCGGCTTCCTGCACCAGCGGGAAGTCTTCGGCGGGCAGCGACTGCAGCGTGAAGCGGCTCTTGCCGCCCTTGAGCACGAGCTTGCTGGCGCTCGACTCCAGGCTCACGGTCTGGTCGGCCGGCATGGTGCGCAGGATGTCGATCAGCTTGCGCGCGCCGATGGTGGTGGTGAAGTTGCCCTCGTCGCCGCCCAGTTCGGCGGTGGTGCGGATCTGGATCTCGAGGTCGCTGGTGGTCAGCTGCAGCTGGCCGCCGGTCTTGCGGATCAACACATTGGCCAAGATCGGCAGGGTATGACGCCGTTCCACGATGCCGGCCACCGATTGCAGCGCGGCAAGAACTTTGTCCTGGGTTGCCTTCAAAACGATCATGTCTTCTTCCTCTTCTCTTATCTCTTTGAATCAGCTTTCAGGACGCCATTCTCCGCTGTCGCGAGGGGCATCCTTGATGACATTCGGCTTCAGCCTTTGAGGGTCTGTTCGAGGACGTGCAGCTGCTGGTTGAGTTCGGTGAGCTGCTGTCGCTCGCCCGAGATCTTGCGCACCGCGTGGAGCACCGTCGTGTGGTCGCGACCGCCGAACAGCTCGCCGATTTCCGGCAGGCTCTTCTGCGTGAGCTCCTTGGCCAGGTACATCGCGATCTGCCGTGGCCGCGCAATGCTGGCCGGGCGTTTCTTGCTGTACATGTCGGCGACCTTGATCTTGTAGTAATCGGCCACCGTCTTCTGGATATTTTCGACCGAGATCTGCCGATTCTGGATCGACAGCAGGTCGCGCAGCGCCTCGCGCGCCAGGGCGATCGAGATCTCCTTCTGGTTGAAGCGCGAGTACGCCAGGATCTTGCGCAGGGCGCCTTCGAGCTCGCGCACGTTGGAGCGCACGTTCTTGGCCACGAAGAAGGCGACTTCCTCGGGCATTTCGGCGCCTTCGACGCGGGCCTTGTTGATCAGGATCGCCACGCGCATCTCGAGTTCGGGCGGCTCGATCGCCACCGTGAGGCCCGAATCGAAGCGCGACACCAGCCGTTCGTGGATGTCCGCCAGCCCCTTGGGATAGGTGTCGCTGGTCATCACGATGTGCGATTTCTTGGCCAGCAGGGCCTCGAACGCGTTGAAGAACTCTTCCTGCGTGCGGTCCTTGTTGGCGAAGAACTGCACGTCGTCGATCAGCAGCAGATCGAGCGAGTGGTAGCGTTCCTTGAACTCATCGAAAGTCTTGCGCTGATAGGCCTTGACCACATCCGACACGAACTGCTCCGCGTGGATGTAGAGAACTTTGGCGTCGGTGCGGTCGGCCAGCAGCCGGTTGCCCACAGCGTGCATCAGGTGGGTCTTGCCCAGGCCGACGCCGCCGTAGATGAAAAGCGGGTTGTACAGATGGCCCGGCATGCCGGCCACGTGCATGGCCGCGGCGCGCGCCATGCGGTTGGCCGTGCCCTCGACCAGGGTGTCGAACGTGAGCCCCGAATTCAGGCGGTTCTTGAAGCCGGCGGCGGCCGGTTCCTCGCCCGGCCCGGCCACGTCGCGCGGCACGTCTGTTTCGGCCATGACGGCCACAGGTGCAACACGCACGGGCGCTTCACGCGGAGCGAGCGCTAACTCAATGGCGACCGGCTGGCCGTACATCTTCTCCGCCATGGCCGCGATCTTGCCGGCGTACTGGGCACGGATCCAGTCGAGCTTGAAGCGGTTGGCGACGAACACCGTCATGCGCGACAGGTCGTCGGCGACCTGCGCGTGGAGGGGCTTGATCCAGGTATTGAACTGCTGCTCGGACAGTTCCTGCGCGAGCTGGTCGACGCAGGCCTGCCACAGGCTTTCACCGATGCCGTCAGTCGACATGGGCGTTTGAAAAAGTGATGGAACCCTCGGGCATTTCTTGTATAGGTATTGTGGATATTCTCTGCTGGAAGGCGCTGGGCATTCTAACTTGTCAAAAACTTATCCACATGCTGCAGTGCACAGGGAAAGGCCCGCAAATCCAGTCGAAGATTGTTCCGGCGGCCAATGTTTGCGATAATTGCGGGTTTCCCTGAAAAGCCTTCACAGCGTCTTTCGGGGGTCCTCCGAAACACGCTCCCCAGCGCTCGCCGGGTTTTTGCATGCCTTCATGCGGAAACCGGCGCAAACAGGGAATCAGGAAACCATCATGAAACGCACTTACCAAGCATCCAAAGTCCGCCGCGCCCGTACCCACGGCTTTCTGGTCCGCATGAAGACCCGTGGCGGCCGCGCCGTGATCAACGCACGCCGCGCCAAGGGCCGCAAGCGCCTGGCCGTCTGACGGCACACCACCTGCCGTTGCCAGCCGCCGACACGTCCGCGCGGGCTCCCGCAGCCCCTGCGCCTGGCCCCGCCAGCAGCGACGTACACGGCCCGGCCTCCATGCAGCGGCTCAAGACCCGCGCGCAATTCCAGGCCGTCCTCGCAGGTGCCACCGTGGCGCGCACTGCCCATTTCGCATTGCACCGCTGTGCGCTCGATGTTTCTGCATCGGGCGCAGCTTCGCTGTTTCCGTCCGATGAGGTCTGGCTGGGCGCCATGGTGCCCAAGCGCTGGGCACGCCGCGCGGTGACGCGCAACGCGATCAAGCGCCAGATCTACACCGTGAGCGCCGCTCCCGGCGTTGTCTTGCCGCGTGCCGCGCACGTGGTGCGCCTGCGCGCCGGTTTTGATCGCAAGGCGTTCGTGAGCGCCTCTTCGGACAAGCTCAAGGCCGCCGTGCGCGCCGAGCTCCAGCAACTGCTGGCACGCGCCGGGCGTCCGCCGGCACCGGCTGCTGCTTCCCCTGCACCCGCCTCCCCATGAAACGCCTGCTGATCGGCCTCGTGAAGGGCTACCGCCTGCTGCTGAGCCCGTGGCTCGGCCAGTCGTGCCGCTTCACGCCGACCTGCTCGGTGTATTCGATCGAGGCGCTGGAAGTGCACGGGGCGCTCAAGGGCAGCTACCTGACTCTGCACCGCATCGCGCGCTGCCAGCCCTGGTGCCAGGGCGGCCACGATCCGGTTCCACCGAAATCACAGCGTCGCACTGAGCGGTCAGGATCGCTGTTTTCGTCTCTTCTCTCCTCCGACAAGAAGTCTTCGTCATGAACGATATCCGCCGCACGATCCTGTGGGTGATTTTTGGTTTCTCGCTCGTGCTGCTGTGGGACCAATGGCAGGTCTTCAACGGCAACAAGCCGACCTTCCTGCCGTCGACCAAGCCCGCCGCCACGGCGCCGGCCGTCGGCTCGCCTGCCGTCAACAACGGCGTGCCGACCGCTTCCGCCGGCGCCACGGCCGGCGCGGTGCCCACGCAGGCGGCCCCGGCCGCGCCGCGCGAGCAGGTCGTGGTGACCACCGACCTGTTCAAGGCAACGATCGACAGCGAAGGCGCCACGGTCAATCACCTCGAACTGCTCAAGTACGACGAAGCCGACCGCACCAAGCGCGTCGTGCTGTTCGAGAACGGTTCGCCCGCCACGCGCTATGTCGCCCAGACCGGCCTGCTGAACCCCGTGGCCGGCGAAGCCTTCCCCAACCACCTGACGGCCATGACGCCGAAGGCCGGCCCGCGCGCGATGGCCGACGGCCAGAACACGCTTGAAGTGAGCTTCGAAAGCGCCGCGGTCGGTGGCCTGAAGTACATCAAGACCTACGTGTTCAAGCGTGACGACTACGTCATCGGCGTGCGCCACGAAGTGGTCAACGTGAGCGACCAGCCGCGCGACGCACAGCTGTACATGCAGCTGCTGCGCCACGGTACCGTGGCAAGCAGCACGATGTTCGGCACCAACACCTTCACCGGCCCGGCCGCGTACACCAACGAGAAGAAGTTCCACAAGCTCGACTTCAAGGACATCGCCAAGGGCAAGGTCGAGCCGCCGCCGCCGGCCAACGACGGCTGGATCGCGATGGTGCAGCACTACTTCGCGTCGGCCTGGCTGCTCAAGGGCGACCCGGCCAGCGAACAGCTGCGCCGCGAATTCCGCGTGAAGGACCTGGGCGACAACCTCTTCACCGTCGCCATGGTGGCCACGCTGCCGAAGATCGCCCCAGGCGCCACGCAGGTCGTGAACAGCGCGCTGTTCGCCGGCCCCGAAGAAGAAAAGAAGCTCGAAGCCATCGCCCCGGGCCTGGACCTGGTGAAGGACTACGGCATCTTCGCGATCATCTCCAAGCCGCTGTACTGGCTGCTCACCCAGCTGCACGGCATCCTGGGCAACTGGGGCTGGTCGATCGTGGCGCTGGTGGTGCTGCTGAAGGCGGCCTTCTACTGGCTCAACGCCAAGGCCTACGCCAGCATGGCCAAGATGAAGGCCATCAACCCGAAGATCATGGAAATGCGCGAGCGGCTGAAGGACAAGCCGCAAGAGATGCAGCAGGAAATGATGCGGATCTACAAGACCGAGAAGGTCAATCCGATGGGCGGCTGCTTCCCCATCGTGATCCAGATCCCGGTGTTCATCGCGCTGTACTGGGTGCTGCTGTCGTCGGTTGAAATGCGCCACGCCCCGTGGCTCGGCTGGATCACCGACCTGTCGGCACCCGATCCCTGGTACATCCTGCCGATCGTGATGACGGCCACGTCGCTGTTCCAGACCTGGCTCAACCCGACGCCACCCGATCCGATGCAGGCCAAGCTGATGTGGATCATGCCGCTGGCCTTCAGCGTGATGTTCATCTTCTTCCCGGCCGGCCTGGTGCTGTACTGGATCACGAACAACGTGCTGTCGATCGCGCAGCAGTGGTTCATCAACAAGCGGCTGGGCGTGCTGGGCAAGTAAGCCCGCCGGCCACCGTCACCCGCAAAGGGCCGCATTCGCGGCCCTTTGCTTTTTGCTGAAAGAATCGCGCTGTCATGACCCTCGCCCGCACCACCGATCCCATCGTCGCCATCGCCACCGCCCCGGGGCGCGGGGCGGTCGGCATCGTTCGCGTGTCGGGCGCCCGGCTGGCGCCGCTGGTCGAGGCGCTGTGCGCTCGTGCGCTCAAGCCGCGCGAAGCCACCTACCTGCCCTTTCGCGATGCGCAGGGTGAGCCGGTCGACCATGGCCTGGCGATCCATTTCCCGACGCCGCATTCCTACACCGGGGAAGACGTGCTGGAACTGCAGGCGCACGGCGGCCCGGTCGTGCTGCAGCTGCTGCTGTCGCGCTGCCTCGAGGCGGCGGCCGAGATCAACGCGACCACCGGCCGTCCGCGCCTGCCCGGCTTGCGCGTGGCCGAGCCGGGCGAGTTCAGCCAGCGCGCCTTCCTCAACGGCAAGATCGACCTGGCTCAGGCCGAGGCCATCGCCGACCTGATCGACGCGAGCACCGAGGCCGCCGCGCGCAGCGCCGGGCGCTCGCTGTCAGGCGCCTTCTCGCGCGAAATCCACACGCTGCGCGATGCGCTGATCCACCTGCGCATGCTGGTCGAGGCCACACTCGACTTCCCCGAGGAAGAGATCGACTTCCTCCAGAAAGCTGACGCCACGGGCCAGCTGGAGCGGCTGCAGGTGCAACTGGCTGCCGTGCAGCAGCGCGCCAAACAAGGGGCGTTGCTGCGCGAAGGCATCAAGGTGGTGATCGCGGGCCAGCCCAACGCGGGCAAGAGTTCGCTGCTCAACGCGCTGGCCGGTGCCGAGCTGGCCATCGTGAGCGCCATCGCGGGCACCACGCGCGACGTGGTCTCGCAGACCATCCAGATCCACGGCGTGCCGCTGCATGTGGCCGACACGGCCGGCCTGCGCGAGAGCACCGACGAAGTCGAGCAGATCGGCGTGGCGCGCGCCTGGGGGCAGATCGAAACCGCCGACGCCGTGCTCTTCCTGCACGACCTGACGCGCGCCGGCCAGCCCGACTACGCCGCCGCCGACGCCGAGATCCTGGCCGGCCTGCGGCGCAAGCTGCCGGCCAGCGTGCCGGTGCTCGACGTGTGGAACAAGCAGGACGCTGCCGCGTCGGCCAAGCCGCCGACCGAAGGCATCGCCCTGTCGGCCAAGACCGGTGCGGGCATCGAGGCGCTGCGCGATCAGCTGCTGGCGATGGCCGGCTGGCAGGCCGTGCCCGAGGGCGTCTACCTGGCGCGCGCGCGCCACGTGCAGGCGCTTGCCCGGGTCGAGACGCACCTCGCATTGGCCGCGGCCCACCTGGCGGCGCAGGCCCAGTTGCTCGATCTGCTGGCCGAGGAGCTGCGGCTGGCGCAGAACGCGCTCAACGAGATCACCGGCGAGTTCGGCGCGGACGACCTGCTGGGTGTCATCTTTTCGCGCTTCTGTATCGGGAAATAGCGACACATGCGTGCGCTTCCCGTGGGAAAGCGTAAACAGTTGTAGCCGAATCGCGGGGCCTTCGCGGATACTTCGACTCACTTGCGGGGGTCGAGAAAAACATGTCCATCCAGAACCTGAGCCGCGCCATCGCGGAGAACCTGAGCGCCGACGCGTTCGCGCTGACCTTGAGCGTCGCGCAATGGGACACGCTCGCGGGTTACCTGCAGCCCATCGAAACCGGCATCGGCGACGTGCTGATCTCGCAGGGCACGCACGACCGCTCGGTGTTCTTCATCGAAAGCGGTGCTGTCAGCGTGCACCGCGTCAGCAGCAAGGAGCAGATGCGCCTGGCCGTGCTGTCGCCGGGCTCGGTGGTGGGTGAAGGCTCGTTCTTTTCGCGCGAACCGCATGCGGCGAACGTGGTGGTCACGGGTGCGGGGCGCGTGTGGCGCCTCACCGCGGTGCGATTTACCGAGATGTCGAACCGCCAGCCCAACATGGCGCTGGACATCGCGATGGCGCTCGGCGCCGTGATCGCCAAGCGCATGGCGCACCGTTCCAAGCGGGTGGCCGTCACCTGAGCGCGCCGACCGGCTCGCTGCCAGCCGCTGCACAACAACAAGAACAAGTCTTCGTTTTCGATCCTGAGAATTGCTGGTGAGCCATGGCCTTGATCTGCCCGGTCTGTGACGCGGACAACCGCGAGGGTGCCAATTTCTGCCGGAACTGCGGCGGTCGGCTCTCGGCGGCCGACCGGATACCCCCACCTCCGGCGCCCGGTGCTGCCGACCGCGAATGGGCCACCACCGCCCCGGCCCAGTTGCGCGCGCCGACCATTCCCGCGCCGCTGTTCGACCCCGCCGAGTCGAAGCGCGCGTCGTCGCCTGCGCCCACCGGCTGGATGCCCGAGCCCCCGCCGCCACCGTCGCCTGCGGACGAAAAAACTGTGATCGTGGCGTCGGGGCGTGGAGGTACTACAACCTCGTCCCTGCCCCCATCCCCACGGGCCGATCGGCCACGGTCGAAGATCAAGGTCAAGCGCATCAAGCCGCCCGAACCGGTGCTGCGCCCGCGCGGCATCGGGCTGTGGCTGGGGCTGCTGGTGGTGGCGCTGCTGCTCGTGGTCGCGGGCTGGCTGGGCTACGGGACCAGCAAGACGCCCGCGCCGGCCGAGGCACCTCCTCCCGTGATCGCACCGGCACCTGTTGCGCCGCCGGCGGCGGTCGAATCGCCATCGCCTGTCGCGGCCGAGCCTGCGCCGCCTGTGGCCGAGCCGCCGCCCGCGGAAGCGGTCGTCGAGCCGGCGGAAGCCGCACCCAAGCCGACGCCCGTCGCGAAGCCGCGCAAGCCGGTGACGCCCGCTGCACCGGCGCCCCAGGCCCCACCCGTCGCAGCGCCTGTGACGGCCGCACCTGCCCCCGCGCCCGTGGCACCGGCCCCGCCGGCCGACCCGCAAGCCCAGTGCGGCGACCGCAATTTCATCGCCAAGGCGCAGTGCATGGCAGCCCAGTGCGCGAAGCCTGAGTTCAAGTCGCACGCGCAGTGCGAGGCGGTGCGCCGTCAGCAGCGCATCGAAGAGGAAAAGCGCAACCCGTCGCTGCTGAACTGAGGCGCTGAGCGCGCGCCGGCGGCGGCCTCAGCCCTTTTGCAGCCGCTCGATCGCAATCGCCAGCGCGGCGGGCTTGCCCGACAAGACCAGCGTGTCGCCGTCCGACAGCAGCGTGTCGTCGGCCGGCACGCGCGCCTGGCCGTCCTGGCGGCGCAGGCTGGCGACGCGCACGCCCAGCGTCGGCAGCGCCAGGCGGCCGAGCGTCTGGCCGATGGCGCGGGCGCCCGGCGTGAGCGTGAAGCTGTTCAGGCGCTCGTGGTCGATCTCGTCGGCGTTGTCGTCGTCGGCGCCGTGGAAGTAGCCGCGCAGCAGGTTGTAGCGTGCGTCGCGCTGGTCCTGCACCACACGGATCACGCGCCGCATCGGCACGCCGACCAGCGCCAGCGCATGGCTTGCCAGCATCAGCGAGCCTTCGATGGCCTCGGGCACCACCTCGGTCGCGCCGGCGGCCTGCAGTTTCTCGAGGTCGTGGTCATCCTGGGTGCGCACGATCACCGGCACGTGCGCCGCATGGGCGCGGGTGTTGGCCAGCACCTTCATGGCGCCCGCCACGTCGAGGTAGGTGACGACCACCGCGCTGGCGCGCGCCAGGCCCGCCGCCATCAGCGCCTGCAGCCGCGCCGCGTCGCCGAACACCACCGAATCGCCGGCGGCGGCGGCCTGGCGCACGCGGTCGGGGTCGAGGTCGAGCGCCATGTACGGGATGCCTTCGCGCTCCAGGATGCGCGCCAGGTTCTGGCCGCAGCGCCCGTAGCCGCAGATGATCACGTGCTGCGCAGTGTTGATGGTCTTGCGCGCGATGGTCGTCATCTGCAGCGACTGCTGCAGCCAGTCGCTGGCCACCAGCTTGCGCACGATGGCGTTGCTGTACATGACGATGAAGGGCGTGGCCAGCATCGACAGCACCATCGACGCCAGCACCGGGTTGGCCAGCCACGGCGGCAGCAGGTTGCGGTCCTGCGCGAGCGTGAGCAGCACGAAGCCGAACTCGCCGGCCTGCGCCAGGTACAGGCCGGTGCGCAGCGACACGCCCGAGGTCGCGCCCAGCACCCGCGCCAGCACCGTCACCAGTCCCAGCTTGAACAGCAGCGGCACCAGCAGCAGCACAGCCACCAGCAGCCAGCGTTCGACCACGATGTGCCAGTCGAGCGACATGCCCACGGTGATGAAGAACAGCCCCAGCAGCACGTCGTGGAAGGGGCGGATGTCGGTCTCGACCTGGTGTTTGTATTCGGTCTCCGACACCAGCATGCCGGCGATGAAGGCGCCCAGCGCCAGGCTGAGCCCGGCCAGTTCGGTCAGCCAGGCCAGGCCCAGCGTGACCAGCAGCACGTTCAGGATGAAGAGTTCTTCGCTGCGCCGCCGCGCCACCAGCGTGAGCCACCAGCGCATGATGCGCGGCCCGCCGTAGAGCAGCACCCCGATGAGGAAGGTCGCCTTCAACAGCGCGAAGCCCAGCGCCTTGGCCAGCGCCTCGGGCGGCGCGCCCAGCGCGGGAATCAGCACCAGCAGCGGCACCACGGCCAGATCCTGGAACAGGAGCACGCCCATCACGCGCTTGCCGTGTTCGCTCTCCAGCTCGAGCCGCTCGGCCATCAGCTTGACCACGATGGCCGTGCTGCTCATGGTCAGCGCGCTCGACAGTGCCAGCGTGGTCTGCCACCCCAGCTGCCAGGCCGGCGGCAGCTGCGTGGCGATGAGCAGCGCGCCGACGGTGGCCAGCGCCATGGTCAGCAGCACCTGCGCCATGCCCAGCCCGAACACGTGCTTGCGCATCGCCCGCAGCTTGGGCAGGCTGAATTCGAGCCCGATCACGAACATCAGGAACACCACGCCGAATTCGCCCAGGTGACGGATGCCTTCGGAGTTCTGCGCCAGCGCCAGCGCATGCGGGCCGATCAACACGCCGGCCGTCAGGTAGCCGAGCATCGGCGGCAGCTTCAGCGACCGGCAGGCCACCACGCCGATCACCGCGGCCAACAGATACAACAGCGTGAGATCGAACGAAGACATACGCTCTGATACTAGAGCAATGTCCGTGCCCCGGGCTTCCCCGGGCCATGTGATC
This sequence comes from Acidovorax cavernicola, assembly GCF_003581445.1. NCBI lineage: Bacteria > Pseudomonadati > Pseudomonadota > Betaproteobacteria > Burkholderiales > Comamonadaceae > Acidovorax > Acidovorax cavernicola. The sequence continues at coordinate 60 of NZ_QXMN01000070.1, read as the reverse complement.
CCGGACCGCGCCCGCCTCGTAAAATCCGGCGATGAGCTCCCGCCCCGCCCCGACCCACGT
>NZ_QXMN01000170.1:0-1954 GCF_003581445.1 Acidovorax cavernicola | reverse complement strand
CGGCGCGCTGGTAATCCTGCGGGGCGGGTGCGGCCGCGGTTTGCGCGAGCCTGGCGTCGAGGCGCTGGCGCTGCGCGAGGTCATGCGGCGGCAGCAGGGCGGCGACCGGATAGGACGAGTCGCTGGCCCAGTAGCGGTCGAAGTCGTGCGAGACCTCGGGCACGATGGCGCCCACGGCCAGCACATCGAGGTCGGCAAACAGCACACCGTCGGTCGCGCCGAAGTATTCGTCGCCGATGTTGCGTCCGCCTATCACCGTGGCCTGGTTGTCGGCGGTCAGCGACTTGTTGTGCATGCGCCGGTTGGCGCGCGTGAAATCGGTGAGGTAGCCCAGGGCCTTGGGGCGGCGCACCGCCATGGGGTTGAAGAGCCGGACTTCGATCTGCGGGTGCTGGTCGAGCGCGCTCCACTGGGCGTCCAGGCCCGAGGTGCCGACGTCGTCGAGCAGCAGGCGCACGCGCACGCCGCGCCCGGCCGCGGCCAGCAGTTCCCGGGCCAGCAGCGCGCCCGTGGTGTCGTCGTGCCAGATGTAGTACTGCACATCGAGCGTCTGCTGCGCGGCGCGCATCAGCAGTGCGCGCGCGGCAAAGGCTTCGAGCGGATCGGACAGCGCGTAAATGCCGCTGAGCCCGGCGTGGGCCGCGGCCTGGGGCGCGAGCGCCTGGCCCAGCGGGGTCTGGGCGGCGGCGCTGGCCGGCAGCGCGCTGCTCGTGGTCCGGCCCTCGAGCGGCGGCAGGCCGCAGGCGGTCAGTCCGCAGCAGGCCGCGAGCAGCAGAATCCGGCAGGGCCGGCGCCAGTCGACAGGCGCAATGCGCGGCGGCATGCGTCAGTCGCCCATCACGCTGCCTTCGCGGCGCGCGTCGGAGCCGCTGAACCACATCAGCTGGCCGTGCGCGCTGCCGCGCACGATCACCTGCAGGCCGCTGGTCATCTCGATCTGCCGCACTTCGCCGCCGCGCGCCTGCAGCGCCTGCACCGTGCTGGCCGGAAAGCGCTGCTGCTCGAGCTGCGTGGGGCCGCTGACATTGCCGAAATTCGGCAGGTCGATCGCCTGCTGGGGCATCAGTCCCCAGTGCAGCGTCGCGTACAGCGCCTTGGCGGTGTAGTGGATGATCTGCGCGCCGCCCGGGCTGCCGGCGCTGGCCAGCAGCCGGCCGGTGGCGTTGTCGAACACCAGCGTCGGCGACATCGACGAGCGCGGACGCTTGCCGGCCTGCACGCGGTTGGCGACGGGCGCGCCGTTCGCGCCGCGCGGGCTGAAGCTGAAGTCGGTCAGCTGGTTGTTGAGCAGGAAGCCGCCGCTGCGCGGCTGGGCGCTGTGCAAGCTGGTGTTGACCATGCGGCGCGCGCCGAACTGGGCTTCGATGGTGGTCGTGAGCGCGAGCGCATTGCCGCTGGCGTCGACGATGCTGATGTGGCTGGTGCCGTATTCGGGCTGATGTGCCATGGGCGCGAACGACACGCGCTCGGGCTGTGGCGCCGGCGTGCCGGCCGCGGCGCTGGCCATGTGGCGCGGGCCGATCAGCTGCGCACGCTGGGCGATATAGGCGGGCGCGAGCAGGCTGCGCCAGCTGCCGGCCGGGGGCGGCACGAAATCGGGATCGGCCAGGTAGAGCGCGCGGTCGGCATAGGCGAGGCGCGCGGCCTCGCTGTAGTAATGCAGCCATTCGGCGCCGGGCAGGCCGTCCTCGCCCAGCGGCAGGCCGTTGGCCGGCGTCTGCTTGAGCATGCCCAGGATCTGGCCGATGGCGATCGCACCCGAGCTCGGCGGCGGAAAGCCGCAGAGGCGGTAGCTGTTCTGGCTCGCGGGGATGTTGACCTGGTAGTCGTGGCACAGCGCCTGGCGCTCGCGCGGCTGGTAGCCCGCAAGATCGGCCAGGCTCATGCGGCCGGGCGCGCCGGGATGGGGGCGCACGGCGTCGACGATGGCCTGGGCCGCAGGGCCTTCGTGCAG
>NZ_QXMN01000169.1:0-1956 GCF_003581445.1 Acidovorax cavernicola | reverse complement strand
CTCTGGCGCAGATCGAAAAACTGGTGCGGCACGATGATTTGACCGGAGTGGCGAACCGGCGGGGCGTGATGGAGCGGCTGCAGCAAGGCATTGAGACCGTTCAGCGCGACGGCTCTGCGCTGTGCGTCGCATTGCTTGATATCGACTATTTCAAACAGGTCAATGACCGCTATGGTCATGAGGGGGGCGACCAGGTACTGCGTGCTTTTGGACAGCTGCTGTCGTCGCAGTTGCGTGCCATTGATTGCGCTGGCCGGTATGGCGGGGAAGAGTTCCTGCTGGTGCTGTCCGGCGCGAATCTGGGCCAGGCGGGCGTGCTTCTCGAGCGCATTCGCAGCCACACGGAATCACTGCCATGGTCGCAGATGATCCATCAGGATCTTCATGTGACATGCACTTCGGGCGCTGCTCAGTACCGACCCGGAGAAGCCTTGGAAGCGCTCATTTCCCGTGCGGATGCGGCCATGTACCGTGGCAAGGAAGCCGGACGCAATCGCGTGGTTCTCGACGGACTCTGATGAAAGGCTGCGCCTCTTTCGAAGCAGCTTTGTCCCTGGGAGAATGCCCGGCTGGAGTACACGACATCAACTGGAGTTCCGTATGCAACGCATGAAGCAGGTTTTGTGGGTGGCCCTGATGGCGGCGGGCCTGGCGGGCGCAAGCGCGTTCGCCGCGGACCGCACCGAGCGCGTGACGCTGGGTGAAGGCACGACCACGCTCAAGGGGCATGTCACGGGGTACGACAGCGTGCAGTATTCCTTGACTGCCCAGCCGGGCCAGCAGTTGCTGATCCGTCTCGCCACCAGCAACCCGAGCAACTACCTCAACGTCGAACGCTCCGGCATGGCGGAAGCCGTTTGCCAAGGCGCGTTGACCGGCAACACATGCTCCGTCCGCGCCGAGACGGCGGCGGACTACGTGGTCGACGTGTTCCTGATGCGCAATGCAGCGCGGCGCGGGGAACAGGCCGAGTACACGCTGTCGATTGAACACGGCAGCGCCCAGCCGGGGCCTTCGGCCGGTGCGGCGAGAGACGCCGCAGCGAAGGAGGCCGCCGCCGCGGCCGTGGCCGCTTGCAAAAGCGCGCTGGCGCTGAAAAGCGGGGTGAACGCCGTGTTCGTGCTGCCCCTGTCGCATGTCGCCGCGGCCGGTGGGTACGAAGTCTTTCTCAGCCTGAAGGGGGCCCAGTGGCTTTGCACCACGGACCCGCGTGGGAATGTGAACCGCGTAGAACAGCGATGAGCTTAGCCACCCTGTGCCGGTCCCATGCACGGCGCGACTTCCCCTATGTTGCGGGGCAGCCGGTGGGATTCAGGGCCGGCCAGTGGGCATGGCTGATGGCCAGCGTCATCGCCGGGTTCCTGTTGCTGGTGCTCGTTCCGGCGACCAGCTTCCAGGCGCAGCTCTTCACCCGGCTGCTTTTCGTCGCCATCCCTCTCGGTACGCTGCTGTGGCTCGCCGGGCGCCATGCCAGTGCGTTGTTCGGACGGATGTCCGCAGGCGATGCCGGCGTCACCGCTCTTGCGGCCGTGTTGTCCATCCTGTCGGCGCTGCTCGCCGCGCTCGTGGTGCAGCGGTTCGCCCCGGTCGCACCCAATCCGCTGGCCGTGGACGCCGCACGCATGTCGGCGCCCGATCTGGTCCTGAACCTCCTGTCCACCGCGCCGCAGTTGCTGGGCGAGGAACTGCTCACGATACTGCCGTTCCTCGCGCTGCTTCGATGGACGAGCGTCAAGTTCGGGTTGGCGCGCCGATATGCCATTGCGCTGGCGCTGTTGGGCTCGACGATCATCTTTTGCGCCGCACACCTGCCCACCTACCATTGGAACTGGGCGCAGTGCTTCGGCGTGATCGGGGCCTCGCGGGTGGTGCTGACTTCGGCCTACATCGTGACCCGCAAACTGTGGGTGCCTGCGGGTGCGCACATCCTGACGGACTGGACCGAGTTCTCAACGG
>NZ_QXMN01000006.1:0-173397 GCF_003581445.1 Acidovorax cavernicola | reverse complement strand
AGGGCGTGGTGCCGGACGGGGCATGCACCTGCTCGACGGACAGACAGAACGCCACCCGCGTTCCCGTGCCGTCGACGCTGTGGACCGAGAGCTGTCCGCCCATGCGCTGCACGATGCGATGGGCGATCAACAGCCCCAGGCCGCCGCCGACGGCGGGGGCGTTGTCGGCCAGCAGGCGGGTCATGCGCGCGAGGGTCTCGCCGTCGATGCCGGTGCCGCTGTCGGTCACCTCGAAGTGCAGTTGCCATGCGTCGTCGATGGGCCGCGCCTGCAGCCACAGTCCGATGGCGCCGTCGCGCGTGAACTTCGCCGCATTGGCCAGCAGATTGAGCGCGACCTGCTGCAGCCGCTTGCCGTCCAGGCGGACCACGGCGGGAAGCTCGCCGTCGACCTGCAGGGTGAAGGTGTTGTTCTGCCGCTGCGCGAGGGCGTCCGCGTACTGCGCGATGTTGTCGACCAGCGTGCGCAAGTGCACCGGCTGGGTCTCGACGGCCAGCGGCGCCAGCTCGCCCTTGGCGTAGTAGACGAGGTCGTCGATCAGCTCGAGCTGGTAGCCCGCGCTGCGCTCGATCGCGGCCAGCCTCGTGTGCTGCGGCGCGTCGCTGCGCGCCTGCATCAGCTTCAGGTTGCCGAGGATGGTGGACACCGGGGCGCGCAGGTCGTGGCTGATGTAGGCCAGCAATTCCTTCTGCTCGCGTGCGCGCCGTTCCGCCTGGTCCAGCGCCTCGCTCAGGGCGCGCGTCTTGCGCAGGACTTCTTCCTCCAGCCGGTGCTGCTCCCGGGCCTGCCACAGCAGCAGGGTCTGGCGTGCGGCGTTGCGCTGGCGCGTCTGCTGGGAAGACCAGGCCGTGATCGCGAAGGCGCCGACCAGCATGCCCGGGAGCGCCAGCGCGTAGTGGTCGAAGTCGGACGCCGAATGCTCCGCGAACGTCAGCGCGGACATGCGCAGCAGCGAGCCCGCGCAGATGACGAGCATCACGAGCAGCGACAGCCGGCCGCCCGGGCCGGATCGCCGCTGGTAGAGGTAGGTGCAGACGGTCAGCGTGAGCACGATCAGCGGCGCGTTGATGGTGCCGATGAGCGCGAACGTGCCGTAGGCGCTGGCGGAGCTGAACAGGACCCCCAGCAGGATCACGACCTCCAGGTTGCCCAGCACGACCAGCAGCGGCCGTCCCGGCACATGGACCGGGCTGCCCCGGCTGCGTTCGCGGAAGTACAGCAGCAGGCAGATCGCGGCGGCGGCGACCGTCACGTTGTGGGCGCGGAAGCTCCAGTCCGTGCTGTTCGGCCACAGCGCGATGCGCGCATAGCCCCGGTAGGTGGCTTCGTACAGCGCCACCATCGCGAAGCTGCCGGCCTGGTACGCCAGCATGGGCGCGCGCGAAATGCACCAGAGGGCGGCCGAGTACACCGCGAACGCCAGCAGCCCGCCGATCAGCAGGCCGCTGAGCAGCGCATGGTTGCGTTCGATGTGCTGCCATGCCCGGTCCGTGTGCAGCTCCAGCACCAGCTTGAGCTGGCCCGTGCTCCTGACGCGCACCAGCACCTGCGCCGACTCCCCCGGCTGCAGGTGGATCGCGACCTGGGGAATGCGGTCATGGCGGTGCGTGGCATCCATGGCGTCCGACACCCCCGCCGACGTGTGCGTCCACACGGGCTGCCCGTCGCGCGTGCGCAGCACATGGAAGTCCACATGCCGAAGCCATGTGACGTTGAGCCCGAGCCGGGCCTGGCGGATCTCCGGCGTGTCGTTGACCAGCGACAGGCGCAGCCAGATGGCCGATGGCGAAAAACCCCGCATCAGGCGATCGGGCGTCGCAGGCTGGAATCCGCCCGCGCCGCCGCTCGCCAGCGTGGCCGCATCGCTGGCCGCCAGGCGGGCCGTCGGGTCTTCCAGGACCTCGACCGCCTGCGCGATGTCCACGGCACCCCGCGTCAGCGCGCTGAGCCTGACGGCTTGTGCTTGTGTTGCGCCAGCCGCGCAGGACCACAGCCACAGGGCCAAGCCCAGCAGGCAGGCTGCCAACCGAGGGGGCGTGCGCATCGGCGGTCAGGCGCCTTGCCCGCGCGTGAGGGTGGCTCGTCCGGCGCCGGCCTGCCGGCAGGCGGAGGGCGTGCAGTCGAAGTACTCGCGGAATGCAGTGGCGAAATTCGCGGCGCTCGAGAACCCCACCGCCGCGGCGATCTCCTCGATGCGCATCGCCGATTCGAGCAGCAGGCGCTGGGCTTCCAGCAGCCGCGCATGGCGCACGAACTCGAACACCGTGCGGTTCGTCAACTCCTTGAACACCCGGGACAGGCGCTTCTCGTGCGTGCCCACGCGTGCGGCAAGCTCGCGCAGCGGCAGCACGCGGCTGAGATCCGCCAGCACGAGGCGCTCGGCCGCCTGCATCAGGGCGCGGTCCATGGCCGTGCCCGGCGCTCCTTCGGTCGCCACCAGGTGCTCGGCCGGGGGCAACTGCTCGAGCGGACGGGCGGCGGGCGAGCGGCGGCGTTCCGCCAGCGCAAGATGGATTTCCACGCGCGCCACCACCTCGGCCGGATCGAAGGGCTTGAGGATGTAGTCGACGGCGCCTGCGCGCAGGCCCGTGAGGCGCTCTTCCACCGTGGCCGACGAGCTGACGAAGATGACGGGAATGTCCGCGGTGGCCGGGTCGGCCTTGAGCAGCCGGCAGGCGGTGAAGCCGTCGGTCGCGCCCATGCGCACGTCCAGCAGCACCAGATCCATCTGCAACGTCGTCGCCCGGCGATAGCCCTCCATCGCGTCGAAGGCGAGCGTGATGCGGTAGCCGGTGCCCCGCAGCGTTTCCAGCAGCAGCTTCAGCTCGTCGATGTTGTCATCGACCACCAGCAGATGAGCTCTCCGGGGCTCCGGAGCGGACCAATAAGACATGGAAAGAGGGGGCGACGGCACTGCGCTCGCGTGCCAGGTCGCTGAATCAATGTAACCAAGAAAACAATTTGGTAATCATTGTCACAAAGAATGCAAATTCATCCAATGACTGCAAGTCATTCCTGATGGATTCGATTGCCATTGGCGCCGGCTGCCAAAAGAAAAACGCCGCGCCGGGGTCTCTGTCAGAGGGAAAACGGGTGCTGGAGGAGGGCGCAGCCGGAATTTCCGCTATTCCGGGGATGGCCGGGCCAATACCGTCCATCAAAAGAAATGGACGGCCCGGAAAAAGCCCATAGGTCAAAAGACTGACGCAATGCCGCCCGTGCCCGCGTCCATTCACTTCCCTACATCGTGAATTGCTGAATTTCTTTTGCCTTTCGTGTGAAGTATTCGACGTTCAAGCACCTTTGTGAGCGCTCGTCCGCGAAGGCAAAGGCCGCGGCCTTTCCGGCAAAAGCCCGGACCACCCCGCACACCAAGAATCCCGCCCCATGCAAGTGCACGCCTGCATGACCCGCGCACCGGGTCCTGCGGCGAGTCCTCGAGACGTGCAAGCGGCGCTCGAGATTTCCCAATGTGTGCGACCCAGGCTGTTCGCCGAAGGCGACGGCTTGCCCGAAGTCCGAAGTCAAGGAGAAACGAAAAATCATGGAAGCTGTTTACAAGTCTGGTGGCGTGGCCCGCCAAGCGGCGGCAGAAACCCCGCTGGTTCTGGATCGTCCGTCGATCGTCTCCTTGAAGATCGCGCCCGAAAGCGTGCTCAAGTACGAGCGCCGCGGCAACGACCTCGTGCTCGTGCTGCGCGACGGCCAGGAAGTCGCCGTGCGCGGCTTCTTCACCGAGTACCCGGACGGCGGCCGCAACGACCTCGTGCTGGAAGACGCTGCCGGCGTGCAGTGGTGGGGGCAGTACACCGCGCCCTGGAAGGACTTCCACTTCACCGAGATCGAGTGGAACGACGCCGGTGGCGCGCTGCTGCCCGACGGCGTGCCGGGCTGGCTGCTGGGCGCGCTCGGCGTGCTGGGTGTCGGTGCCGCCGCGAGCGGTGGTGGCGGCGGCGGCGGTGGTGGCCCGGCCTTCATTCCGCCGATGCTCCCCCCGCAGAACCGCAACCCCGAAGGCAAGGCCGAGCCCGTCGTCACCGATCAGGACAAGCCCGTGCAGGGCCAGGTGAACGCCACCGACCCCGACCGCGATGCGCTGAGCTTCACCGTCGCCAAGGGGCCCGAGCACGGCACCGTCACCGTCGATCCGTCCACGGGCCAGTTCGTCTACACCCCCAAGCCCGGCTACGAAGGACCCGACAGCTTCGAGGTGACTGTCAGCGACGGCAAGGGCGGCACCACCACCGTGAAGGTGCCCGTGACCGTCTCGCCCGTCAACGACGCCCCCACGGCGCCCGACTACAGCGAGACCACGCCCGAAGACACGCCTGTCAGCGGCCGCGTGACCGGCAGCGACCTGGACAGCGGCGACACGCTGACCTACACCAAGGGCAGCGATCCATCGCATGGCACGGTGACGGTCAACCCCAACGGCACCTACACCTACACCCCCGCGACCAACTTCAACGGCACCGACAGCTTCACTGTCACGGTGAGCGACGGCAAGGGCGGAACGACGACCAGCACGATCACGGTGACCATCGACCCGGTGAACGATGCACCGACGGTGCCGAACTACACCAAGACGACGAACGAGGACACGCCTGTCAGCGGTCAGGTGACGGGCAGCGATGTGGATGGCGACGCGCTGACCTACACGAAGGGCAGTGATCCGGCGCACGGCACGGTCACCGTGAACCCCAACGGCACCTACACCTATACGCCCGCAACCAACTTCAACGGCACCGACAGCTTCACCGTGACGGTGAGCGATGGCAAGGGGGGCACGACGACCAGCACGGTGACCGTGACTGTCGATCCGGTGAACGATGCACCGTCGGTTCCCGACTACACCAAGACGACGGACGAAGACACGCCCGTCAGCGGTCAGGTGACAGGCAGCGACGTGGATGGCGACACGCTGACCTACACGAAGGGGAGTGATCCGGCGCACGGCACGGTCACCGTGAACCCCAACGGCACCTACACCTATACGCCCGCAACCAACTTCAACGGCACGGACAGCTTCACGGTCACCGTGAGCGACGGCAAGGGTGGCACGACCACCAGCACCGTGACGGTCACGGTCGACCCGGTGAACGATGCACCGACGGTACCGAACTACACCAAGACGACCAACGAAGACACGCCGGTCAGTGGTCAAGTGACCGGCAGCGATGTGGACGGCGACACGCTGACCTACACCAAGGGCAGCGACCCGGCGCACGGCACCGTGACGGTCAACCCCGACGGCACTTACACCTACACGCCAGGCGCCAACTTCAACGGCACGGACAGCTTCACCGTCACAGTGAGCGACGGCAAGGGCGGCACCACCACCAGCACGGTGATGGTCACGATCGATCCAGTCAACGACGCCCCGGTGTTCGTCGACGGCGGCGGCACGCCTGTGGACGCGGCGACCGGTTACGTGTTCGGCTACGACGAGAATCGCCCGGCGGGCACAGTGCTGGGCACGGTCCGAGCGACGGACGTCGACAGCGCGACCGTGACCTACAGCATCCTCTCGGGCAACGACAACGGCTACTTCGCCATCGATCCGGCCACGGGCGCCATCAGTCTCACGGCCGCGGGCGCCGCGGCCTTCGTCAATGACTACGAAGCGGGCGCCAACGCCCATGCACTGGTGGTCGGCGCGAACGACGGCACGGTCACGACGTCGATCCCGGTCACGCTGAACGAGCAGAACATCAACGACGCGCCCACGGCGCCCAACGACACCAAGACGACGAACGAAGACACACCCGTCAGCGGCCAGATCGTCGGCAGCGACGTGGACGGCGACACGTTGACCTACACGAAGGGCAGCGACCCGGCGCACGGCACGGTGACGGTCAACCCTGACGGCACTTACACATACGTACCTGCGACCAACTTCAACGGCACCGACAGCTTCACTATCACGGTGAGCGACGGCAAGGGCGGCACGACCACCAGCACGATCACGGTGACCATCGATCCGGTCAACGATGCGCCGACGGTACCGAACTACACGAAGACGACCAACGAAGACACGCCCGTCAGCGGTCAGGTGACCGGCAGCGATGTCGACGGCGACACGCTCACTTACACCAAGGGAAGCGATCCATCGCACGGCACGGTGACGGTCAACCCCAACGGCACCTACACCTACACCCCTGCGACCAACTTCAACGGCACCGACAGCTTCACCGTCACGGTCAGCGACGGCAAGGGCGGCACGACGACGAGCACGGTGACCGTGACGGTCGACCCGGTCAACGACGCCCCGGTGTTTGTCGATGGCGGCGGCACGCCCGTGGACGCGGCGACCGGCTACGTGTTCGGCTACGACGAGAACCGTCCCGCAGGTACGGTGCTGGGCACCGTCCGTGCCACGGATGTCGACAGCGCGACGGTCACGTACAGCATCCTCTCGGGCAACGACGACGGCTACTTCGCCATCGATCCAGTCACGGGTGCGATCAGCCTTACTGCCGCGGGTGCGGCGGCCTTCGTCAATGACTTCGAAGCAGCCTCCAATGCCCATGCGCTGACGGTGGGCGCAAGCGATGGCACGCTCACGACCACGATCAAGGTCACGCTCAACGAGCAAGACATCAACGAAGCGCCGACCGCGCCGAACTACACCAAGACGACCAACGAAGACACGCCAGTCACCGGTCAAGTGACCGGCAGCGACGTGGACGGCGACACGCTGACCTACACGAAGGGCAGTGACCCGTCGCATGGCACCGTCACGGTCAACCCCGACGGCACCTACACCTACGTGCCTGCGGCCAACTTCAACGGCACCGACAGCTTCACTGTCACCGTGAGCGATGGCAAGGGCGGCACGACCACCAGCACGGTGACGGTCATGATCGATCCGGTCAACGATGCACCGACGGTGCCCAACTACACCAAGACGACCAACGAAGACACGCCGGTCAGCGGCCAGGTGACGGGCAGCGATGTCGATGGCGACACGCTGACTTACACCAAGGGCAGCGATCCATCGCACGGCACGGTGACCGTCAACCCTGACGGCACCTATACCTATACGCCAGGTGCCAACTTCAACGGCACCGACAGCTTCACTGTCACCGTGAGTGACGGCAAGGGCGGCACGACGACCAGCACGGTGACCGTGACCATCGACCCGGTCAACGACGCTCCGGTGTTTGTCGATGGCGGCGGCACGCCCGTGGACACGACGACCGGCTATGTGTTCGGCTACGACGAGAACCGCCCGGCGGGCACGGTGCAGGGCACCGTCCGTGCCACGGACGTGGACAGCGCGACCGTGACTTACAGCATCCTCTCGGGCAATGACGACGGCTACTTCGCCATCGATCCAATGACCGGCGCCATCAGCCTCACGGCAGCCGGTGCGGCCGCCTTCGTCAACGACTTCGAGGCGGCTTCCAATGCCCACGCACTGGTGGTCGGCGCGAACGACGGCACGGTCACGACGACCATCTCCGTCACGCTCAACGAGCAGGACGTCAACGAAGCGCCGACGGCACCGAACTACACCCAGACGACGAACGAAGACACGCCGGTCAACGGCCAGGTCGTCGGCAGCGACGTCGATGGCGACACGCTGACTTACACCAAGGGCAGCGATCCATCGCATGGCACGGTGACGGTCAACCCGGACGGCACCTACACCTACACGCCCGCGGCCAACTTCAACGGCACCGACAGCTTCACGGTCACGGTGAGCGACGGCAAGGGCGGCACGACCACCAGCACAGTGACCGTGACGATCGACCCGGTCAACGACGCCCCGGTCTTTGTTGATGGTGGCGGCACGCCCGTGAACACGGCGACCGGCTATGTGTTCGGCTACGACGAGAACCGTCCGGCAGGCACGGTACTGGGCACCGTCCGCGCGACGGACATCGACAGCACGACGGTCACGTACAGCATCCTTTCGGGCAATGACGACGGCTACTTCGCCATCGACCCGGCCACGGGTGCCATCAGCCTCACTGCCGCAGGCGCAGCCGCCTTCGTCAACGACTTCGAGGCAGCCTCCAACGCCCACGCGCTGACGGTGGTTGCAAGCGATGGCACGACCACGACGACGATCAAGGTCACGCTCAACGAGCAGGACATCAACGACGCGCCGACGGCGCCTGACTACACCAAGACGACCAACGAAGACACGCCCGTCAACGGTCAGATCATCGGCAGCGACGTCGATGGCGACACGCTGACCTACACCAAGGGAAGCAACCCGTCGCACGGCACGGTGACGGTCAACCCCAATGGCACCTACACCTACGTGCCTGCGGCCAACTTCAACGGCACCGACAGCTTCACCGTCACGGTCAGCGACGGCAAGGGCGGCACCACCACCAGCACGGTGACCGTGACGGTCGACCCGGTCAATGACGCACCGACGGCCACGGTGAGCGCGCCTGGCATCGTGTCCGAAGGCAGCCTGCCCGGCGGCATCGCGGGCGTCGGCGAGCCACCGGCGCAGACGAGCGGCACCATCTCCATCACTGACCCGGACAGCGCCGCCGGCAGTCTGTCGGTCTCGTTGAGCGGGCCGACCGGCGTCACCTCCGGCGGCCAGCCGGTGACCTGGACCTGGGATGCGGGCACGCACACGCTCACGGGCAGCGTTACCGTCGGCGGTGTCACCAAGGAGGTGATGACCGTGGCCGTCGGCAACGTCACCGCCGCCACGGGCGCGGGCCAGTTCCAGGCGGGCTACACCGTCACGCTGAAGGGGCCGATCGATCACCCCGCGGGCAACGGCGAGGCCGTGTCGAACCTGCACTTCACGGCGCAGGTGAGCGACGGCCAGCTGTCTTCCGCGCCGGTCGGCTTCGACGTGCCCGTGAAGGACGACGCGCCGGTGCTCTCGAACGGGCAGCAGGCGGTCGACGTGGCGCCGATCCACACGAACCTGATGGTGATCCTGGACCTGTCCGGGAGCATGGGCGAGGAAACGCCGACGCGACTGAGCCGGGCAAAAACTGCCATCCAGAACCTGATCGACGGCTACGACCTGTATGGCGACGTGCGGGTGCAGCTTGTGACCTTCAGCACCACCGGCCAGGCGCGCGGCTGGATGACGGCGAGCGAGGCCAAGACACTGGTCCAGGGCTTGGTGGACGGCGGCAGCACCAACTACGACGCCGCCCTTGCGCAGGCGATGTCCGGCTTCGCGACCAACGGCAAGCTGCAGAGCGCCCAGAACGTGTCCTACTTCCTCACGGATGGCGAGCCGACCCGTGGGGACGGCAATACCGGTACCTTGGGGAATACCAGTGTCAACAGTCCGGCCGACCACGGTATCCAACCCGCGGAAGAAGCGATCTGGACGGCGTTCCTGAATGCCAACAAGATCAACTCGTTCGCATTGGGCCTCGGGACCGACCTCGCTGCAGCGGCGAAATCCTTTGTCGACCCGATCGCGCACAACGGCATCACCGGCGCTGGCGCCGACGGCCAGATCATCACCAACACGAGCCAGCTGAACGACGTGCTGCAGGGCACGATCAGCGTGCCGCCCACGATCAGCAACCTGCTGACCGGCGACCTCGGCGCGGGCGGTTCGGGCTTCGGTGCCGACGGTGGCCATGTGTCCAAGCTGACGCTCGACGGCACCACCTACACCTACGACAGCAGCACGGGCCTGATGACCGCGAGCGGTGGCGGCAGCTACAGCTACAACGCGGCAACGCACCAGGTCACGGTGACCACGACACACGGCGGCAAGCTGGTGGTGAACTTCGACTCGGGCGAGTTCGCCTACCAGGCGGCGCCGAGGACCGGCAGCTCCGTGAACTACGACGAGACCCTGAGCTACCAGGTCACCGACCGCGACGGCGATGTGAGCAACGTGGCCACGCAGACGCTGCACGTCAACTACTCGCCGGCGGCCGCTGCGGCAGCGCTCTTCGCATCGCCCGATTCGCTGGGGCTTGCCGGCCTCGACGAAGCCACGGTGTCGCTCGAGTCGCAGTCGCATTCGCCCTTGGGCGAGAGCCCGGCGTGGCACGGGCTGCAGCTGTCCGACATGCTGCAGGCCCACAGCGCGGCCGAGTCGCTGCATGCGCTGCTGCAAGCTGCGTTCCCGCCGGCCTTTGGCGGCGCGCAGGCGCCCGGCACGGCGACGGTGCTGTCCCTGGCGTCGTCCGCCGATTCGCTCGCGGCCTACGCACCGCCGGTGGCTTCGTCGCTCGACGACGAGCTTCACACAGGCCTCGCGCTTCACCACTGACCGACCGGGGTGCCGGCGCCGTTCGCGGCGCCGGCACCGTGTGGTCCGCACGTCTTCACGCATGCTTGTTTCTCGCCATCTCTCGTCCGCCGCTGCGGGCGCCTTTCTTCTGCTCGCCGGCACGGCGGCACTCGCGCAGGCGAGCGCCGCCGCTCCACTGGGCATGGCCGAGGCCGTGCGCCTGGCCGCGACCTCGCACCCGAGCGTGCGCAACGCCGTCGGGCAGGCACTGCAGGCGGGCGAGGGCATTGCGGCCGCGCGTTCGGGCTACTACCCGCAGGTCAGCGCCGGCCTCAGCGCGCGCACGGGCAACCGTCAGCTCCAGGCCGACGGTCGCCGCCAGGTGCATCAGGCGTCGCTCTCGGTGACCCAGCTGCTGTACGACTTCGGCAAGGTGTCGAGCGCCGTGAACGAGGCCGAAGCCTCGGCCACTGCCGCGCGCGCCAAGCTGCTGGTGACGGTCGACGACGTGGTGCGCGACACCGCGCAGGCATGGATCGAAGTGCATCGCCAACAGGCACTCGGCGAGATCGCGCAGGCCCAGGTGAAGGGCGTGCAGTCGTTGGCGGGCCTGGTGGGCGAGCGCCAGGCCAAGGGCGCCACCAGCCAGTCCGACGTGGCGCAGGCGCAGTCGCGCCTGGAGGCCGCGCGCGCCCAGCAACTCAACACCGCATCGCAGGCCGAGCGCTGGCGCCTCAACCTCATGCATCTGACCCAGGGCCGCGTGCCGGCCGACATTGCCGGCGAAGCACCGGCACCCCTCGCGAGCGCCTGTACCGCGCAGCCGCAAACAGCCTTGCCCGTACCGGCCGTGCAGATGGCGCAGGCCGAGCGCGACATGGCGCAGGCCGCGCTGCGCGGCGCCGATGCGCAGTTGCTGCCCACGCTGTCGCTGAACGCCGCCGTCAACCGGGGGCTGGAATCGGGTGCCAGGGTCGCCGGCCAGTCGGGCAGCGAAAGCACGCTCACCGTGAACTTCACTGCGCCGCTGTACGAAGGCGGGCGCAGCCAGGCCCGCCAGCGCGCCGCCGCGCACGCCGTTGAAGCGGCCGAGGCCGCGCTGGGCTACGCGCAGCTCAACGTGCGGCAGCGGCTCGAGGACGCGCGCGTGCAGTCGCAAGGCCACGCGCTGCGCCTGCCCGTGCTTGCCGCGCGCGTGCACAGCACGCAGCGCACGCGCGACCTGTACCGCGAGCAGTACCTGCAACTGGGCACGCGCTCGCTGCTCGACCTGCTCAATGCCGAGCAGGAGTTCCACGGCGCACGTTTCGAGCAGGCCGAGAGCGCGCACGACGTGCAGCGGCTGGCGGTCGAGTGCCTGTACCAGTCGGGCCGCCTGCGCGAGGCCTTCGGGCTGGTCGACGCGGGCGAGCTCGTAGCCGGAGGTCAGCCATGACCGCGACCACCGTGCCCGAGCTTTCCGCCGCGCGCCGCCTCGTGTTGCTGGGAGGCTGGATCGACGCCGTGATGGCCGTTGCGGCCCACTACCAGCTCGACACCTCGCGCGAACGCATCCGCGTGGCCGCGCGCTGGACCGACAAACAGGACCTCGGCGAGAGCGTGCAGCAGATGGCCCGGATGGTCGGGTTGACGGTGCGCCGGGTCGCGCCGCGCCTGGACACCCTGAGCCCCTGGCGCCTGCCGGTGGTGCTGCAGCTGCGCGACGGCCAGGTGGCCGTCGTCACGGCCATCTCGGCGCAGGGCTTGTGCCTGGTCTTCGGCGGCGACGAGGGCGCCGAGACCCTTCGCACGGCCGACGAGCTGCAACCCGAGCTCGAGGCCATGAGCGTGCTGCGCCCTGCGCAGTCCGCACCCGATTCGCGCGTGGACGGCTACATCCGCCCCGTCGAGCCGCACTGGCTGCGCAGCATCGTGCTGGCCGACTGGCGGCCCTATGCCCACATCCTCGTGGCGTCGCTGGCCTACAACCTGCTGGCCCTGGCGGGCACGCTGTTCTCGATGCAGGTGTACGACCGCGTCGTGCCTGCGCAGTCGCTGCCCACGCTGTACGTGCTGTTCGGCGGCGTGCTGCTGTCGCTGTTGTTCAGCTGGGTCATGCGCGGCGCGCGCATGCGCATCACCGACGTGATCGGCAAGCGCGCCGACCTGCGCATCTCGGACCGCGTGTTCGGCCATGCCCTGCGCGTGCGCGGCACGGCGCGTCCGCGCGCCACCGGCACCTTCATCTCGCAGCTGCGCGAGCTGGAGCCCGTGCGCGAAATGCTCACGTCGACCACCGTGGCGGCGGTGGCGGACCTGCCGTTCTTCCTGCTGTTCTGCGTGCTCTTCTGGTTCGTCGCCGGATGGCTCGTGCTGGTGCCGTTGACTGCCTGCGTGCTGCTGCTGGTGCCCAGCCTGCTGGCGCAGCCGCGCCTGCGGGCGCTGGCCCAGGCGAACACGCGCGAATCGTCGCTGCGCAGCGCCATGCTGGTGGAGGCCGTGCAGGGCATGGACGACATCAAGGTGCTGCAGGCCGAGCCGCGCTTCCAGAACCAGTGGAACCACTACAACGCCGTCAACGCCGATTCCGGCCTGCGGCTGCGCGCGCTGCTCAACACGCTGGGCAACTGGTCGCAGACGGTGCAGGGCGGGGCCTTTGCCTTCGTCATCTTCTTCGGCGCGCCGCTGGTGATGGACGGGCACATGAGCACCGGCGTGCTCGTGGCCGCATCGATCCTGGCCACTCGCATGCTCGCGCCGCTGGCCGGCGTGACGCAGGTGCTCAACCGCTGGCAGCAGGCCAGGGTGGCCGGCGAGGCACTGGACCAGCTCATGAAGCTGCCGGTGGACCATCCGCCCCACGAGACGCGCGTGCATCGCCCTGCGGTGCAGGGCGAGTACATGCTGCGCGAAGCGGCCTTCAGCCACGATGGCCAGGCCCCCGCGTTGATGGTGAAAGCGCTGCGCATCGCGCCGGGCGAACGCATCGCCGTGCTGGGGCGCAACGGCGCGGGCAAGTCGACGCTGCTGCAGGCGCTGTCGGGCCTCATGCTGCCGCGCGCGGGCGCGGTGCTGCTCGACGGCGTGTCGCTGGCGCACATCGACCCCGCCGACGTGCGGCGCGACATCGGCCTGCTCGCGCAGGACGCGCGCCTGTTCCACGGCACCCTGCGCGAGAACCTGCAGCTGGGCGCGCCGCATGCCACCGATGCCGAACTGATGGCTGCGCTGCAGGCCACCGGCGCCTGGACCTTCGTGCGCGGCCTGCCCACCGGGCTGGACCATCCGCTGATGGAAGGCGGGCGTGGCCTGTCGGGCGGACAGCGCCAGAGCCTGCTGCTGGCGCGGCTGATGCTGCGCCGGCCGCAGGTGCTGCTGCTCGACGAACCCACGGCCTCTCTCGACGAATTGGCCGAACGCGAAGTCATCGACCAGCTGTGCACCTTGGCCGCGGGTCGCACGCTGGTGGTGGCGACGCACCGCCCGGCCGTGCTGGAAGCGGTCGACCGCATCCTCGTGGTCGATGGCGGCGCCATCGTGCTCGACGGCACGCGCGATCAGGTGATGACGCGGCTGCGCCAGGGCGCGGCGGGCACCAGCCAGGAGGGGAAGGCATGAACGCCGTGACCTTGACGCCGATGCCTGCGCGCACCGCGCCTGCGCAGGCCACATCGACCGCATCGACGGCCTCTGTCTGGGGCCCGGGCGGCCCTGACGATTTCGACGAGGCACGCGCCAGCGGCTCCGCGCGGGTCGTGTGGCTGGTCGTGCTCGGCCTGCTGGCCTTCTTCGCCTGGGCGTGGGTCTTCGAGATCGACGAAGTCTCCAGCGGCATGGGCAAGGTGATTCCGAGCTCGCGCGAACAGCGCATCCAGTCGCTCGAAGGCGGCATCCTGGCCGAGCTGCGTGTGCATGAAGGCCAGATCGTCGAGAAGGGGCAGGTGCTCGCACAGCTCGACCCGACCCGTGGCGAATCGAGCGTGGAAGAAACGGCAGCCCGCTACCGCGCCGCGCTGGCCGGCAGCGTGCGCCTGCGCGCCGAAGTGGAAGGGCGCGACAGCCTGCAGTTCCCCGCCGAACTCAAGGCGCATGCGCAACTGGTCGATTCCGAGACCGCGCTCTTCCGTTCGCGACGGGGCAGCCTGCACGACACCGTCGCCGGCCTGGGCCAGGCGCTGGCGCTGGTGCGCAAGGAACTCGACATCACCCGCTCGCTGCAGATCGGCGGCGCCGCCAGCAGCGTCGAGCTGATCCGCCTGCAGCGCCAGGCCACCGACCTGGAGCTGAAGATCTCCGAGGCGCGCTCCAACTACATGGTGCGCAGCCGCGAGGAACTCGCGAAGGCCGACGCCGAGGTGAAGTCGCTCTCGTCCGTGGTGCGCGGGCGTGCGGATTCGCTGGAGCGGCTCACGCTGAACTCGCCGGTGCGCGGCATCGTCAAGAGCCTGCAGGTCACCACCATCGGCGGCGTCGTGCCGCCCAACGGCTCGCTCCTGACGCTCGTGCCGCTGGACGACCAGCTGCTGGTGGAGGCGCGCATCTCGCCGCGCGACATCGCCTTCATGCGCCCCGGCCAGGAGGCGCTGGTCAAGATCACCGCCTACGACTACGCCGTGTACGGCGGCCTCAAGGGCGAGATCGTGACCATCGCGCCCGACACCCAGCGCGACGAGGTCAAGCCCGAGATCGTGTACTACCCCGTGCTCGTGCGGACCGCGTCCGACGCGCTCACCGACAAGGCCGGCCGCCGCATGCCCATCGTGCCCGGCATGGTCACCACCGCCGACATCCGCACCGGCCGCAAGACCGTGTGGGACTACCTGACCAAGCCGCTGAACAAGGCGCGCGAAGCCATGCGCGAGCGCTGAGAAGGTGCGAACGAACCCGCCATGTCCGCTCATTCCCCCCCACCCATCTGACCAAAGAGGACGCCAGCCATGAACCCAACCCCGCACGCATCACCCGCCGTTGCCACCTTCGTGCTCGCCGCCGCGCTGCTGAGCGCCGCCACCACCGCGACGGCCCGCGAGAATCCCGTGGACCCCGTGAGCAACCCCGACAAGCTGGACTACCGCGACGTCGAGGCGCGCCGCCCCGATTTCAAGGAACCTTTTCTGCGCGACGGCGTGGTGTCGCAGCCCGAGCGTTTTCGCACGATCAAGCCGGGCCTGGCCCAGGCCCAGGTGCTCGCCGTGCTCGGGCAGGCGCTGAAGCAGCAGCGCGGCGCGCTCGGCATGGAGTGGGACTACCACTTCAAATTCCAGATGCCGCAGTCGGCCAACTACCTCGTGTGCCAGTACAAGGTGGTGTTCGACGAGAGCCAGGCCGTGCGCAGCGCCGTGTGGCGTCGCCGGCAATGCCAGGACCTGCTGCCGCGCTGAGCCGCAGCGTCAACGAGCCGGTCAGCCAGCCCATGCCTTTCGATTCCAAGCGCGCGGCCCGTCCCTACGAGGCCTTCGTGTACGGCAACTCCGCCCACGAGCCGACGCGGCTCGCCGAGCGTTGCCTGGAGGTGATCGAGGGCACGCTGAAAAGCGTCGACCGTGTCGAGGCCTGCCTGCGCGCCGCCGAGATGGAACACGGCATCGGCATCCCCGCCATGACGCGCGCGCAGATCGCCGACGCCGCCGAATGGCATCGCGCCAAGCTGCAGGGCCTGCTGGCCGTGAAGCTGCAGCTCACCCACCGCGGCGGCGACATCCATCTGGTGGACGATCTGCACTTGGTCGTTCGCCTGAAGTCGCGGCTCACCGCACACAGCCATCGTCTGCCGGGGCTGTACCGCCGGATGCCGCATGGCTGATGGGGATGTCGCGGCCGTCGCGGTGAACGAAGCCTGCACGGCCGCCCCGGGAAGCACGCCGTGATCCGCCGCACCAAGCGCTTTCGCAGAAACCTTTACCGGTTGAGCGATGTGGCGCTGTGGCTGCTCCTCGTCGTCTTCGTCGCGCTGATCGTTGATGCAATGCTGGCCCGTTCAACCGGCTTCAATGAACGCCGGGACGATTCGCCAACGCGTGAATCCCACGGAAGTCCAAGCGCTCCAGCAGGTCAAGAAGCAGGGCCATGAACGGGGCGTAGGCGGTTTCGTCGGCGTGGCGTTCGATCCAGTGCTCGATGTCCGTGATGCGGCCCTGGAGCGCCAGGCTGGCGAGTTCGCTCAGCGCCCGATCCCCCGGCATGAAGTCTCGGGACATCGCCGGCGTCGGTGATGGTTCAGCAGGCGCTGTCTCCCGCTGCGCGACGACGGGCCAGTCTGCGTCGGAGGCATCGATCGGCACCGACAGCGCGAAGGAGAACGTGGCGCCCTGGCCAGGAGTACTGGTCACGCCCAGCGTTCCGCCCATGGCCGAGACAATGCGCTGCGCGATGAACAGGCCCAGCCCCGTGCTGCCGCTCGCGGCGTGAACCTGCTGGAAGGCACCGAAGATATCGACGTCCTGGCTTGTTTCGACGCCGATCCCGGTGTCGCTGACAGCGAAGCTCAAGACGCAGACGCGCCCCTCCCGCCTGGCCGTGACCGACAAGGTCACCACGCCGTCGTGCGTGAACTTCGCGGCGTTGGACAGCAGATTCAGCAGCACCTGCTGCATGCGTTTTCCGTCCAGGCTGATCTGCCGGGGCATTCGGTCGGAAGGGCGATAGCGAAAGCGGTTGTTCTGCTGCAAGCACAGGGCCACGGCGTACTCGGAGATGTCGTCCAGCAGGCGCAGCAGGTCGGTGGTGACCGGGCGGACCGTCAGGGGTTGCAACTCTGCCTTGGCATATTCCAGCAGTTCGTCGATCAGGTGGAGCTGGTACTTGACGCTGCGCTGGATGGTCAGCAGATGCCTGCGCTGGTTCTCGTGTGCGTCGGCGAGCAGGAGAGATGCGTACCCACTGATCGTCGCCAGCGGCGCGCGCAGATCATGGCCGATGTAGCCCAGGAGTTCGACTTTCTGATGAGCCGTTGCCTTGATGTCGGCCAGGGCTGCGCGCAGATCTGCATGCAAGGCGGATGCGTGCATATTGCCGAATGCAAGCGCGTAGCCTGTGTGGGTCAATTTCAAACCGAAGGTGAACAGGGTATGAAAACTTCCCGAAGCCAGAAAGTCCTGTGGCACGGGGAAAAACGGGGTGCCAGCCAGACGTGCGCCATGAACCAGCGACGCCAGCAACGCCAACAAGGCGACGGCGACAACTTCGGTATGGATGTTTCTCCCGCGCCCGAAGTCCATCGTGGACATGGTTTGAAGGGTCATCAGCGCGATCACGGACTGGGCCACGCTGTACACGTAGACACGCGCTGAGGTGTCGTACGTGACATAGGAGAAGTAGGCCAGCAATGCCACTTCCAGAAAGAGTACCCCTGCCATCCAGGGCAACCAGGAGCGGCGCCGATCGAAGAACAGGCAGATGCCTGCATAGAAAAGAACCGAGCTCAGTGTCGTGAAGAGATTCCCGACAAGGATGGAAAAGAAGTCCGGGATTCTGTCCCGCAAGATGATCAGCAAGGAGCCGATCCCGAAGGCAAGGAAGCCGACGCTCCAGACAAGCAGATAACGTCGTCTTCCCCTTGCCCACAGTGCCAGCATGCCCGCGGCAAGGACAAACTCCACCAGGGCCGTGAAGAACGCAGCAGTTCCCAGATTCAAGTTCATCTTGACTTCGAGCGGCTCGCAAAGAGCGTGTCATCGCCAGGCGCCTGATCGCCGTCTGACGATGCGCGTCGCTCCGAGGGGCTCTGATTCTGCGGTGCGATCTCATTCGCCGTCTTTGCCCGACGGTGCGTTGGCTTTGATGGAAAGGATTCGATCGCTCCCCGCAACACTTCGTTCGTCTATGCCTGAACGGGTATCTGCAAGCCGTGCTCTGTCGCGACGCACGGAAGGAATGAGCGCAAGGCCAGGTCAGCCCTGGCCGCGCAGAGTTGGCGAGCGCCGAGCCGGGCGCCGAGGGCGTTTCAGCCCTTTCGCATGGTGATCGCGTGAAAAGGGCAAGTCACTGCGCAATCGCTGCATCCCGTGCACCGATCCGCGTCTTGAAGCGTCGACGACTTCTGCCATTGCCTGACTTCGAGGCTGAGAAGGTGGAGGTCGCACGCGGCGACACACCAGCCGCAGCCCGTGCAACGCGCGGCGTCGACAACGGGCAGCCAACCGGGGCGGTGCGGGCGGCGAGGCTGATGTACATCCATCTGTGATTCCAACGAGCCGTATCGGCTGGGAAGGTAGCATGCCTCCAGCTCAAGTCGGCCAGGAGCGGCCTTCCGTCGCCACCCCTCAGCTTTGCGACCAGGCGGCTCTTGCAATGATCGGACATTGGGCCGAGTCAGAAAAAAACATGAACCAAGCCAACCCCTATTGGGCGGGCCTCGAGGTCGCGCTGGCCGACACGTCTGGGATCATCGTTCCCAAGGGTGAGGATGAGGCGGCGTACTTTGAGAAGCTCCGATCGAGTATTCGAGCTCACGCCACCGCCGCCGAGAAGGTGTCTGCCATCGTCGTCGAACCCGGGTTTTGTCATCGCGAACTCGGCACGACGATTACTGGATACTTGCTCGCGAAGTCGAAGGGTTACTGGCTGGTCTTCGAGCCTGACGAGGGCGAGTACTACTGTTTCTGGGGAGCAGACGCGGACAGCCTCGGAGCCTATGGCGTCTGCGGCAATCCGCTCTACTGCTGGTGGGACTGAGCGAGAAAGAAGACGACGCACCGGTCTCCCATCGGCGGGCGCTGACTACAACCAGGAAGAATGGAAGTTGTTTGAGCTCCTGGATCGCAGCGCCAAGCGTCGCATGCGAGGGGTATCGGTCGCCCAGTTCGCGTCTCGTCTTCATGTTGGCTCTGACCAAGCAAGCATGAGCACGCTAGGACTGGTGGGAGTGCTTCAGGAGATTTGCCTAAGATCGACCGAGCCTAGGTATGTTTCTCGATGCGAGCGCTACGTCCGCTAGTAAATACGGCGACCTCTCGGCACATCGGAAAGCAAGCGCATGGTGGATTTCGCGACGGCCCCGAGCGTCCGCTTTGAGGCACATCGAGTGTTAGCGTTGAGCCCCTTCGCGACGACTGCGCGACCGGCCAAAAGCAGCCACTCGGCGGGCTCATCGAATATGAAAATCGAAGATTGCCAGATCGAGTTCCGGCGCCGCCTCAAGGCTGTTGGCAAGAAGGTAGCTGGCCTGATGCCTGGCACTAACGTAGGTTGGCGCAGGAGCAGAGACTATGCAGCCGGGCGATCACTTGACATGAATTCTGGGCGAGAACTTTGCCATCGGCGAACTCGCCTCGCACGTCGGCATGCCAGCCAAATACCGCGCCATCGTGCCGATGTCCGTCTCTGAAAGGGGCGTGCCGTTGGTCGCACCGTATCCGGGCTATCGACCGAAAACTTCCAATCACCGCATGGCCAGGTCCAGACCCATCCAATTGCAAAATTCAAAGGTGAGGAAGAGCACGAGGAACGCAGAAGCGACGAACCCCCCGCCCACCTTGATGGATGTCAGTACCACTGCAGCTGTCTTTTGATTCTTGTCCTTCTGTCCCCGTTCGTAATGCCACTTGACGGCTAAATACATGCCCAGGCTGAGCACGAGAACCTTGAAAACAACAAAAGAGATAGGGATTGAATCCATGATTTAAAGGAGAAGAATGGTGGTAGATGGCGAAGCGCCCGAGTGCGGCGAGTAGCCCAATAGACCGATGAAGAAACGGATAAACAATCCAATGAAACGGTTGCGGTGAACTGAATGGGCGTCCGCAAGGCGCGCCGAAAGACACGCAAGACATGGGTCGAAAGGCAGGGCAGTCCGCCGGCACCACAGAAGCACTCTCATCGTGCTGTCGAGTGTTCATCTTCCAGACTGATACGTACAGAACCAGATCGCCTGAAAATTTTCGTATCAGATGCAAGGAGGCCGGTAGTCGCTCCGGGGCACATCGACGTCTGATACGAAAATCTCGGGAGCGGTCCAGAATGACCGTATCAGAAGAAGATGCCCATGAATCGCTACGAGAAGCTTGCCGACAACATCGCTCAGCGCATTCGCGCGGGTAGCCTGAAGGCGAACGATCGCCTTCCCTCCGTGCGCGAACTGAAGTCGCAAATGGGCATCAGTGCATCCACCGTGTTCTCTGCCTACTACCTGCTGGAGGCGCAAGGGCTTGTCGAAGCGCGGCAGCGGTCGGGATACTTCGTCCGAGCGCGCGCGGAAGTGCCGGCCAACGAACTCGCCGCCAGCGAGCCAGTCCTGCGGTCCATGTCGGTCGACGTCTCGTCGCTAGTCTTTCAGGTCCTTGCACAGGCTCGCGAGCGCGATATGGTCCCGCTCGGCTCGGCCTTTCCGTCGCCAGAGCTGTTTCCCTTCGAGCAACTTGCCGCCGGCCTGACGCGAGCGCTCAAGCGGATGGATCCTTGGCAGACCGTCGAAGATTTGTCACCAGGAAACGCCCAATTGCGCCATCAAATCTCCCTCCGCTACGGCAGCGTCGGGATGGATGTTCCTGCGTCTGAACTGGTCATCACCAGCGGGGCGATGGAAGCCCTCAATCTTGCACTCGAATCGGTGACGCAGCCAGGCGACCTCGTGGCGATCGAAACGCCAACCTTTTATGGTGCGTTGCAGGCACTGGAGCGGCGCGGTCTTCGCGCGGTCGAGGTTGAGACGCACCCGCGAACAGGCGTGGATCTCGACTCTCTTGCTCGCGTGATCGACCAGCATCCGGTGAAGGCCTGCTGGTTCATGCCGACCTTCCAGAATCCGATGGGCTGCACCATGAGCGACGCAGCCAAAGAGCAACTGGTCAGCATGCTCGCCACCCGCGCCATACCGCTGATCGAAGACGACGTGTACGGCGAGCTCGCGCATGGGGCTCGCAGACCGCCACCAGCCAAGGCCTGGGACCGGGCTGGCTGGGTGCTGCACTGCAGTTCTTTCTCGAAATCCCTGGCACCCGGATATCGCATCGGTTGGGTAGCGGGCGGTCGCTTTGCAGCCACCTTGGGTCGCAACAAGTTGATGAGCTCGCTGGCGACGGCACTCCCCTCGCAACTGGCGTTGCAGGAGTACCTGCAACACAAGAGTTTCGATCGTCACCTGCGCGCCCTGCGGCATTCGCTCAGCCGCCAGCAGGCTGCATGCTTGCGATTTATCGATCGATACTTTCCGACTGGAACGCGGGTCACGCGCCCCGAGGGCGGCTATTTCCTGTGGCTCGCGCTGCCAGAAGGTATCGACTCGCTCGCACTGCACCAGGACGCTCTTCGGCTCGGCATAGGCGTAGCGCCGGGCCATTTGTTTTCAGCCGACCGCCGATACACCCGGCACCTGCGCATCAACTACGGGTATCTCGGCGACCCGCGCCTGGAAGGGGCTATCAGGAATCTTGGAGATCTCGCCAACGCGCAGCTGAAATCTACAACTGGAAAATCGGGGCCGATCTTCGAGGAACGTTCGTCGAGACCCTAGTTTGCGTCCATGCAGGTCGAGGTCCGCCGCCTTCGACTGACTCTCAACGTCACGCGTGCCGCTTCTGTCCAGTTGCGGCTTAAAGAACCCGCAGCACCTCAAACTGCTGTCGGATTGGAGCGACCTGTATCGACACCTCATCACCCTCGCATTTGCCCAGCATTGCCCTACCCAAAGGGGCTTCGCTGCTGATGACCTGAACAAGCTGCGTGCCGCTGACCAACGTCATGCTGCCCCCATCCGGGCCGAGAAAGAGCTGTTGCTGCTTGTCGTCGGAATCGACCAAGCAGACCAGCGAGCCGAGCTGTATGCCTTTGATGGCGTCGTAGGGACGCGGGCGGAATCGGCGCCAATTGGCCATCGCCAGGCGTATGGCTTCGGCGCGCCGAGCTTGGCCGGTGGCAAGGTAGGCGGCTTCGAGTCCCAATGTGTCGTACTTGTTTTCGGCGATGTTCTCTTCGTGAGTCGCCGTTTCATGGGCTGCCCGCACTGCCTGTTCGGCTTGCAGCAGGTCTTCGGCGAGCCGTTCCAGCACCTGCTGTTGCAGCAAGAATTTATCCATGACGAAAGGTCGCTATCTCGAACAAGGGGGGCAGGTTTTGATTATGGAGGGCTCCAGAAGCCTTCGACGCTTCTGTTGGCTGCAGGTTAACTTCAGCAATGGGCCCTTTGCGCCAGTTGTGCGCGAGGCTACAGTCGGCCACAAGCCGACCTTCGAAAGCGGCTCGCAGTCGTGTCAAAAATGAGGAGATTGGAACGACATGGTGGTGCGTAAAGACGAGGTGACGGTAGATCTGAACGACGTGAGCAGCTCGCTCGAACTTCAGAGTCGACTGATGACCTCGCTCGACTTTCCAGGGTGGTACGGCCGGAACTGGGACGCCTTCTGGGACGCAATCACAGGGTTGGTGGACATGCCGCACCGGCTGCGATTTGTCGGCTGGACCGACTTCGCAGACCGCCATCCGCGTGATGCCAAGCAACTCCGTGAGTGCCTTGCCAGGATGCGAGCCGAACTGCCAATCCATGCAGCCGTCGTTGCCTATGACTAGGGGCGGGACGCGGCCATGATCGGACCTTCGTTCACACGGTCCAGCTCGCGAATATCCTCGGCTCGGCGAGAACCCAGTCATTCGCACACGAGGTCCACTGAATGATCAGCACGTGCCGCACGTTGGTTGAAGACCTGGCTGCTGAGTCGCCAGCGCTGGCGGGAGCGCTTCGGGAAGCGAAGGAATACTGGGCACCGGACGAACCGCCGGTGACCTCGCTCTTGGCGACTTTAGCGAGCTGTCTGGTTGATCCCTCTGCTGAATCAACGGCCCCCGAAACGGAGCGCGCTTTGCACATCGTCGACGCCGCAATGGCGAGCGGGGATGCTGATCTGGTCACCGCTGCCGCGACCGGCTTCATCGAGGGACTGGCCGCGTCGGCGGACAGGCATGGTGTCCTGACAACATTCCTTGCCGCACTTGGCCCGGTTTCTCGCAGCCACGCTGACCTGTGGCTATCCTTCGAGGGCTGAGGTCGACCATCAGGAGTCACTGTCTACCAGCCGATTCCGGACAACCCAGCCGGCCTGGCGCACGCCCCGGTGCTGGGTCCTGCGATTTGAAAAACAACAAGGAGATCACTGTGCTCAAACCATCATCACGTCGCCGTTCCTCCATGCAGCTCACGACGTGCGGCGTGCTCGCGGCACTGGGGCTGCTGAGCGGCTGCTCCACTTTGACGACATCCCCCGGCGCGCCGTTGACGGCCCAGGGGCCGGCAGGCCTGGCGTTTTACCAGCCGCCGACGCCGTTGCCGGCCGGCCGGCCAGGGGACGTCATCTGGGCGCGGCCTGTGACCAACGACGCAGCACTGCCCTCGGCGGCGCAGAACTGGCTGGTGCTGTACCGTTCGACCAACATTGCAGGTCAGCCGGTGGCCGTCTCGGGCACCGTGGCAATCCCGAAGGGCGCGCCGCCGGCCAATGGCTGGCCGGTGATCAGCTGGACGCACGGCACCACGGGCATTGCCGACATCTGCGCTCCGTCGCGCAACGACAGCACGTTTCCGCCGCGCGGCTACGTCAACCTGATGAATGCCAGCCTGGACCAGTGGGTGGCCAAGGGCTATGCGGTGGTCCAGACCGACTACGAGGGCCTGGGAACGCCCGGCACCCACCCGTACCTGGTGATGGATTCCGAAGCGCGCGGCGCTGTGGACATGGTGCGCGCAGCGCGCCGGATCAGCCCCGCGCTCAGCCGCGACTGGCTGGTGATGGGCCATTCGCAGGGTGGCGGCGCGGCGGCGTACACCGGGTACATGGGGCCGGTGTACGGGCAGGAGCTGAACCTCAAGGGCGCCGTCGCCATCTCGCCTTCCTCGCACATGAGCCTGCTGGTGCAACTGGCGCAGAAGAAGCCGGAGCAGCCCAGCGATCCCTACGGCACGCTGCTGTTCCATAGCGTCGCAGCAGCGGCGCCGGGCGTCAACCTGGCCGAGCTGCTGACGCCGACCGGACGTCAGGTCGACAGCCAGGTCGACGCCAAGTGCGTCGGCGACCTGCGCAACAACTACAAGGTCGGCGAGGTGATGAACATGAATGCCGACTTCCGCGCCCTGAACGGCGCCCTGGCGACGCTCATGGACACACAGAACGCGCGCCCGTCAGTGCCCGTGCTGGTGCTGCAGGCCGACCAGGACGAGGCCGTGCCCAAGCCCATCACCGACCTCCTGGTGGCGCGCTACAAAGGGCTCGGCGTAGCAGTGGACTACCGCACCTACCAGATCACCGACAAGCGCGGCGCGGCGTCCAACCATCAGGCCACCGTCGCCTACTCGCTGCCCGACGCGATGGCCTGGGCCGCACAGCACCTGCCATCCGGTCGGCCGTAACGGTCGCCGAAGGCTCAACTGAACGATGTCACTCCGGCCATGGGGGCTGAAACTCAGCTCCCCGCGCCTCTTGCGCTGGAGCGAAAGGACGTCCCAACCAACTGTGTCGTCCGCGCGGAAGAGACTATTTCGCGGGTGAGAAAGAGGTTGGCGCCAGGAACGAGCTGGCCATGTTCGCAACGATCGGCCCGGCTGCCTCGCTCGCCTTTCTGACCTCGACCCATTCGGGATCGACGACAAACCTGCCCCACTTGACCTCACGATCGGCCAGGCTCTCCCAGACAAGCATGTAGGTCAGCGCGTTGCTGTCAGGTCCGACTGCAGTCGTCCAATATCCGAGTTGACGAATTCCCAGCCGGTTCCAGATGCCCACGGTGTGATCGCGAAATCTGGCAAGAACGTCGGGTAGCCGGCCGGGCATTGCGGTATAGACGCGCAGTTCATAGATCATCGACATGAGTCCTGAAAAGAGGGTTGTGAGTTGACGGGCTGGCGGGCGTGGTCGCCAGGCTCACATTGTGTCTGCCAGCTTCGTCGCATCTGGCGCGGACCTGCGGGAGCCAGTCAAGAGAGCAGCAGGGTCAAGGACAGCGTAGCGACGCGTCAAGTTCATGAATGACCGCTTCGGAGCGGGGCCCGTGCCCGCCTTGGGCCCGCTCCTGCGGGTCCGTTCTTCAGTAGGAGCCCGGTGGCGGGATGTGCTTCAAGCGCCGGGTCGTGGTCAGACTGATGAATCGGGCGCGCGCGACACCGAGCCGCGCGCGCCCGGCGCCGACCACGCCGCCAACGGTCGACTTGACTGCGTCCGCGGTCGGCGACTCCCCCGGATACGAGGGTGACAGGCCGCACTTGCGCATCAGCCGGTTCACCTGGTGAATGCGGGCCACCTCGCGCGTGACTGCGGTGTAGAAGGTCACCCCGATCGAGATCGACAGGCGATTGCCAGCGGTGGTCCGGTCAACCAAGGATCTCGTCATGTGGGGCGAGGTGCTCGGGAAGTACACGGCATCCCCCGGTTGTGCATCGAACTCCTGCCCGCGCGGCAGGAAGGCTTCATCGAAGCGCACTTTCTTGAGCGACTGCGTGACGATGAAGTCCTCCACGGCATCGGCCGGCACGATGCTGCGATCGCGGTGATCCCACACGTTGAGCAGCTTGCGCCCGTGCAACTGCAACCAGAAGTTGTTCTCGCGATCGATGTGAAAGGGCGTGACGGAAGGCGGGGCAGAGAAGAAGACGAATCCATTCACCCTGAAGATGTGCGGTTGCTCGCGCTCCACGAGTGAGCGCATGGAGTTCACCACCCGCATCAGGAGCGCCTGATAGCGGGGGATGACTTCGATGTTGTAGAAGGCAACCGACGAACCCGGCTCCTCCATGCGTTGGAAGAATTCCTCGATGCTGCGCCCGTCGGGATGCCGGTTGTCGTGCGCGAGCGAAGACGAGACCGTTCTGTCCGAATTCATGAACCTGCATTGGTCCGTCTTCGAGAGTTCAATCCCGAGCTTCACAAGTTCGGGCACTTGAAACAAGGGGTGCTCGTGAAAGTTGTGGTGCATCGGCGTGATCCTCTGGGTAGAGAAGTTCCCGGGATCGTCCATCCACACGCGGTATGTCGTTTCCGAGGTCCCGACAGAACTCATGCTGGTTGCATGCATCGCACCCTCCAGATCGCTTTTGGACTCCCGCCCCCTCGAATGAGGTCGGGATGAAGTCCGAGGGCAAAAGCAGTACTTTCAGGATCAATGTTGGGGCGAAATTCTGAATACTTCCTGACTATGGAGCGACGTCTCCATGAGATCCGCTTCAACGAAGGACGCTTTGGTCCTTGTGCTGGAAGATCAATGCAACCTGCAGGCCGCCCCTCCCCGGACAGCAATCGCCGCGCACCTGGCTCGGAGGTCGCGAGCTACCGGTTCCGGTGGAATCCCACAAACGCGGTATTTCGTTTGCAATCAACCTCAATAGATTCGAGCAACTGGCAAGCAAGGGGTGGCGTAGAAAAAGTGCGTGTGCCGCCGTGCTTGGCGCGGTCTTTTCGTCATTGGTATTCGCTCCATGCGGGCCGGAGCGGCGAGTAGGCCTTGCAAGGGAAGGCATCCAAAAGGAAAGAGGATGGCCAGAGTTTTTGCAATTCAAGGTTGGTTGAACGAGGTCTCAAAGGAGCTCACATGATTCGAATTTCTCTCACCCTCTTGCTGGCACTGGTGTCTTCTTCCGCGCTTGCCAGCAATTGGACGACATCCATGGACAACAAAAGAAAATGTGAAACCGCCGCCTTTCAGGCGGAGAAGAATCGCCAGGGCATGGCGGCCAATCACTACAGGCAATGCGCCAAGGAATTTCTGGCGGCCGCCCAGTATTTCCGGGAGAACGATCAGTCGTACAACGGAAAAACGGCTTTCCAGCGTGGGCTGGATCAATACAACAAGGGGAACATGCAATAGCCGGCAGGCCGTCGCATGACACCGCACGTTGAACCTCTTCTAAACAGCCGGCCATGGCGACCCTGAAGCTCACCAACTACAACGCAGTGGTCGCCCGGCTGTTGGCCTTCCTGCTGTTCGGCGTGCCCGGTGCACTGGGTTTTCTGTACGGCACCTATCTGTGGTTCCAGGAAGGTGGCAGCCTGTCGGACTGGGCATCGCTGAAGGAGTTGGGCGGGCCGCTGCTGGGCCTCGGCATTGCCGTTGTGTTCACCTGGATGGCAGTCACCACCGACTGGAGCGTCACGCTCGATGCGCAAGGGTTGCGGGTGCGCAGCCTCACCATGTCCCGCGACTACGGCTGGCCCGATCTGCGCGCGGTGGCGCTGCGCAGCGTGAAAACCAAGGTCGCGTTGGTCGGCAACCTCGGGCCGACAGTGAACCAGACCTTGAACATCAGCTTTGTCTTCGGTGCCACCACGCAGCAGTCCGTGCACGAAGTGCTGATCGGAAAGACCGATGTCGAAAGCCTGGTGCAATTCATGAAGATGGCCGGCAGGGGCGACTTGCTCTAGCAAGCATCGAGAACAAATGGAGGCGTCATGAAGATCGCAATATCGGCAACTGCTTGCGTTCTCGCCGCAGCATTCCTGGCGGGATATGCCAGCCCTGGCATGGCCGCCGGCCAGTGCAGCAGCGACGCCGTCAGCGACGACAGCTGCTATCGGCTGCTTCGCGAATCGGAGCGCCAGTGTCGGCAGGCCGATCTGCGCAACAGGGATCTGGGCAAGCAGTCCAAGGTGGTCATGCAATGCGAACAGTTCGACGGTCTGGGTCGCTGCGAAAGAGCGCAATACCGGTGTGTCGGTGACGGGCGGAGAGTCATCCACTACGGAATTGCAGTGGGCGTGCGAGGCTAGGACAACAGGCGCCGTATGAAGTTCGCTATCCCTTCCAGAGATCTCCTGTCGGTCGCCACTGCCTTATGGCTCGGCATCGCGACCAGCATGCCGGCCCGTGCGCAGGTCAGCGCCGAAGACATCGCCCGCATGCGCCAGCTTCAGCCGGGCGAATTCATCGCCAAGACGCGCGAGGGCTGCAGCGTCATCCGGAAGGAGCGCGGGCCCAACTCGAAGGATGTCATCGCCAACAGCGTGTCCCGCGACAGCTGGGAAGGCGGATGCGCCGAAGGCATGGCGCTGGGCCCGGGAAAGTACATCGCCCGCAACGACAAGATGGAGACGGTGGGCAGCACGGACATGTGGTACTTCTACGGCCGGGGGATCGGGCAGGCCGTCTTCACCAGCCAGAGCCCCGGCGTCTATCAGGGCAGCAAGTCGGAGTCGTTCGCCTGGGATGGCATTTTCTATTCGAGGAACGTGTCACGCATGGAGCCGCTGGAGCCCAAGGAGAACGCCGTCGTGCCGCGGATCTGGTATTCGCCCAAGGAGTACGCCAATGAGCTCTCGTACACGCTTCATCCCGCATGCGGCGTCGACCGCCAGCCTTGCGTCACGGAACAGCGACCTTCCCCGACCGGCAACTTCTTCGACGGCCTGAAGCATCTGCCTTGCAACGGAAGCTGTGGCAGCCTGTGGATGGAAAAGGCCGGTCCGCTCTTCACCGCGTTCGACAACTTTGCGCAGCAGCACGCCGCCGATGTCGCGGCGCTCAAGCAGGCGCTTGCGCCCACCGTGGAGCGCATGAAGCGAGAGGCCGATGGGCAGCGGGCGGCCGCGCAGGCAGAGGCCGCCCGGGTCGAACAGCAATTCCGCACCAGCCTGCAGACCATGAATCCCGGCCAGCTGTTCGCCAAGGCCGACGAGTTGAACGCAAAGGGCGATCGGGCCCGCGCCCGCGAAGCGCTGCGTGCGTTGGTCAGCCGGTTCCCCGATCACCCCTTGGCCTTGACGGCCGCGCGGCAGATGGAGGGTGGGGCCAAGTAAGGGGAAAGGGAAGGGGCTCGATCACCTCTGGGGCATGTCCTTCACCGAATAGCCCAGGCTCACCGTCGCATCCGCCGGAATCGCGGGCATCGTCGCATTCCAGGCCTGCCACTGCGCCCGCATCGCTTCGAGTCGCTGCGGCTCCTTCTTTCCCAGGTTCGCGCGTTCGCGCTCATCGGCCGGGATGTTGAACAGGTACTCGTTGCCGTCGACCTTCAGGTATTTCCAGTCGCCGTCGCGCATGGCTTCCTGGCCGCGGTGGTTCATGCGCCAGTGCAGCGGGCGGCGGAAGGTTTGGGTCGCATCTTTCAGCACGGGCATGAGCGACACGCCGTCGAGCGGGTACTCGGCGTCGGCCTTCACGCCGGCGGCGTCGAGCATGGTGGCCGACCAGTCCATGGTCATGCACAGCTGGGTGCTCTCGCCGCCCTTGGCGATCACCTTCGGCCAGTGGGCGATCCATGGCACGCGGATGCCGCCTTCGGTCAGATCCATCTTGCCGCCGACGAGCGGCCAGTTGTCGGAGAAGCGCTCGCCGCCGTTGTCGCTGGTGAACACGACAAGGGTGTTGTCGGCCATGCCATGCTTCTCGAGCGCGGCCATGATCCAGCCGATGCCTTCGTCCATGTGATGGATCATGCGGCGATACACGTGGATGTTGCCGCCCGACAGGTCGAACAGGTTGTCCTTCACGAGCGGCGCCTTGTCGGCGTCGTCGCGGGTTTCCCAAGGCCAGTGAGGGGCGGTGTAGTGCAGGCTCAGGAAGAAGGGGGCGTCCTGCCTGGCCATGCGTTCGACGTAGTCGACGGCGCGCTTCGACAGCACATCGGTCAGGTAGCCCTCGTCGTCCTTGTGCTCTTCTTCGCCGTACCAGAGGTCGTGGCGGCCGGCCGAGTCGCAGTGGGTGAAGTAGTCGACGCCGCCCGACATGGGGCCGAAGAATTCCTCATACCCCGAACGCAGCGGGCCGAAGCTGGGCGGGTAGCCCAGGTGCCACTTGCCGATGAGCGCGGTCTTGTAGCCGCTGTCTTTCAGCAACGACGGCAGGGTGGGGTGCTCGGTCGGCAGGCCCAGGGTGGCACTGCCGCGGCTCTTGCTGTTGATGGGCTCTTCGGCCGCGCCGCGCAGTCGGTATTGATACCGTGCGGTGATCATCGCGAAGCGCGTGGGCGAGCACACGGGCGAGTTCGAATAGCCCTGCGTGAGCTTCAGGCCGTTGGCGGCCAGGCCGTCGAGCACGGGCGACACGCGGCCGAAGGGCGCATCGCGCCCGCCGTAGCAGCCGAGGTCGGCATAGCCGAGGTCGTCGGCCACGATGAAGATGATGTTGGGGCGGGTCATAGGTTGGAGTCTGCTTCGAAAGAGGTCGCTCACTCGGTCACTTCGTGGAACACCGCGGAACCGGCTTTGCCGGGCCACTGGTGTTGCCCCCTGCAGGGGGTTGGCGAAGCGACACGAAGTGCGCGAAGACTGGGGGTCAAGGTTGGTACCCGGACTTCTGGACCACGGGTGCCCACTGCGCCTTGTAGGCCTTGAGCATCGCGACGGTCTGCGCCTGCGTGCTCACCACTGGCGTCATGCCGGCGTCCTTGAACTTGCGTTGGGTGTCGGGGTCTTGCATCACAGCATGGATGGTGGCGGCGAGGCGTTCGACCTTGTCCTTGGGCATGCTGGCCGGCGCGAAGAAGGTGTTCCAGCCGGTGGCGGCCAGGTCGAGGCCGGCTTCCTTGAAGGTGGGAATCGACGGCGCGAAGGGCGAGCGCTTCTCGCCCGACAGCGCCAGGATGCGCAGCTTGCCGGCGGTGTGCTGCGGCAGCACGACGTCTTCGGTGTCGACGGCAATGGGCACCTGGCCGCCGATCAGGTCGTTGAGCAGCGGGGCGGAGCCGCGGTAGCCCACGACCTGGGTCTGCACCTTGGCCTTCTCGCCCACCATGAGGCCGAAGAAGTGCGGCAGGCTGCCGGTGGCGGGCACCCCCACGTTGGCCTGCTGCGGGTTGGCGCGCATCCATGCGAGCAGGTGGTTCAGCTCGCGCACGGGCAGGGTGGGCGACACGGCCAGCGCGAAGTCGTAGGCGTTGACGTGCGACACGGGCACGAAGTCGCGCTCGGCGTCGTAGCCGTTGTCCTTGAAGACGAGCGGTGCCACCACCATCACGGCGGGGTTGGCGAGCATCAGCACGTTCTGGTTGGCGGGCGTGGCCTTGGCCTGCTGCGCGGCAAGGCGGCCGCCGGCGCCGGGCTTGTTGTCGACGATGACAGGCACGCCGAGTTGCGCGGCGAGCTTGTCGCCCACGATGCGCGCCACGCGGTCGGTGGCGCCGCCGGGCGCGTAGCCGACGACGATGCGCAGCGGGCTGTCGAGCGCTGCCTGCGCGCGCGCCAGGGTGGGAGCGGCGATGGCCGCCACGAGGCCGGCCATGGCCAGCAAGGCGGCGAGGCCGCGGCGGGTCGGCTTGAAGGTGGAGGGCGTGGGGAGGGTGCGCGAGATCATGAAGGGTGTCCTTGTGGTCGTTCGTCCAGTCAATCGTTGGCCTGGAAATTCACGGCCTTCATGATGCCTGCCCAGCGGGCGGTGTCTTCGCGCATGGTCTTCAGCATGGCCTCGGCGCCATCGCCCACGGGGTACATGCCGTTCTCGAGCAGCAGCTGGCGCACTTCGCGCGTGCTCACTGCGCGGATGATCTCGGCGCGCAGTTTCTCGACGATGGCTGCCGGCGTCTTCAGCGGCGCGTAGTAGGCGAACCACGCGGTGGCGACCACGTCCTTGTAGCCGCTCTCGACGAAGTTGGGCAGCTGGGGCATGAGCGGCGAGCGCTTCTCGCCGCTGGTGGCCAGCACCTTCACGCGGCCGGTGGTCAGCATCTGCTGCGCGCCGCCGATGGTGTCGAAGTACACGGGCACGGTGCCGCCCATCACGTCCTGGCGCGCGGGCGTGGAGCCGCGATAGGGCACGTGGACCATCTTCAGCCCGGCCGCGCGGTTGAGCATTTCGCCCAGGAAGTGCGACGGCGTGCCGGCGCCGTAGGAGGCGAAGCTGAGCTTGTCGCCCTGCGCCTTGGCCCAGGTGATGAATTCGGGCAGGGTGTTGGCGGGCACGTCCTTGTGCACGACCAGCGCCAGCTCGAAGCGCGCGGCGTTCGTCAGCGGCACGAAGTCCTTCATCGGGTTGTACGAGAGGGTGCGGTAGGCGCTCGGGAACATGGTCATCATGCTCGCGGTGCCCAGCAGCAGGGTCAGGCCGTCGGGGGCTGCGTTCTTCACGGCCTCGGCGGCAATGCGGCCCGCCGCGCCCGAGCGGTTGTCGATGATGAGCGGCCCGAGCGAGTCGCGCACCTGGTGGGCGATGGCGCGGGTCAGCACGTCCTGCGTACCGCCGGCGGGCACGCCGATGAGCACCTTGATCGGCTGGCCGGGCGTGAAAGCCTGGGCCATGGCCAGCGGCGCGAGCGGGGCAAGGGCCAGCCCGCCGAGGGTGGCAAGGGTGCGGCGGCGGGTCGGGTGGGGAAGCTGCAGGGGCATCGTCAAGGTCTCCGGGTCTCGTTCGTCGGTCGGTGGGGGCGGGTGGCCGCGGCTGCGGACGATTCTGGAGACGCTACATTCGATTGATCAAATCAACCATCGCCCGGATTTACCCGACCTTTCGAGACGCACGATGAGCCGCCGCACCGAAACCACCAGCGACATAGCCACCGGAATCGCCACGCCGCGCCGTCCGCTGGACGACCTGCTGCTGTACCGGCTGTCGCGCCTGATCGGGGTGGCCGGCAGCATGGTGATCCGGCTGTGCGAGGGGCGCTTCGGCATCACGCGGCGCGAGTGGCGGCTCATTGCGGTGCTGGCGAGCCGAGGCGAGCTGGGCTCGTCGCAGCTGGCGGAACACGCGCAGCTCGACCGCGCGCGCACCTCGAAGGCCGTGGGCTCGCTGGTGGAAAAGCGGCTGGTGTCGCGCACGGCCCGCGCGGGCGACCGCCGGCAGGTGCGGCTGGGCCTCACGGCAGCGGGCGAGGCGCTGTACGACGAGCTGTTTCCGCTGGTCACGCGCATCAACGCCGACCTGATGGGCGCGCTCGACGCCGACGACGCGGCGCGCTTCGACGCCTCGCTGCACCTGCTGCAGGCGCGGGCCGAGGCGCTGGTGGCACAGGCGGTGCTGCCCAAGGCCGACCGGGGGCGCCATGCGGCGGGTGGCAACCGCGGCGACACGGCCGTCAATCCACCTTCATCCCGGTCGACTTGACGATACGGCCGTAGCGCGCCTGCGCCGTGGCCAGGCGCGTGGTGGCGGCTGCATCGGTCTCGGCGAGCGCCACCGTGTCGAGCGAGGCCAGGCGCGCCTTGATCTCGGGCAGGGCCATCGCCTTGTGCAGTGCCTGGCGCAGGGTCTGCATCACGGGCTCTGGCGTGGCGGCGGGCACCATCGCGAGATAGAGCACTTCGAACTCCAGGTCTTTCAGGCCCAGCTCGCCCACGGCGGGCACCTCGGGCAGCAGCGGCGAGCGCTGGCGGCCGGTGACGGCCAGGGCGCGCAGCTTGCCGCTCTGCACCTGCGGTAGCACGCCCGGCGTGGCGATGATGCCGGCCTGCACCTCGTTGCCCAGCAGCGCCATCACGGCGGGGGCGTTGCCCTTGTAGGGCACGTGGACGATCTTCGCGCCGGTGGCGTTCGCAAAGATCTCGGCGGCGATGTGGCCCGGGCTGCCGTTGCCGGCCGAACTGAAGGTGGCGGGCTCGACCTTGGCCTGGGCGATGAACTCGGGCAGCGTCTTCGCCTTGGCCGTCGCGGCGGTGGTGAAGCTCAGGCCCGAGGAGCCGAGGATCATCAGCGGCTTGAGGTCCTTGGCCGCGAAGGGCATCGACGCGTACAGGTGCGGGTTGATCGTGAAAGTGGTGTCGATGCCCAGCAGCACCGTGTAGCCGTCGGCCGGGCTCTTGGCCACGGCGTCGGCGCCGATGTTGCCGCCCGCACCGGGGCGGTTGTCGACCACGAAGGGCTGCTTCAGGCCCTTCTGCAGCGCATCGCCCAGGGCGCGGGCCAGGATGTCGATGGGGCCGCCGGCCGGGAAGTTGACGAGGAACTTCACGGGCTTGGCGGGGTACGTGGCCTGGGCCTGCGCGGTCGGCGCGGAGAGGCCGAGGGCCAGCGTGGCGCAGGCGGCGGCGAGCGTGAGGCGGCGGCGCGCGCTGAAGGAAGAAGAGGAGGAAGGCGTCGAGGAAGTCGTGGTCATGGCTGCTGTGTCTGTCTCCGTATCCACGGAACTCTAGAAGGGCACGCAGCCTGGCACAACTGAACTCTCTTCTGCCAGCTATTCCTTTTGCTTATATTTGAACGCGCACCGTCCCAGTGAAATGCAGGAGAACCGCATGTCAGCCATGAACTTTGAGCGCCTGAAGATGCGCCACCTGCAATGCCTGGTGATGGTGGCGCAAGAGCGCAACCTCGTGCGCGCGGCCGAGGCGCTGTCGCTCACGCAGCCGGCAGTCTCGAAGACGGTGGCCGAGCTGGAAGAGATCGTCGGGCGCCAGCTGCTGCTGCGCCGCCGCCGCGGCGTGGAGCTCACACCGGCCGCGGAGGTATTGGTGCGGCACGCGGTGTCGGCGCTGCGCGGCCTTCGCGAAGGCCTGGGCCTGGCCATGGACCAGCCCGAGGCCGACCAGTTGCGCGTGGTGGTCGGCGCCTTGCCGAACATGGCGGCGCACCTGCTGCCCGAGGCGGTGGCGCGGCTGCTCGCGGCGCACCCGGCGATGCGCGTGCGCGTGGTGAGCGGCACCAACGCGCAACTGATGACGCAGCTGCGCCAGGGCGAGATCGACTTCGTGCTCGGCCGGCTCGCGCAGGCCTCGGCCATGGCCGACCTGGCCTTCGAGCAGCTCTACAGCGAGCCGCTGCTGCTGGTGGTGTGGCCCGGTCATCCGCTGGCGTCGCGGCGCAAGCCCACGCTCGATGCGCTGGCTGCCTATCCGCTGATGCTGCCGGTGTCGGGCACGCTGATCCGGCACACGGCCGACGCCTTCCTCATCGCGCAAGGGCTCGCGCTGCCGGCCCGGCTGCTGGAAGCCACCGACACCAGCTTTGCGGTCGGCCTGCTGCGGCGCTCCGACGCGGTGTGGTTTGCGCCGCAGGGCGCGGTGGAAGGCTTCGTGGCACGCGGCGAACTCAAGCGCGTGGCCATCGACACCACGAGCACCGAAGGCCCGGTGGGCGTGACCGTGCGGCGCGGCAGCGAG
The DNA here is from genome assembly GCF_003581445.1 of Acidovorax cavernicola. Taxonomy (NCBI): domain Bacteria; kingdom Pseudomonadati; phylum Pseudomonadota; class Betaproteobacteria; order Burkholderiales; family Comamonadaceae; genus Acidovorax; species Acidovorax cavernicola. Next base: position 138,300 of record NZ_QXMN01000006.1, on the reverse strand, counting down.
ACGGGCGAGGGCGCGCGGCTGCTGCTCGACACCATCCGGGACGTCGCGGCCGCGCGCGCTTCCTGAAGGGGTGCTTCAGGGTCTCTTAAGAATAGATCGAGCAATCGGTCTAATAATTCGCGCATGACTGCCATCCGCGAGAAACACCGTGCGCAAGGTTGACCCCGAGCGCCAGCAGGCCAAGCGCCGCCAGATCATCGAAGCCGCGGCCGACTGCTTTGCGCGCCGGGGCTTCCATGCGACCACCACCGCCGAAATCTGCGCCGCCGCGGGCATGAGCCCCGGCAACCTCTTTCATTACTTCGCCAGCAAGAACGCGATCATCGAGGCCATTGCCGAAGAAGAGTGGCGCGACACGGCCGCCTACTTCGCCGCGATCGACCGCGACACCCCCGACCCGCTGGAGGCCGTGCTGTCCTTCCTCGACGTGGTGATGGTCTTCGCCGCCGACCGCAGCTATTCGCGGCTGGCGCTGGAGGTCGCCGCCGAGACCCTGCGCAACCCGGTGGTCGGCACCAGCGTGGCCGCGGGCGATGCCGCCATGCGCGACGGCCTCGCCGCGCTGCTGCGCCAGGCCGCCGCGCGCGGGCAGATCGACCCCGACCTCGACCCGGCGCAGTGCGCCAAATGGATCGCTGTGCTGATCGACGGCGTGTTCTCGCGGCTCGCGCTCGACACCGGCTTCGACCCCGTGCACGAGGCGCCGATGCTGCGGCGCGTGGTGAGCCGCTTTCTCGCGAAGCCGGGGCGGGGCGCATGAGCAGCACACAGCCGGCAGGCGAGCGCCAGTCGCTCGTCGATGCATTGCGCGGCTTCGCGCTGCTGGGCATCCTGGTGGTGAACATCGCGGCCTTTGCCTCGCCGTACTACGGCCAGCCGCTGCCCGACCCGATGATGCGCACGGGGCTGGACCGCGCCGCGGCCTTCGCCGTCGCCTTCCTGTTCGAGACCAAGTTCTACCTGCTGTTCTCGTTCCTGTTCGGCTACAGCTTCACGCTGCAGATGCAGTCGGCGCAGCGCAGCGGCAAGCCCTTCGTGCCGCGCCTGGCGCGCCGGCTGGTGGCGCTGTGGCTCATCGGGGCGCTGCATGCGGTGCTGCTGTTCCATGGCGACATCCTCACGACCTATGCGGTGCTCGGCGCCGTGCTGCTCGCGCTGCGCCACCAGAGCGACGCGGTGCTCGCGCGCTGGGCACTGCGCTTGGTGCTGGCGACCGCGCTGTTGTGGGGCGCCATCGGCGTGCTCGCGATGCTGGGCGGCCCGGCCACGGAGGAGGTCCTGCGCACCGCGAAGACTGACGCGGCTTCGGCGCTCGCGGCTTACCGCGGAACGGCGGCCACGGTGGTCCGCCAGCACCTGCACGAGCTCTCGCAGGTGTGGATCGTGCTCGGGCTGGTCCAGGCGCCGATGGCACTGGCGATGTTCTTCGCGGGCGTCATCGAGGGCCGCCGCAACCTGTTCGCGCGGGCCGGCCGCTACCGGCCGCTGTTCAAGCGCCTGCTGGTGCCCGGGCTGGTGCTGGGGCTGCCGGGCGCGGCCGTGTACGCGTGGACCGCGGCCGTCGTGCCGGGCTCGCGCTGGGATGTGCTCGGCCTGGCCGTCGGCGTTTTCACTTCGCCGCTGCTCACGGCAACGTATGTGGGCGCGATGATGCTGTTGTTCCAGTCGCGATGGGGCGCCTGGCTGGCAAGCGCGCTGGCGCCGGCGGGGCGCATGGCGCTGTCGAACTACCTGCTGCAGTCGGCGGTGTGCGCGTGGCTCTTCCTGGCCTACGGGCTGCGGCTCATCGGCGAGTTCGGGCCGTTCGTGAGCCTGATGGTGGCCTTCGGCATCTTCGGCGCGCAGCTGCTGTTCAGCCGGTGGTGGATGGCACGCTTTGCGTACGGCCCGGTGGAGTGGGTGCTGCGCGCGTTCACCAACCTCGAATGGCCTGCGCTGTACCGTGTGCGCGGTTCACGCTGAACGACGAGAATCCCGTCGTTCCAAAGAGGGGGATGCGCCGATGAGTTCCATGGAAGACGTGTGGGCCTACCGCGAAGAGACGCTCTACCCGCGCCTGTTCGGTCCCGGGCGCACCGGCATCTACGTGCTGGACTTCGACGACTTCAAGGCGCTGGGCGCCGAAGACATCGATCCGCGCTGGCTGCACCTGGGCGTGTTCGAGTTCGCGCCCACGCCCGTGCGCAACACCTGGCTGTACGTGACCTCGGGCGGCTCCACGCCCTGGGAAACCGAGCCGGCCGACTACGACCCCGAGGACTATTCATGGATCGGCTCCGAGCTGGTCATCGAGGTGCCGTCGCAGCCGCAGGATCAGTGGGCGATCAGGCTCTTGCGCCGTCTGCTCGGCTACAACGTGTTGCTCGCGCATTCGCGTTTCGGTGAAGACAAGCAGCCCTTCGATTACGGCGACCGCATTCCCGTCGGCGACGCGATCCGCGAAAAGGGCACCGTGGCCCTGCGCCATGTGGTGCTGATGGAGCCCAGGCACTACCCCGCGACGGCGCAGCTCGACTCGGGCCGCTTCGACTTCCTGCACCTGGTCGGCATCACCGATTCCGAACGCGATTGGGCCAAGGCCCACAGTTCCGAGGCGCTGCTGCGCCTGCTCGAAGTGCATGGCGGCGCGCCGGTGACCGACGCGCGGCGCAAGGCGGTGGCATGAGCCGCGCGCAAGGTGCGACAGCCGCCGGCGCCGAGCGTTCGCACGCACGCGCGCTCGAAGTGGCCGAGTCGCTGGGCGCGATGGGGCCCATCGAGGTCAAGCGCTTCTTCGGCGGTTTCGGCCTGGTGCAGGCAGGCGTGCAGTTCGCCTTCGTGATCAAGGGCACGCTGTACCTGCGGGTGGACGACACGACCCGGCCGGACTTCGAGCGCCTGGGCGCGGCGCCGTTCTCGTACGCAACCCGTGCCAAGGCCGTGAAGGTCGCGAGCTACTACGAGGCGCCGGTCGATGCGCTCGACGACCCGCAGGCCTTGCGCGACTGGGCGACGAAGGCGCTGGCGAGCGCGCTGGGCGCGCGCAAGCCAGCGCGCCGCAAGCCGGGGGCCAAGGCCGGTTGATTCGTCAGCGCGACAGCAAGGTCGAGAGCTGAAACACCGCAAAGCCCAGCAGCAGCGCGCCCGACAGCCGGTTGATCGCCTGCAGCACGCGGGGCCCCAGCCGGTGCCGCACCAGCGAAACGCCGGTCGACAGGCCCAGCCACCACAGGGCAGAACCGAGGAACACGCCCAGCACCATCGTGAGGGCCGCGCCGCTGCCGCTGCTGGTGTGGCCACTGCCGAGCGAAGCGAACACGGCGACGAACGACAGGATCGTCATCGGGTTGGCCAGCGTGAGCACGAACACCGACAGCAGTGCCTTCAGCGGCGTGGCCGGGTCTTCCGCGGCGCGGGCCTGCGTGGCGGCCGGCGCGCGCAGCAGCTGCACGCCCATCCATGCGAGAAAGGCCGCGCCGCCGAGCGCGAGCGGCACGCGCGCCGCGACCATCGTCGACACCACGGCCGACACGCCGAACGCACCGATGGCGCCGTAGCAGGCGTCGGCCAGCGCAGCGCCCAGGCCGCTGAGAAAGCCGATGGTCCGGCCGTGCGCGAGCGTGCGCTGGATGCACAGCAGGCCGATGGGGCCCACCGGTGCGGCGATCGACAGCCCGATGACGAGGGCCTTGACAAAGAGAGAGAAGTCCATGCCGTCGATTGTTCGGCGCGGCGCGCATGACGAGAATGGCGAAATTCAGGCGCAGGCCATGCCTTGCCTGAAATCGGAAGCGAAATTCTCAATCGGGCCTTAGATCCATGGAACTCGACGCCAAGAACTGGCAGATCCTCGACGCGCTCCAGCAGGACGCGCGCACCTCGCTCACGGCGCTGGCGCGGCAGGTGGCGCTGTCCGTGCCCTCGACCTCGGAGCGCGTGAAGCGCCTGGAAGAAGCCGGCGTCATCGAGGGCTACCGCGCCGTCGTGCCGCCGCGCAAGGCGGGCTACACCGTCACGGCGCTCGTCGGCATCACGACCGCGCAGCCCGACAAGGCCCGGCTGCTGAAGCTGCTCGACGGCCGGCGCGAAGTGCTCGAGTGCTTCCACGTCACGGGGCAGGACTCGTACGTGCTGAAGGTGGTTGCGCGCGACATCGAGCACCTCGAGGCCTTCGTGAGCAGCATCAACCATCTGGGCGAAACGCGCACCTCGATCGTGATGTCGGTGCCGATCCCGGCGCGCGCGGTGGCGGCGCCGGCGGGCACGGTGCCCGACTGACGCGCGACGCGCCCAGCCACAAAAAAAGGTCCGCACGAGGGCGGACCGAATGGACCCGCCCGGCGGGCTCCTGGAGAAAAGGAATATCCGGGGCGCAGGCCGCCCGCGGTCATTCACTCACTTGCTTGCTTACCTGCTTGCGCGTGACAGCGTCATGGATCAGAAGGAGTGGCGCAGCCCGATGTCGTAGCCCGTCGAGGTCTTGGGCACGAACACCCCGGTGTTCACGAAGGCCGGGCCGCCGACCGTGAGCGCGGCGCCGTTCTTGTTGCTGATGCGTGCGACGGTGGCATACAGCGCCGTGCGCTTGGACAGGTTGTGGATGTAGCCGATGGCCAGCTTGTTGGCCTTGGGGTCGGCCACCGACGGCGTGAACGGCAGGTTCACGGTGTTGAGGTCGTACTTGACCTGCGAGTACGAGGCGCGGATCAGGCCCGGGCCGACCGGCGCGGTCACGCCGATCAGGTAACCCGTGAGATCGACGTCCGGCACGCCACCGGCCAGCGGCGTGACGGCGTAATCGCGCGTTTTCTTGATTCGCGACAATTCGCCGAACAGCTTGACCACGCCGAAATCGTAGGAACTGCCGAGATTGAAAGTCTTGACGTTGTCAGTGGTGCCTGCGTAGAAATTGTCGGCCGCCGTGCTGTTTCCATAAGAAACGGCCACATCGAACGGGCCATTGGCATAACCGACACGCCCGCCCAGGTAGCGACCCGCGCGCGATGAGGCCGAATTACCTGGATTGAGAACGCCGGCGGCATTGACGCCGGGCGGCGTCGCCGTGCCCGGGTCGTATTTGTTGTTTTCATGCAGCGCGTACATGAATTGACCGTAGAAGCCACCGAGGTTCTTCGGGAGGAAATAGCCGATCGAATTGCTGGCGCGGTTGTAATTGAGGTCGCCGCCGAAGCCGCCCGAGCCGCCGCCCGCGTTCGTGTTGGCGGCGGTGAAGATCAGGCTTCGGCCCACGCCGACGATGCCGAAGGGGTCGAACACGATGTCGTTCCAGGCCGTGGGCACGTAGTCGCGGCCCAGGCGCAATTCGCCGAACCCGCCCGACAGGCTGACCGTGGAACGGCGCTGGAAGCTGGCGATGCCGGTCCTGCCATCGTCGGGGCTGATCGGCGCTTCGAGCCAGAAGCTGGCCGCAAGCCCGCCGCCCAGGTCCTCCGTACCGCGGAAACCCAGCCGGCTCGTCGAATAGCCGCCGGAGCTCAGGGCGGTCTGGCTCACGGTGCGCGTGCCCTGGTTCACATAGAACGGGTTGAACAGCGTGGCGCCGTTCATGTCCTGCGATTTGGACGAGTAATTGCTGATGCCCGTATCCACCACGCCGAACAGCGTCACGGAAGATTGTGCGTTGGCGAATCCGACACCGAACAGCGCGGCGGCCGTGAGAAATTGTCTTTTCATTGTTGCCCTTGAATTGAATATCAAATTCATCGCTCCCTCGCATTGCGTGAGAACTTTTGTTCGGCGCACAGGAATATCTTTCAATTGATTCCTGCCGCCTTCCGCATGGTTCATGCGTCTGGACGAATCATATCGATCGATTGCGGCGTGAAAAGGCCGAGCTCGTCTTTTTCAATTACATTTTTCGAGCAATGGAATTACGAATTGGAAAGCTGCGATTTTCCTGTCTCTAAATTGATGAATTGGTCTTCACTCTGTCATTTTTGTAATTGCCTCGTTCGCGCGGCGACGGTCCGAATTCCTAGCGTGTCGGCATGGCGAAGAAAAACCGCCATCGCCGAAGCGGGTGGTCCTCTTCGGCGTTCAACGCAGGAGATGACACATGACGAACAGGAAGATGGCATTCGCGCTGGCGACGGTGGCCGCCGCGGCGTTCCCGCTGGTGGCGGGTGCGCAGCAAACCAGCCAGCAGCACGTCGAGGCGCCCGCGCACTTCGCGGCGACCGAGGCTGGCATCAAGGAGCACCCCGAGCAGGCCGGGCCGGGCAAGTCGGAGGCCGAGGTGGCGGCAGAGCTGCGCGCGGCGCAGGCCAATCCCGAGTGGGCTGGCGTGCTGCGCTGGGGCGCACCGATTCCCGTGAAGAACGCCGGTCAGCCGAAGACGCGGGCGCAGGTCATGGCGGAACTGGAGCGTGCGCAGTCGCAGCCGGGCTGGGAGCGCGCCACGCGGCTGGGCGCGCCGGTGGTGCTGCCCGCGGTGGCGCCCGCGCGATAGCCGCGACGGGCGCGGCGGGCGCGCGGCAAGGGCCTCAGCCCGCCGCCGCGCCCTGGAACGGACCCGGCGATGGCATCGCCGGGTCGATGCTTTCCGTGCGCACCTTCGGCAGGAACTGCGGGTACTCGCGCTGCATGAAGTCGATGACGCTTTCGCGCACGTGGCAGCGCAGGTCGAAGGCCAGGCCCGAGGTGGCGGCGGTGCACAGCACGCGGACCTGCATGGTGCGTTCGGTGGCGTCGGTCACGCGCAGGTTGAAGAAGCGGCCGTCCCACTCGGGCGCGGCCTTTACGATGCGTTCGACCTCTGCGCGCAGCGGCGCCAGCGGCATGCCGTAGTCGAAGTAGAAGAAGACCGAGCCGAGCAGCTCGGCCGAGTGGCGCGTCCAGTTCTGGAAGGGCTTCTCGATGAAGTAGGTGAGCGGCAGGATCAGGCGCCGGTCGTCCCAGATGCGCACGACCACGAAGGTGCCGGTGATTTCCTCGACCCGCCCCCATTCACCCTCGACCACGAGCACGTCGTCGATGCGGATGGGCTGCGACAGCGCGATCTGCAGGCCCGCAATGAGGTTGCTGAACACGGGCTTGGCCGCAAGACCCGCCACGATGCCGATCACGCCGGCCGAGGCCAGCAGGCTGGCGCCGACCTGGCGCGCGCCCGGGAAGGTCATGAGCATCATGGCGCCGCCGGCCACCACGACCACCGACATGGCGGTGCGCGCGAGCACGCGGGTCTGCGTGAGCACGCGGCGCGCCTGCAGGTTGTCGGAGATGTCGGAGGGATGCTGCGCGAGCACGCCGTCGGCAAACCCGCTGATGGCCTTGAGCACGAACCAGGTGCTGGCCGCGATGAGCAGCAGCCCGGTGAGATGGCGCACGCTGCCGATGAATCGCAGGTCGTCCGGCGCCGCCTGCCACACCATCATGAGCGCCGCCAGCGGCAGCACCAGCCGCGCGGGGGCGGTGCAGTTGACCACCATCGCATGCACGGCGGGTGCCGGGCGGGTGATCCGCCTGAGGACCATGCCCCCGATGCGGTGGGCGAGAAGGGCGAGGGGCGCGGCGATCAGGGCGGCAATCCAGGTGCCGAACCAGGGGTGTGCGAGGAGCTCTTGGGTCATCAGGCAGGGGTCGTCTTTGCTTCTGGTGTGGTGTCGTTCAGGGGTTGAAGAATGCGCGCTGCGTCGTCGCGCAGCTGCGTGGCGAGCGCCGTGGCCAGGTCGAGCCGGCGCACCAGCCAGGGGCTGATGTCGTTGTCGAACGGGTCAGGCAGGGGAATGGGGCCGCCGACGGCGGTGGCACCCGTGCTCTCGGGGTGAGAGGGCCCCGCGATCGGAATGGTTCCCAGGGCGGCCTCGATACGTTGCGCGGTGCGCACCAGCGGGCCCTCGATGTCGCCGGGCGTGAGGCGGTCGCGGCGCAGCACGAGCATCGATTTCACGGCGCTGAGCTGCGCCAGCAGCTGGTAGCTGTGGGCCTGCAGGTGCTCAAGCGGTTCGAGTGGCGGTTGCACCGCGCGCGGTTCGGAGAGCGAACGCTGCGTGGCCTGCACCAGCGCCGACAGGCTGTCGTAGGCCTCGCGACGCGCGAGCCGCCATTCGAGTTCGGGGCTGCTCTGGATGGCCTGCAGCTGGCCCAGGCCGAGCGCCAGGCGGGCATGGCGCGCCTGCGCGGTGAGCACGCGCGCCACCAGCGCCGGGATCTGCGTGCGCTCCCACGAGGGCAGCACGTAGCAGAAGCCCCAGGCCAGCGCGGCGCCGATGAGCGTGTCGGCGATGCGCTCGAACAGCGCGAAGATCGGCGCGGTGCCGGTGTTCAGCATGTGGGCCTGCAGCAGGCCCAGCACGGTGGCGGCCACGGCGGTGACGAGGTAGCGCCGCACCGCGAAGCTGTGGGCGACGGCCTGTGCGATGGTCACGGTCACCAGCAGCATCAGCGGCGAGGGATGCGCCGACAGCAGGCCCACCGCGAGCACGCAGCCCAGCAGCGTGCCGGCGACGCGATGGTTGCGTCGCTCCAGCGTCTGCGAGAGGCTGCCGCGCAGCACCACCACGATGGTCAGCAGGATCCAGTAGTCGTGCGAACCCCAGGGCATCGACACCGCGATGCCGTAGCCGGCCGCGATGGCCAGCGCCGCGCGGATGGCATGGCGCAGCGGCGGTGCGTCCCAGCGCCACAGCGCGAGAAAGGGACGCAGCGACCAGTCGGTCGGGCTCACGAAGAGCTGCCAGTTGGCGCGCACCACGGCCAGGTTGGGTTCGGCGTCGCCGCGCGCCATGGCCGACAGGCGCAGCACCTCGTCGTTGATGTGGCCGATGCGGCTGGCCAGTCCGCGCGCGAGCATGGCCGCGGAGGGGCCCATGCTGCCGTGTGCGTCCTCGTCGTCGGTCGTCACGTGGATGGCCGCCAGGCGCGGCCGGCGATCGGCCACGAGAGGCGGGGTGCGGCGCATCAGCAGCGCATCGGCCAGGCCGGTCGTCTCGTCGGCCAGCTCTTCGAGGATGCGGCGCATCTCGACCAGGGCCTGGGCGTGCGACGGATGGCTGCGCAGGGCGTCGAGGTCGAGTTCGCTGGCGAGCAGCTGGTCGCGCATCTCGAGCACGATCACGAGCATGCCGGCCAGCCGCTGGCGGCGCGGCGTGCGCGGCGACTCCAGCACGATGTCGCGCGTGGCCTGCAGCTGGTCGGCCAGCGCGGCCTGCTCGCGCAGCAACTGGCCGAGCAGCGAGGCGGGGGTGTCGCGAATGTCGCGGGTTTCGTCCTGCGGCGTGAACTGGCTGGCCTCGGTGCGCATGAGCGCGGCCAGCGAAAACAGCACGTCGGCGATCGACTGGGTGCGAAAGCGCCCGTTGAGCAGCAGGTTGGCGAGCGTGGCCCAGATCACGTACAGGCCCGCGCCGAGACCGAACTCCGTGGTGCGCGCGATCGCGTCGGACAGGCCGGCGGGTGGCGGCGTGGCCATGGAGAAGATCATCGAGAACATCACCGCGATGGCGATGGGAATGCCGCGCTTGCCCCAGGCCATGGCCACGAAGGCCATGAAGGTGGCGGGCACCAGCAGCAGCCCGAGGCGGATCGGTGCGCCGTGCAGCATCTGCACCGCGAAGAACAGCGGCAGGCCGATGAGCGGCGCCGGCAGCATCTGCAAAAACTTGCCGCGGCGCGGGCCGGGCAGGTCGGGCGGCGCCGTGACGATCACGCCGGTGGCGGCGGCCGAGGCGGCCAGGGTGCCCAGCCACAGGTGCACCCCGCCCGAGATCACGAGCAGGCCGAGCGCAACGGTGAGCCCGCTCGCGACGTAGTGGCTCAGCGCAATGCGCAGCGCCGCGCGAACCCGCGAGGCGGCGCCCGGCCCCGTCATCACTTGGCGGAGGCGTCGCCCTCGGCGGGCGTCTCGCGCTTGATGCGGGTGAGCTTGCGCGGGGCGGCCGGCGCGGCAGGCGCTGCGGCCGGGGTTTCGGCGCTGCCGTCGAGCGGAGCGGCCGTGAGGTCGGTCACGGTGCTGCGGGCGTACAGGTCGACCGAGGCCTCGGCGGGCGTCGACTTGGTCGAGGCCGAGACGGCGCGCACGCGGTCGCTGGCGCGCAGCTTGTCGTCCACGTTGGCGAACTTGGAGTACTTGGCCAGCAGCGGCACCAGCTGACCGTAGATGCGCGGCGCACCGGCCAGGCATTCGCGCTGCTCGAGGAATTCGGGCTCGCCCGTGAAGTTGCCGATCAGGCCGCCGGCCTCGGTCACCAGCAGCGAGCCGGCCGCGACGTCCCAGGGGTTCAGGCCGGTCTCGAAGAAGCCGTCGGTGAAGCCCGCGGCGACGTAGGCCAGGTCGAGCGCGGCGGCGCCGGGGCGGCGCAGGCCGGCCATGCGGGGCATCATGTCCGCCATGATGGCCAGGTACTGCTTGAAGTTGTCGCCGGTGCGGAACGGGAAGCCCGTGGAGATCAGGCACTCGTTCAGGCGGGTGCGCTTCGAGACGCGGATGCGGCGCTCGTTCATGTAAGCGCCGCGGCCCTTGGTGGCCGTGAACAGGTCGTTGCGCGACGGGTCGTAGACCACCGCCTGCTCGATCTTGCCGCGCACCGACAGCGCGATCGACACGCAGTAGACCGGAAAGCCGTGGATGAAGTTGGTGGTGCCGTCGAGCGGATCGATGATCCAGACGAATTCAGAGTCTCTGGCGCCGTATTCGGTGCCCGATTCTTCGGCCAGGATGCCGTGCCCCGGGTACGCGCCGAGCAAGGTCTCGATGATGACCTTCTCGCTGGCGTGATCGACTTCGGTGACGAAGTCGTTGACCTGCTTCTGGGAGATGCGCACGGCCTCGACGTCGAGGGCGGCGCGATTGATGATGGCGCCGGCGGCGCGTGCGGCCTTGACGGCCACATTGAGCATGGGATGCAGGTTGGGGGACGACATTCTGGATTGTGGGAAGAACGGTGGGATGGGCCCCCTGAACGCAATCCTGGGTGACCCTGCGGCCCGGCGATGCGGGCGGCGAGAATCGGGCATTTTACCGGCTCTGCCCGTTTGTGTCTTCCCAACCCGCCATGCGCACCCGTTTCATCCTCATCCAGACCAGCCACGCCGGCAATGTGGGCGCCGCCGCCCGCGCCATGAAAACCATGGGTTTCGACGACCTGGTGCTGGTGGCGCCGCGCTGGGCCAATGTGCTGCGGCGCGAGGAAACCATCCAGCGCGCCAGCGGCGCCCTGGACGTGCTGACCAACGCGCGCATCGTCGAAACGCTCGACGAAGCCCTCGACGGCGTGACCCACCTGTGCGCCACGGCCATGATCCCGCGCGACTTCGGCCCGCCCACGCGCACGCCCCGCGAGCACCTGGAGCCGCTGGGCAAGCAGGGCGACCAGCACGTGGCTTTCCTGTTCGGCTCCGAGCGCTTCGGCATGCGCAACGAGGACGTCTACCGCTGCAACGTGGCGCTGAGCATTCCGACCGACCCGAAGTTCGGCTCGCTCAACCTGGGCGCGGCCATCCAGGTGGTGGCCTACGAATGGCGCCTGGCGCTGGGCGGCTACGGCGTGCGCGAGGCCATCGCCCCGGTGCAGGCGGCCGACGCGCAGGCCGTGGCCGGCATGCTCGACCACTGGGAGCGCTCGCTGGTGGACATCGGCTTTCTCGACCCGGAGGCGCCCAAGAAGCTCATGCCGCGGTTGCAGCAGCTCTTCAACCGCGCCCAGCCCACGCCGGAGGAAATCCACATCCTGCGCGGCATCGCCAAGGCCATGAGCGATGCGACGAAGCCCCCGCGCGGCTGAATCTGCTCCAAAACCCCATCGCCCGTAAGCAAAGACACTCGGCCTTAGACTGCCCGGCCCTATAGATATAACGAAAACAAAGGCAGCGATGTTCTCTCGACTGCGCGCCGACATCCGGTGCATCCTCGAACGCGACCCGGCCGCCCGCAGCGCCTGGGAAGTGATCACGGTCTACCCCGGCTTCCATGCCGTGGTGCTGCACCGTTGGGCGCACGCCTGTTGGACCCACGGTTTCAAGTGGCCGGCCCGCTTCATCGCGCACTGCGCGCGGTGGCTCACGGGCATCGAGATCCATCCGGCCGCCAAGCTCGGCGAGCGCGTGTTCTTCGACCACGCCATGGGCGTGGTGGTCGGCGAGACCGCCGAGATCGGCGACGGTTGCACCATCTACCAGGGCGTGACGCTGGGCGGGACGTCGCTCTACAAGGGCACCAAGCGCCACCCGACGTTGGGCAAGAACGTGGTGGTGAGCGCGGGCGCCAAGGTGCTGGGCGGCTTCGTCGTCGGCGACGGCGCCAAGATCGGCAGCAACGCGGTGGTCATCAAGCCGGTGCCCGCCGGGGCTACCGCAGTGGGCATTCCCGCGCGCATCATCCCGTCGAAGGAAGGCGAGAGTGCCGACGTGGCCGCGCCGCAGAAGTTCTCGGCCTACGGCATCACGCAGGACGACGACCCGCTGAGCCAGGCCATGCGCGGCCTGATCGACAACGCGTCAAGCCAGGAACACCAGATCGCGCTGCTGTGGCAGGCCATCGAGAAGCTGTCGGCGCAACCGGGCACGAAGGACTGCGTGCCGGGCGACGCGGCGCGCGGTGAATCGTTCGAAGCCGACAAGCTCACGCAGCTGATCGGCAAGTAAGCGGGAAGGCCGGTCAGCCGGCCCGTTTGGCCGGCGCGTGCAGCGTGCCGTGCACGTGCCCCGCGTGCTGGCCGAAGCTTTCGGGTGAGAGTGCCGCGGTGTCCAGCCCCTGCAGGATGCCGCAGGCGCTCGCCGATTCGGGGCCGCCGCACTGCAGGCGCAGCGCCTTCAGCTGCTTTTCCAGCATCTTCAGCTCGGCGATGCGCGAGGCCACGTGGCCGATGTGGTCGTCCAGCAGCTGGTTGACCTCCCCGCAGTCGTCCTGCGGCGCATCGCGGAATTTCAGCAGGCTGCGGATCTCGTCCAGCGTCATGTCCAGCGAGCGGCAGCGGCGGATGAAGCCCAGGCGCTGGGTGTGCTCGTCGTCGTAGATGCGGTAGTTGCCGTCGGTGCGCGCGGGTGCGGGCAGCAGCTGTTCGCGCTCGTAGTACCGGATGGTTTCGACCGGCGTGTTCGTGGCTTTGGCCAGGTCACCGATTTTCATGATGCGGCATCTCAAGGAAGTGGCAATCAACGGTTGACTCTACACCTGCTTCAAGGTTTCCAATGGAACGCATGACGAACCAGAACACCCTGAATCCGCCGGTGCCGGCCGTGCCACGTGCCGCGCCGCACGACCACGCTCACGACCATCACGGGCATGACCATGCGCACGATCACGCACATGCCCGCGCCTCGGCACCCGCGGAAACGGCCTGCTGCGGCAGCGCGGTGTGCGGCAGCACCCCGGCGTCCGCCGAACCCGCCGACCTGCCGAAGGGCGCGGTGCTGTTTCGCATTCCCACCATGGACTGCGCGGTCGAAGAGTCTGAAATCCGCCGTGCCCTCGAGCCCGTCGCAGGCGTGAAGGCCCTGCGCTTTCGACTGAGCGAACGCTCGCTGGCTCTCACGACCGAAGACGGCGCGTTGCCCGCCGCGCTGGAAGCCATCCGCCAGGCCGGCTTCAAGCCCGAGCCGGTGGCTGTGACGGGCGCACAGAAGGTGGAGCCTGCGCGCTTTGCCGGCATGTCGACCGGCCTGGCGCGCCTCATTGCCGCGCTGGTGCTGGCCATCGCGGCGGAGACCGTGTCGTTCCTCGCGCTCGACGGCGTGGGCTTCATGGCCGCCGAGATGGGGCTCGCGCTCGCGGCCATCGCGCTGGCCGGCCTGGACACCTACAAGAAGGGCTTCGCCGCGCTGGTGCGCGGGCGCCTGAACATCAACGCGCTGATGGCCGTCGCCGTCACGGGCGCCTTCATCATCGGCCAGTGGCCCGAGGCCGCGATGGTGATGGCGCTGTACGCCATTGCCGAACTCATCGAGGCCCGCGCCGTCGACCGCGCGCGCAACGCCATCCAGAGCCTGCTCGCGCTCGCGCCCGAACAGGCCGAGGTGCGGCAGCCCGACGGCAGCTGGCAGACCGTGCGCGCCGACGCGGTCGCGCTCGACGCCGTCGCCCGCATCCGCCCCGGCGAGCGCGTGCCGCTGGACGGCGTGGTGCTCGAAGGCACCAGCGCCATCGACCAGGCGCCGGTCACCGGCGAGAGCATCCCGGTCGACAAGGCCGCGGGCGACCCGGTGTTCGCCGGCACCATCAACCAGACCGGCGCCCTGGTGTTCCGCGTGACGGCCGTGGCGGCCAACACCACGCTCGCGCGCATCATCCACGCGGTGGAGGAGGCGCAGGGTTCGCGCGCGCCCACGCAGCGCTTCGTCGACAGGTTCGCCGCCATCTACACGCCCACCGTCTTCGTGCTGGCGTTGGCCATCGCGGTGCTCACACCGTGGCTGCTGGGCTGGACCTGGGTGCAGGCCGTCTACAAGGCGCTGGTGCTGCTGGTCATCGCCTGCCCGTGCGCGCTGGTCATCTCCACGCCCGTGACGGTCGTGAGCGCGCTGGCCTCGGCCGCGCGGCGCGGCATTCTCATCAAGGGCGGCACCTACCTCGAAGAGGCCCGCAAGCTCAAGGCCGTGGCGCTCGACAAGACCGGCACCATCACCGAAGGCAAGCCCAAGCTGGTCGAGTCGGTGCTGATCGACAAGGCGGGCGATGAAGGCGCGGTGTACGCACTGGCCGCCAACATCGCGGGCCGCTCCGACCACCCGGTGTCGAAGGCCATCGCCGAAGGCCTCGGCGGGCCGGCGGAGGAGGTCGGCGACTTCACCGCGCTGCCCGGGCGCGGCGTGCAGGCCACGCATGCAGGCCAGGCCTACATGCTGGGCAACCACCGGCTGATCGAGGAACGCGGCCTGTGCTCCCCGGCACTCGAAGCCGAACTCAAGCGGCATGAAGAGGCCGGTCGCACCGTGACGCTGCTGGCGTCCGCGAAGTCGGTGCTGGCGCTGTTCGCGGTGGCCGACACCATCAAGCCCTCGTCGCAGGCCGCTGTGGCCGAACTGCGCGCGCTGGGCGTGACGCCCGTCATGCTCACCGGCGACAACACCGCCACGGCCAAGACCATCGGCGAGCACGCCGGCATCGACGACGTGCGCGGCAACCTGCTGCCCGAAGAAAAGCTCGATGCCATCCAGTCCATGCAGCAGCGCTACGGCGCCGTCGCGATGACCGGCGACGGCATCAACGACGCACCGGCACTCGCCAAGGCCGACATCGGCTTCGCCATGGGCGGCGCCGGCACCGACACCGCAATGGAAGCAGCCGACGTGGTCATCATGAACGACGACCTGCGCCGCATCCCCGAGACCATCCGCCTGTCGCGCCGCTCGCACGCCGTGCTGTGGCAGAACATCACGCTCGCGCTCGGCATCAAGGGCATCTTCTTCGTGCTCGCGGTGTTCGGCAGCGCGACCATGTGGATGGCGGTGTTCGCGGACATGGGGGCGAGCCTGCTGGTGGTGGCGAACGGGTTGCGGTTGATGCGGATGCCGAAGTGAGGTGACCGACGCGCCGCCCTGCAAGCTGCCCCGACCCCAAGGTTCTCTCGACTACTGGGTGCTGTCGATGTAACGGTCTACACTGCCATTTCGAACAATCATTCGAACAAATGCCAGCCTCGGGGTCGCCCGCAGGCTGGCTTTCTTTTGTCAATCGAGGAGGGTGGGGATGCTTCAGAAAATGAAATGGGCGCTGGTTGTCTCGGCATTTGCGCTGGTCAGTGCGTGCGGCGGGGGAGGTGGCGGCAATGGTGGGGTCCAGTTCCTGCCTTTGCCGGCTGTTGTTCCACCCACAACCGACAACGGTTCTCCGGCAAGCGCGCCAACGGCGGTGATTACCGGCCCGGCAAGCGCGGACATCGGATTGGTCTTGAAACTGGATGGGGCTCAGAGCAGCAGTGCGTCAGGGCACAAGCTCGACTATTCGTGGCTGCTGCGCTCCAAGCCGTTGAACAGCAAAGCTCAGTTGAACGACCCGCTCCTGAAGAGCCCGGAGTTCGTTCCCGATGTGGCGGGAGAGTATGTGCTGAGGCTCGTGGTCAGCGACAGGGGGATCTACAGTGAACCGGTGTATGCAACTCTCAAGGCCACGACGCCCGTGGTTGCCGGTCCATTGTTGACAGTGGCGATACAGGACACGACGCCGATGACGCTTGCTCCAGGTGTCTCGGCACTTTGGATGGTCACGACAAGGGAGTTCTACAGGCCGGAGAAATTTCACGCGGACTTCTGGAGCTTTTACCCGGTGGGGGAAATACTGAGCGACAGCGTGTTTCCCAACTTCGAGGTGAATGTGACCGACCCTGGCGTGGAAGGCACGTTTGTGCCGCTTCGCAATCAGCTGTCCTTCATACCGCGGAAGAACCACACGACCCTGGTGGAACCGTTCGATACGCTGCCCGGTTCGATCGACCCGCGCAAAAGCACTGAATACCGGTTGAAAGCGAACCCGCGGGGCTTGGCAACCATGCCTGTCGGACAGAGCGCAGGGTGGAACTACAGCACTGACACGCTCGGGATGTCGTCGATTTCCTCACCCATTCCCCCGGGAGCCCCGCGCGTGGCGACCTATACGATCGTCGGCGAGATGTCGCCACAGATGGTTCCTGCGGGATGGAAGGCCAATGTGGAGGTCACGGTGTACGCCACCATTCAAACGTTCGTTGCTTCGGGAGGCACTCAACGAACATCCATTTTTCGGAAGACCTTCACGCAGAGCTTTTCCGAGGACGTATCGATCGACCTCGACGCGAGCAAGTATCCATCGCTGGCGGGACAGTCGTTCATGGTGAACGTTTCAAGCCGCATCACGTACCAACGCTTGCCCTCCTGAGTCTGGAGATCGAGGCGGGTTGCGGATGTGCCGCACCCGCCAACCGCCTTGTGCGCGCATGACGCCGCGCTACCAGCGCGCAGCCCACGCCTCCAACGGCACCCGCGCCGCATTGCACACATAGCTCACCGCGTGGTACCACCCGGCGAGCATCATCAGTTCGAGGAGTTGCGCGTGGGTCCAGTGCGCGTTCAGCGCCTCCCACAGCGCATCGTCGATGTCGCCGGTGTCGTGCAGCTGGTCGACCATCGCGATCACCAGTGCGTCCTTGGGCGCGAGCAGCGCCAGGTCCCCATTCATCGAGGCCGTCGCGCGCCGCTCGGCTTCGCCCAGGCCGGCGGCGTCGGCGAAGCCGGTCCAGTGCACGCCCCATTCGTACTCGGCGCCGCAGCGCGCGCAGACCCGCAGGATCACGAGTTCGCGGTCGCGCAGGTCGATGGCTGCGTGGCGGCCCAGCAGGTAGCGGCCGAGGTCCAGCGTGCGCTCCGCCAGTGCGGGGTTCGCGGCCATCACCTTGAAGAGTGACAGCACCTCGGGCGCCTGGGGCGGCGTCATGCGGGTCAGCAGCGTGCCGATGGCGTCGGGGTAGGGCGGCTGAAGCGGCGCGATCCTCGGGGCGCGTTGCGGGTCCAGGCTTTTCGGGGTGGAGAGGGCCACGGTGATTCCTTTCATAGAATGTGATGGAAATCGCTACGAAATACGTAGCGATCGCGCAGTCTATGGCTACGAAATCCGTAGCGCAAGACCCCGCTTCGACAAGGAAGACACATGGATGACACCGAGCCCCTCGTTCCCGCACCGGCGGCGCGCCGACCCATCATGCGGCTGCTGGAGCAGCTGGGCCGCAAAGGCACGCTGCGGCTCTTGTGGGAGCTGCGCGACGGCCAGCCGCAGAGCTTTCGCGTGCTGCGCGAGCACGCCGACCAGATGTCGCCCTCGGTGCTGAACGACCGGCTCAAGGAGCTGCGCGCAAGCGGCATCGTCACGTTGTCCGACGCGGGCTACGTGCTCACCGAGGCGGGCGGTGAACTCGTCAAGCGGCTGACGCCGCTCAACCAGTGGGCCGACCGCTGGATCGAGCCTGGAGCGCCGAACTAACATCGGGCCACTTTTCTCGTCTGCCTCGCGCCCCCGCCCATGTCCGTCACCACCCTCCTGCTGCAACTCGTCGTCATCCTCACCACCGCGCGCCTGTGCGGCTGGGTGCTGCGCCATGTGGGGCAGCCGAGCGTGGTGGGCGAGATGGCGGCGGGGTTGATGCTCGGGCCGGCGGTCATGGGGCTGCTCTTTCCCTCGCTGCATTCGCAGCTGTTCGCCAAGGAATCGCTGCAGGGGCTGTCGTCGCTGGCGACCGTGGGGCTGGTGCTGTTCATGTTCGTCGTCGGGCTGGAGCTGCGGGCCACGCGGAACATGCGGGCGCAGATCAAGGCGGCGGGTGCCGTGGGTGTGCTCAGCGTGATCGCACCGCTCGTGCTGGGCCTGGCGATCTCGCCGTTGCTGCACCCCACGCTGGCGCCGGCCGGTGTCGGCTTCTGGCCCTTCGCGCTGTTCATGGCGGCGGCGCTGTCGATCACGGCTTTTCCTGTGATGGCGCGCATCCTCAAGGACCGCGGTCTCACGCGCACGCCCTTCGGCCAGTTGTCGCTGAGCGCCGCGGCGGTGGTCGACGTGTTCGCGTGGATCCTGCTGGCCTTCGTGGTCGCGCTGATCGGCGCGGGCGAGGGCTACGCCGGCCTGCTGAAGACGGCGCTCGGCGTGGTGGTGGTGCTGGCCGTGCTCTTCTTCGGCCTGAAGCCGGCCTTCGCCTGGGTGCTGCGCGTCAAGGCGCCCGACGGCGAGCCCTCGACCACGGTGATGGCCGCACTCATGATCGGCCTGCTGGTCACGGCGCTGGTGACCGAGTGGCTGCACCTGCACGCGGTGTTCGGTGCCTTCCTGTTCGGCGCCTGCCTGCCGCGCGACGACCGCCTGCTGCGTTCGCTGAGCGAGCGCATCGAGCCGATCTCCATCGTCGTGCTGATGCCGCTGTTCTTCGCGCTCGCGGGGCTGGGCACGACAGCCAATGCCTTCTCGGGCGCGAGCCTGGGCGCGATGCTGCTGATCGTGGGCGTTGCCACGGTGGGCAAGATCGCGGGCGGTGCCGCCGGCGCGCGCATGGCCGGCTACGGCTGGCGCGACAGCCTGGCCACCGGCTCGCTGATGAATGCGCGCGGGCTGATGGAGCTCATCGTCATCAAGATCGGTCTCGACGTGGGCCTGATCGGCCCCGAGCTGTTCACGATGCTGCTCGTGATGGCGCTGGTCACCACTGCGATGACCGGGCCGCTGATGACGCTGTGCATCGGCCGCAAGCCGCAGCCCGCCGAAGGGGCGCACGCCGAGTCCTGAGCGTCAGCGTCGACAATATCGGCGTCGGCGTGCTCAGCCGTTGCTGCGCACGCTGAAGCCGATGCGCGTCTCGCCGCCCTGGCTCGACGCGAACACCTCCCCGCCGTGCATGCGCGCAATCGCCTCGACGATCGACAGGCCCAGCCCGTGGTGGCGGGTGGAGCCGTCGCGCGCCTGGGCCGCGCGGTAGAAGCGCTCGAACAGGCGCGGCAGTGCCTCGGGCGCGATCGGCGCGCCGCGGTTGACCACGGTGATGGTGCGGTGCTCGCTGCTGTCGCCCGCCGCGATCTCGATGCGAACGGTCGAGGCCGGGTCGGCAAAGCGGATCGCGTTGCCCAGCAGGTTGAAGAGGGCGCGCCGGATCAGGCCGGCGTCGGCCTCGGCGATGGCTTCGCCGCGCACCTCGGCCTGCAGGCCGGCCTCGTCGAGCATGGCGTCGTAGAAGTCGATCACGTCGCGCGCCTGGTCCCCCAGGTTCACGGGCGCCTTCGAGCGCGCCGAGGTGCCGCGATCGGCCTTCGAGAGAAACAGCATGTCGGTCACGATGCCCGAGAGCCGCCCGATCTCTTCGAGGTTGGAGGCCAGTACACCCTGCAGTTCTTCGTTGCTGCGCGGGCGCGTGAGCGCCACTTCGGTGGAGCCGAGCAGGTTGGCCAGCGGGGTGCGCAGTTCATGCGCCACGTCGGCGTTGAACGACTCCAGCTGCACGTAGGCGCGCTGCACCCGCGCCAGCAGCGCGTTGAACTGCGTGATCCAGGGGCGCAGCTCTTCTGCGAAGGCACTGGCGTCGATGGACTGGTGGACATGGTCGGGCGTGATGGCCGCCGTGCGTTCGGCCAGCGCCTTCAGCGGCCGCAGGCCGCGCCGCACCAGCCACATGCCGGTGAGCGACACCAGCGCCGTGCCGAGCACCACCGCGCCGAGCAGCGTCCAGGCCAGCCGTTCGAGCAGCCGCGTGTCCTGCGCGATGTTCACGCCGACCTGCACCGACAGGTCGGTGTGGAAGTCGCCGTTCTGCCAGGGCACCACGATGGCGCGTCGCAACCAGTGGCCTTTCGGCGGGGGCGAGGACTGGAAGAGCGGCTTGCCGGCGTTGGCGATCGACAGCGTCACGTCGTCCTGCATCGAGAAGAAGTCGTCGAGCTTGTGCCGCAGGAAGACCAGGTCGCCGCCTTTTTCGGCCTCCTTCAGCAGATGCTCGACGAGCACCGTCTTCTGGTCGAGCGCGTCGCGCTGCTTGGCACCGAAGCTCCAGGCGGTGACGAAGTAGATCGCCAGGCAGATGATGCTCAGGCCGAACAGCGTTTGCGCGGCGAACCAGAACGAGAGCCGGCTTTGGATGGAATGCGGCTTCGGGCTCATGCCCAGGAGCGGTCTTCCAGGACGTATCCCATGCCGCGAACGGTATGCAGCAGCTTCACGTCGAAGGGGTCGTCGATCTTGCTGCGCAGGCGGCGGATGGCCACTTCGACCACGTTGGTGTCGCTGTCGAAGTTCATGTCCCACACCTGCTCGGCGAGCGTGGAGCGCGACAGGATCTGGCCGCGCCGGCGCAGCAGCACCACGAGCAGCGTGAACTCCTTGGCCGTGAGGTCCAGGCGCGTGCGATTGCGCAGGCACTTGCGGCTCACGAGGTCGAGTTCGAGATCGGCCAGCCGCAGGACGGTGGGCTCCTGCGTCTTGCCACGTCGCAGCAACGCCTGCACGCGCGCCAGCAGCTCGGAGAAAGAGAAGGGCTTGACCAGGTAGTCGTCGGCGCCTTGTTGCAGGCCCTGCACGCGGTCTTCGACCTTGTCGCGCGCGGTGAGCACCAGCACGGGCACGTTCTTGGTGCGGCGGATGGCTTGCAGCACGGCAAAGCCGTCGATGCCGGGGAGCATCACGTCCAGCAGCACCAGCGCGTATTCGCCTTCGGTGGCGAGGTAACGGCCTTCGATGCCATCGCGGGCGATGTCGACCACGTAGCCGTTCTCCTCCAGCCCTTTTTTCAGGTAGTCGCCCAGTTTGGGTTCGTCTTCGATGACAAGAATTCGCATGGTACGGATCGTACCCAAGGCCTTTCGATAGGCTGGTTACGATTTAGTAATCCTATTGAAGGACAAAGCGCCGACACGCTGTCGTACAGTGGCCCAGACCCTCGGTTCGCAGGGCCTTTGTCGGTCGGCTTCACACATGCCACCGATATACTTTTGTCAACAATGCGTCGCTGGTTCCTCATTTTCCTGCTGTTTCTCCTGCCTTTCCAGTACAGCTGGGCGGTGTCGGCAGCCTATTGCCTGCACGAGGGTGATACGGGAGGCGGCCACTGGGGCCACCACGAGGACGAGCCGCGCGGCACCGACCGCACCCACGCGGGCGACGGCGCCAAGAAGGACAGCACCCGCCAGCCCAACGCGGCGGTCGGCCATTGCATCGTTGCCCACTTCGGGCAGGCCCAGCTCACGGACACCGCAGCCGCGCTGCCGGCCGCTGCGCCGATCGTCTCGCAGGCGCTGCGCGCCGCTGCCACCGAACGCTTCGCTTCGCACATCGCCGAAGTGCCGGTGCGCCCCGACTGGTCTCTCGCCGCCTGATTCGGCGAGAGCACAGCACCTTTTCCTTTTCTGATTCCAACCATCAGCTGAGCGCTTCTCGCCGAATTCGTCCGCCCGTTGTTTCGCAACCCAGGAGAATTCGATGCGCACGCTTTTCGTGCCGCTGGCCGTGTTGGCCCTGGCGGTACCACCGGCCTTTTCACAACAGGTCGCACCACAGACCCCGCAGGCCGCGGCCGGTCCTTCGTCGTCCCCGTCGTCCCATCTGGCGCCCGCTCGCATGCTGGAGCCTGAGGGCCCGCTGACCCTGCGTACGGCCGTCGCGCTGGCGCTGCAGGCCAACCCGGGCCTGGCGGCCGCGCGCCATCAGCAGGCCGCCGCCGACGGCGCGGTGGTGCAGGCCGGCGCGTGGCCCAACCCCACGCTCGACACGCAGCTGGAAGACCTGCGCCGCAACAACCGCACGACCACGCTGCAGCTGAGCCAGCCCATCGAGCTGGGCGGCAAGCGCGGCGCGCGCGTGACGGCGGCCGAGCGTGCGCGCGACCAGGCGGCGTCGGCGTTGACGGCGCGGCGCGCCGAACTGCGCGCGTCTGCCGTCACTGCCTTCTTCGACGTGCTGACCGCGCAGGAGCGCCTGCGGCTGGCGCAGGACTCGGTGGGGCTCGCGCAGACCGCCACCCGCGCCGCGACCAACCGCGTGGCGGCCGGCAAGGTGTCGCCGCTGGAGGAAACCAAGGCGCGCGTGGCCGAGGCCGGCATCCGCGTCGAACTGCTGCAGGCCGAAGGCACGCTGCGCGCGTCGCGCCAGCTGCTGGCCGCACTGTGGGGCAACCCGGCGCCGCGCTTCACGCAGGTGGACGGCGCGGTCGACCAGTTGCCGGCGCAGGCGCCGTCGTCCGACGTGGCGCGCCGCCTGCCCGACGCGCCGGTGCTGCGCCAGGCGCGGCTGGAGGTCGAGCGCCGCGGCGCGTTGTCCAAGCTGGAGCGGGCCAAGCGCGTGCCCGACATCACGGTGTCGCTGGGCGTCAAGCGCGTGCCGGCGTCCGAGGGCGAAGCCGGTGAGGCGGTCAGCAGCAGCCGGCGCAACCAGGTGGTGGTGGGCCTGTCGGTGCCGCTGCCGATCTTCGACACCAACCGCGGCAACCTCACCGAGGCCTTGAGCCTCGAAGACAAGGCCCGCGACGATCTCGCCGCCGCCGA
The DNA here is from genome assembly GCF_003581445.1 of Acidovorax cavernicola. NCBI lineage: Bacteria > Pseudomonadati > Pseudomonadota > Betaproteobacteria > Burkholderiales > Comamonadaceae > Acidovorax > Acidovorax cavernicola. The sequence continues at coordinate 115,389 of NZ_QXMN01000006.1, read as the reverse complement.
GCTGCAACTGGGGGCCGACGTGGCGCAGGCCACCGAGCGCCTGCGCTCCGCGCGCGCCACGGCGCAGACGCTGCAGCGCGATGCGCTGCCCGGCGCCGAAGAGGCCTACCGCGCCGCCACCAAGGGCTTCGAGCTGGGCAAGTTCAGCTTCCTGGAAGCGCTCGACGCGCAGCGCACGCTGTTCCAGGTGCGCAACCAGTACCTCGTCGCGCTGGCCGATGCGCACCGCGCGGCCGGCGAACTCGACCGCCTGCTGGGCACCGAGGGCGATGACATCGCACTGAACGCAGCGCCGAACGCGACCCCCAACCCGATGCCGGTCGCGCGCTGAAGAAGAACACCGAACCGATTCCGACCATGACCACAGAACACAACCGCACATCCTCCGGCCGCAAGCAGTGGATCGCCATTGCCGCCGTCCTGCTCGCCGGCCTCATTGCCGGCGCACTGATCCTGCGCACCGCACCCTCCAAGCCCGAGGCTGGCGGCCACTCGGAGTCCGCCGGCCATGCCGACGGCGAGCACCACGAGGAAGACAAGAGCCACGCCAAGGGCAAGGAAGACGACCACGGCCATTCGCACGACGAAGGCCATGGCGACAAGGAACACCACGCGGAAGAGGGCAAGGAGGCCGGCAAGGACGGGGGCAAGGAAGCTCCCGCCACGGCAGAGCCGCAGAAAGCCGCCGCCAACGCCCACAAGGAAGACGAGGAAAAGATCCCCTTCACCGACGAGCAGGTCAAGGCCGCCGCCATCGCCATCGAAAGCGTCGGCCCGGCGCGCATCAAGACCGCGCTGCAGCTGCCCGGCGAGATCAAGTTCAACGAAGACCGCACGGCCCACGTGGTGCCGCGCGTGGCGGGCGTGGTCGACAGCGTGTCGGCCAACCTGGGCCAGGAGGTCAAGCGCGGGCAGGTGCTGGCCGTGATCTCCAGCCCCGCGCTTTCGGAGCAGCGCAGCGAGCTGCAGTCGGCGCAGCGCCGGCTGGCGCTGGCGCGCACCACCTACGAGCGCGAGAAGAAGCTGTGGCAGGAAAAGATCTCGCCGCAGCAGGACTACCTGCAGGCCGAGCAGGTCATGCAGGAGGCGCAGATCGCGGTGGCCAACGCCAACCAGAAGCTGCTGGCGCTGGGCGCTACGCCGGGTTCGTCGGCGCTGGGCCGCTACGAGCTGCGCGCGCCCTTCGACGGCATGGTGGTCGAGAAGCACATCTCGCTCGGCGAATCGGTGGGCGAGGCGGTCAACGTGTTCACCATTTCCGATCTCTCGACCGTGTGGGCCGAGATCAGCGTGCCGGCCAGCAACCTGAACTTGGTGCGCATCGGCGAGGCCGTGACCATCCGCGCCGGCGCCTTCGACCAGGCCGCGCGGGGCACCGTGTCGTACGTGGGCTCGCTCATCGGCGCGCAGACGCGCACCGCCACCGCGCGCGTCACGCTCACCAACCCGCAGCGCACCTGGCGCCCGGGCCTGTTCGTGAACGTGGAGCTGGTGGCGTCGGAAACCGATGCGCCCGTCACCGTGTCGGCCGAGGCCGTGCAGACGGTCGACGAGCAACCCACCGTGTACCTGCGCGTGCCCGGCGGCTTCCTGCCGCAGCACGTGAAGACCGGCCGCAGCGACGGCCAGCGCATCGAGATCACGGGCGGCCTGAAGCCCGGCGCGGCCTATGCCGCCAGCGGCAGCTTCGTCGTGAAGTCGCAGCAGGGCAAGAGCTCCGCGACGCACACCCACTGAGGACGCCGCCCCATGTTCGAACGCATCATCCGCTTCTCCATCGAGCAGCGCTGGCTCATCCTGCTGGCCGTGCTTGGCATGGCGGCGCTTGGCATCTTCAGCTACCAGAAGCTGCCGATCGACGCCGTGCCCGACATCACCAACGTGCAGGTGCAGATCAACACCGCCGCGCCCGGCTATTCGCCGCTCGAAGCCGAGCAGCGCGTGACCTACCCCATCGAGACCGTGATGGCCGGCCTGCCGGGCCTGCAGCAGACCCGCTCGCTGTCGCGCTACGGCCTGTCGCAGGTCACGGTGATCTTCAAGGACGGCACCGACATCTACTTCGCGCGCCAGCTCGTCAACGAGCGCATCCAGTCGGCGCGCGAGAGCATGCCGGCCGGCGTGTCGCCGGTGATCGGACCCATCTCCACCGGCCTGGGCGAGATCTACCTGTGGACCGTCGAGACGGAAGAGGGCGCGAAGAAGGCCGACGGCAAGCCCTACACGCCGACCGACCTGCGCGAAATCCAGGACTGGATCATCAAGCCGCAGCTGCGCAACGTGCCGGGCGTGACCGAGATCAACTCCATCGGCGGCTACGCCAAGGAGTTCCAGATCGCGCCCGACCCCGCGAAGCTGCTGGCGCACGGCCTCACGATGACTGACCTGGTCACCGCGCTGGAGCGCAACAACGCCAACGTGGGCGCGGGCTACATCGAGAAGCGCGGCGAGCAGTACCTCATCCGCGCACCGGGGCAGGTGAAGTCGGTGCAGGACATCGGCAACGTGATCCTGGGCAACGCCGGCGGCATTCCGCTGCGCGTGTCCGACGTGGCCGAGGTCGGCATCGGCCAGGAGCTGCGCACCGGCGCCGCCACCGACAACGGCCGCGAGGTGGTGCTGGGCACGGTGTTCATGCTGATCGGCGAGAACAGCCGCACCGTCTCGCAAGCGGTCGACAAAAAGATGCAGGAGATCAACCGCACGCTGCCCGCGGGCGTGAAGGCCGTGACGGTGTACGACCGCACGGTGCTGGTTGATAAGGCCATCGCCACCGTGAAGAAGAACCTCTTCGAGGGTGCGGTGCTGGTGGTGGCGATCCTGTTCCTGTTCCTGGGCAACATCCGCGCGGCCATCATCACCGCGACGGTGATTCCGCTGTCGATGCTCTTCACCTTCACTGGCATGGTGAACCAGAAGGTCAGCGCCAACCTCATGAGCCTGGGCGCGCTCGACTTCGGCATCATCATCGACGGCGCCGTGGTGATCGTGGAGAACTGCGTGCGGCGCCTGGCGCATGCGCAGGCCAAGCACGGCAGGCCGCTCACGCGCAGCGAGCGTTTCCATGAAGTGTTCGCAGCCTCGCAGGAGGCGCGCCGGCCGCTGCTGTTCGGCCAGTTGATCATCATGATCGTGTACCTGCCGATCTTTGCGCTCACCGGCGTCGAGGGCAAGCTGTTCCACCCGATGGCGTTCACCGTGGTGATCGCGCTGCTGGGCGCGATGATCCTGTCGATCACCTTCATCCCGGCCGCCGTGGCGCTGTTCATCGGCAACAAGGTCGACGAGAAGGAAAACCGCCTCATGCTGTGGGCCAAGCGCGGCTACGAGCCGCTGCTGGCGCGCGTGATGACGGCCAAGCCGCTGGTCATCACCGTGGCCGCCGTGGCCGTGGTGCTGTCGGGTCTGCTGGCCACGCGCCTGGGCACCGAGTTCGTGCCCAGCCTGAGCGAGGGCGACTTCGCGATCCAGGCGCTGCGCATCCCGGGCACCAGCCTCACGCAGTCGGTCGAGATGCAAAAGCAGCTCGAACGCACGCTGAAGGAGAAATTCCCCGAGATCGAGCGCGTGTTCGCGCGCAACGGCACGGCCGAGATCGCGTCCGACCCGATGCCGCCGAACATCTCCGACGGCTACATCATGCTCAAGCCCGAGAGCGAGTGGCCCAAGCCCAAACGCACGCGCCCCGAGCTGCTGGCCGCCGTGCAGGAAGAGGTCGAGAAGCTGCCGGGCAACAACTACGAGTTCTCGCAGCCGATCCAGCTGCGCTTCAATGAGCTGATCTCGGGCGTGCGCAGCGACGTGGCCGTGAAGATCTTCGGCGACGACATGGACGTGCTCAACCAGACGGCGGCCCAGGTGTCGACCGTGCTGGGCAAGGTGGCCGGCGCCGCCGAGGTGAAGGTGGAACAGACCACCGGCCTGCCGATGCTCACCGTGAACATCGATCGCGAGAAGACCGCACGCTACGGCCTCAACGTGGGCGACGTGCAGGACGCCATCTCCACCGCCGTGGGCGGGCGCGAGGCCGGCACGCTGTTCGACGGCGACCGCCGCTTCGACATCCTGGTGCGGCTGCCCGAGGCGCTGCGCACTGACCTGGAGGCGATTCGCCGGCTGCCGATCGCGCTGCCCAAGGGCGCGGGCGGCGAAGGCCTGCGCACCAGCTTCATCCCGCTGGGCGAAGTGGCCACGCTCGACCTCGCGCCCGGCCCCAACCAGGTCAGCCGCGAAGACGGCAAGCGCCGCATCGTGGTCAGCGCCAACGTGCGCGGGCGCGACCTGGGCTCCTTCGTGGCCGAGGCCGAGGAGGCCATGCGCAACGTGAAGATTCCGCCCGGCTACTGGACCGTGTGGGGCGGCCAGTACGAGAACCTGGCGTCGGCCACGCAGCGGCTGCAGGTGGTGGTGCCGGTGTCGCTGCTGCTGGTGTTCACGCTGCTGTTCGCGATGTTCGGCAACCTGAAGGACGGGCTGCTGGTGTTCACCGGCATTCCGTTCGCGCTCACGGGCGGCATCGTCGCGCTGTGGATGCGGGGCATTCCGCTGTCGATCTCGGCGGCCGTGGGTTTCATCGCGCTCTCAGGCGTGGCGGTGCTCAACGGGCTGGTGATGATCTCGTTCATCCGCAACCTGCGAGAAGGCGGCCTGCCGCTGGACGCGGCGATCCGCGAAGGCGCGCTCACGCGGCTGCGCCCGGTGCTCATGACCGCGCTGGTGGCGTCGCTGGGCTTCGTGCCCATGGCCATCGCCACCGGCACGGGCGCCGAGGTGCAACGGCCGCTGGCCACGGTGGTGATCGGCGGTATCCTGTCGTCGACCGCGCTGACGCTGCTGGTGTTGCCGCTGCTGTACCGCATTGCGCACCGGCGCGATGAAGACGAGGTGCAGGAAACCGACGGCAAGGAGCAAAGCCACGGCGCGCCCCTCGATCCCGCACTGCAAGGTTCCCATGGCCCATGAGCATTCACACGCCACCGCCGTGACAGGTGGCAATGAGAAGGCGCTGCGCTGGGCGCTGGCGCTGACCTCGACCTACCTCGTCGCCGAGGTGATCGGCGGGCTGGTGTCGGGCAGCCTGGCGCTGCTGTCCGACGCCGCGCACATGGCCACCGACACGGTGGCGCTGGCGATCTCGCTGGCCGCCATCTGGCTGGGCAAGCGGCCGGCGGACAAACGCCGGACCTTCGGCTACTACCGCTTCGAGATCCTGGCGGCCGTGGTCAACGCGGTGCTGCTGTTCTTCGTGGCGATCTACGTGCTCTACGAGGCGTACCGGCGCATCTCGCAGCCGGCCGAGATCCAGTCGACCATGATGCTGCTCGTGGCCATCGGCGGACTGATCGTCAACCTGATCGGCATGCGCCTGCTGGCCACCGGCAAGGACGAGAGCCTGAACGTGAAGGGCGCGTACCTGGAGGTCTGGGCCGACATGCTGGGCTCGGTCGGCGTGATCGTCGGCGCGCTCGTCATCCGCTTCACCGGCTGGGCATGGGTCGACTCGGTGATCGCCGTCGCCATCGGGCTGTGGGTGCTGCCGCGCACCTGGCGCCTGCTGCGCGAGAGCCTGAACGTGCTGCTCGAAGGCGTACCCGACGAGATCGACCTGCCGGCGGTCGAGCAGGCGCTGCAGGCCGAGGCGGGCGTCGCCAGCCTGCACGACCTGCATGTATGGGCACTGTCCAGCGGCAAGGTGAGCCTGAGCGTGCATGTGGTGTGCACGCCCGAGGTGGGCGACCTGGCGGTGCTGATGCTGCGGCTGCGCGCGCTGCTGGCCGAGCAATTCGACATCCACCATTCAACAGTGCAGGTCGAGCGGGTGCCTTGCGAGCAGGCGGGCGAGAGCCATGGGTTCGGGCCCGCGGTCACGGCGACATAGCGCCCCGGCGCGGTCAGGACCGCGATTTTTTCGATTCCGGTGTCACAAACGCCCCCGACTGGACGTCTTCCTCGCATGGACGCCCACAGGGGGCGTTCCTCTGTGACTCCCTCCACCAAGGAATCGACCATGAAGATCGTCATCATCGGAGGCTCCGGCCTCATCGGCTCGAAGCTTGCCGTCCTGCTGCGGGGCGCCGGCCACGAGGTCGTCGCGGCCTCGCCCTCCACGGGCGTCGACACGCTCACGGGCGAGGGCTTGAAAGAGGCGCTGGCGGGCGCCCAGGTCGTCGTCGACGTGGCGAATTCGCCGTCGTTCGAGGACGCGCCCGCGCTCCACTTCTTCGATACCGCGGGGCGCAACCTGCTGGCGGCCGAGGCGCAGGCCGGCGTGACGCACCACATCGCACTGTCGGTGGTCGGCACCGATCGCCTGCTGGCCAGCGGCTATTTCCGCGCCAAGCAGCGCCAGGAAGAACTGATCGAGGCCTCGCCCGTGCCATGGACCATCGTGCAGGCCACCCAGTTCTTCGAATTCGTGGCCGGCATCGCCAACGGGAGCGTGCAAGGGGAGGAAGTGCACCTGTCGAACGCACTGATCCAACCGATGGCGGCGGACGATGTGGCCACCGCGCTGGCCGTCGTGGTGGGCGAGTCGCCCGCACAAGGCCGGATCGAGATCGCCGGACCCGAGGCCTTGCCGCTCGATGCGCTGGTGCGTCGCCTGTTCGCCGCGACCGGTGACACGCGCCCGGTCGTCACCGACGCGCAGGCCAGCTACTTCGGTGTGCAGCTCGACGACCGTTCGCTGACGCCCGGCACCGCCCCGCGCCTCGGAGCGACCCGCTTCGGCGACTGGCTGGCGCAGCAGGCGCGGGCCTGAGCCGCCGGCCAACGACTTGTTGTTTCTTCACGCATTCATTCAAGGCCTGCGTCGCGGGCCGCAAAGGCAACCCATGACCCGTTTTCAAAAGACCTGTATGTCCCTGAGCCTGGCACTCGGCGTGTTCGCCACGGTGCCCGCCCTGGCGGCGCCCGAAGCCGCCGTGACCATGCTGATGACGAAGGACCTGGCGGACATGCCCGGCAAGGAGGCGATCTCGTTCATCGTCGACTTTCCGCCGGGCTCGGTCGATCCTGTCCATCGCCACGACGCCCATGCCTTCGTGTACGTGCTCGAAGGATCGATCGTGATGGGCGTGAAGGGCGGCAAGGAGGTCACGCTGACCCCGGGCCAGACCTTCTACGAAGGCCCGGCGGACATCCACACCGTGGGCCGCAACGCCAGCGCCACGAAGCCCGCGAAGTTCCTGGTGACGATGGTCAAGGACAAGGGCGTGCCCTTGCTGACGCTGGTCAAGTAGCGGGCGCGGCCTGCGCGCCCGGTGCTCAGCGCGCGGCGCGGATGGCCGACTTGGGCCGGAAGGCCTTGCAGACCGTGTCGTCCGTCTCGAGGTACGGGCCGCCGATCAGGTCGATGCAATAAGGCACGGCCGCGAAGATGCCGGGGACGATCTGCGTGCCGTTGGCGTCCTTCAGGCCTTCGAGCGTCTCGGCGATCGACTTGGGCTGGCCCGGCAGGTTGATGATCAGGCTCTGGTCGCGGATCACCGCCACCTGCCGCGACAGGATGGCCGTGGGCACGAAGCGTAGGCTGATCTGGCGCATCTGCTCGCCGAAGCCGGGCATTTCCTTGTGGGCGACCGCCAGCGTGGCCTCGGGCGTGACGTCGCGCAGCGCAGGGCCGGTGCCGCCGGTGGTGAGCACCAGCGAGCAGCCGGCATCGACCAGCTCGATCAGCGTGGCGCTGATGCGCGCCGTCTCGTCGGGGATCAGGCGGGCTTCGAATTCGATCGGGTTCTTCAGGGCCCGGCCCAGCCACTCCTTGAGCGAGGGCAGGCCCTTGTCTTCGTAGGTGCCGCTGGAGGCGCGGTCGCTGATGGAGACGATGCCGATGCGGACGGGGTCAGGTGCGCTCATAGTGTGGGTATTGCTCCTTCCCCTTCCGGGGGAAGGTTGGGATGGGGGCTTGCGGCGCCGGTGACGTCATGGCCGTTCGAAGGCTGTCGTGCCCCCACCCCGGCCCTCCCCCGGAAGGGGAGGGAGAAAGGCAGAGGCAGCGCGCTCATGCGTCTTCTTCGCGATCTTGCTCGGCCGCCGCGGCCGCATGGTCGTCCCCGCCGTGCACCGCGAGCTGCGCGCGCACGAGCTGGAAGATTTCGCGGTAGGCCTTGCCCTGGCGCGGCGCTTCGCCGGCGGGGCCGGCCTTCAGGTCCTTTCGGGCCTGGCGCACGAGGGCGCGCAGCTGCTGCGAGTCGGTGGCGGGGTGGGTTTCGATCCAGCCGCCGAGTGCGTCGTCGTCGGCGATCAGGCGTTCGCGCCAGCGTTCGGCTTCGTGCAGGGCGGCGGTTTCGGCGGCCGGCACGGTGTTCTGTTCGGCCAGCGCCTGCTTGACGGCGTCGAGCACCTCGGGGTCGAGGGCACGCATCAGCTTGCCGATGAACTGCATCTGGCGGCGCTTGCCCTCGAAATTGGTGATGCGCTTGGCCTCGGCGATGGCGTCGACCAGCTTCTCGCTCAGCGGCAGGGCGTCGAACAGGCCGGCGCGCAGGGTGAGCAGTTCTTCGCCCAGTTTCTGCAGTTCGGCGCTCTCGCGCTTGAGTTCGGTGCGGCTGGCTTCGTCGGTGCCGCCCTTGAGCTCGCGCTTGAGCTCCAGGTCGAGTTCGCTGCCTTCGGCAACGAACTGGCCACGGACGAAATAGCCTTTTTTGGGTTTGCGGGACATGGGGTGGATTCTGGGCCGCGCCGTGCGGCGCTGCAACGCGCACAGGGGGCGCGGAAGGGAAAACGTGAAACAGGGGGCGCAAGTATCATAGCCACCACATGACGACATCCTCCTCGCGCGCCGATTCCGGCTTCGCCTACAGCCGTTCCTTCTTCGAAAACCTGGTCGATTCGGCCCTGGCCCACGCCAAAAAGCTCGGGGCCACCGACGCCGGCGCCGAGGCCTCCGAGGGCTGCGGCCTGAGCGTCTCGGTGCGCAAGGGCGAGCTCGAGAACGTCGAGCGCAACCGCGACAAGTCGCTGGGTGTCACGGTCTACGTGGGCCACCGCCGCGGCAACGCCAGCACCTCCGACTTCTCCGAAGCTGCCATCCAGCAAACCGTGCAGGCGGCCTACGACATCGCCCGCTTCACGGCCGAAGACCCGGTCAGCGGCCTGCCTGACGAGGAAGACATCGCCAAGGTCCACCCCGAGCTGGACCTGTTCCACCCCTGGGACGTGACGAGCGAACAGGCCGCCAGGCTGGCGCTGGAGTGCGAAGCGGCGGCCCTGTCGACCGACAAGCGCATCACCAACAGCGAAGGCGCCGGCGTCTCGGCGCAGCAGAGCCATTTCTTCAGCGCCCACACGCACGGCTTTCGCGGCGGCTACGCCAGCTCGCGGCACTCGATTTCGGTGGCGCCCATCGCCGGCAAGGGCGACGACATGCAGCGCGACGCCTGGTACAGCTCCATGCGTTCGGCCGACGAACTCGCCAGCCCGCAGGCCGTGGGCCGCTACGCCGCCGAGCGCGCGCTCAGCCGCCTGAAGTCGCGCAAGATCAAGACCACCGAATGCCCGGTGCTGTTCGAGTCGCCGCTGGCCGTGGGCCTGCTGGGCGGGCTGGTGCAGGCCGTGAGCGGCGGGGCGCTGTACCGCAAGAGCACCTTCCTGCTCGATTCGCTGGGCAAGCCCGTGCTGCCCAAGCACGTCGACATCGCCGAAGACCCGCACGTGATGCGCGGCAAGGGCAGCTCGCCCTTCGACGACGAAGGCGTGACGACCCGTGCGCGCAAGGTGGTCGATGCCGGCCGCCTCGAAGGCTATTTCCTGTCGACCTATTCGGCGCGCAAGCTCGGCATGAAGACCACCGGCAATGCCGGCGGCTCGCACAACCTGACGCTCAGCTCGCGCCTCACGAAGCACGGTGACGACCTCGACGCCATGCTCGCCAAGCTCGGCACCGGCCTGTTCGTGATCGAGCTGATGGGGCAGGGCGTGAACTACGTGACCGGCGATTACTCGCGCGGCGCCAGCGGTTTCTGGGTGGAAAAAGGCCGCATCGCCTTCCCGGTGCAGGAGATCACCATCGCCGGCAACCTGCGCCAGATGCTGATGGGGATTGAAGCGATCGGTGCGGATGCCTACACTTTCGGCGCAAAAACCACGGGGTCGATCCTGGTCAACCGCATGAAGGTCGCCGGCGCCTGACACACAGGCGCTGCCGCCGGCGGCGGTGCACGCTCGACGGCCTCCGATCTCAAGGACAGGGGCGATTGAAAGCGAACAAGCACCGCGCCGCGCGCAAGCCGGCCCTCGAACACGAACTCCTGCGGGACCCGCGCCTGGGCTTCGAGCCGGCGGGCGGCGGCTCGGTGCGCTGCCTGCAGCACGGCGTGCCCTGGCCCTTCGACTGCTGGCACTACCACGACGAGTACGAGCTGCAGTGCATCAACCGCACCAGCGGCGATGCCTTCGTCGGCAATCACATCGGCCATTTCGAGCCTGGCTATGTGGCTCTGGTGGGCGGGCGCCTGCCCCACACCTGGATCTCCCACCACGTGCCGCCCGAAGGCGTGGCCGACCGCAGCATGGTGATTCACTTTCGCGACGAGCCGCTGCGCAAGGGCGTCGAGCTGTTCCCCGAGCTGGAAACGGTGCTGCCGATGCTCGACCGTGCCCGGCTGGGCATCGAGTTCTTCGGCATCGGCGACCTCGTGCGTGAGCGTTTCGCACGCGTGCAGAAGCAGGAGGGCATGGCGCGGCTGTCGGAGTTCATCGGGCTGCTGCACGAGCTCGCCAACTGGAGCGACTGGCGCCAGATATCCAGCAGCGCGGAGCCGAGCGACGAGGACCCCACGGCCAACACCCGCATGCGCCGCGTGCTCGACCACCTGCACGCGCACCTGTCCGAGGAGCTGTCGCTGCCGGCCGTGTCGGCCGTCGCCAACATGGCCGAAAGCAGCTTCTCGCGCTACTTCCACAAGCACATGGGCAGCACGTTCACCGACTTCGTCACGCGGCTGCGCATCACCAAGGCCTGCGAGATGCTGCAGGTGTCCGACCGGCTGGTCAGCGAGATCTGCTACGAGGTCGGCTTCTCGAACCTCGCGAACTTCAACCGCCGCTTCCTGCACCTCAAGGGCATGACGCCCTCGGCCTACCGGCAGCAGGCGCAGGGCCGCTTCGGCCTGCGCAGCGCGCAGCACACGCCGCTGGCCGCCTGATTCCGGCCTGATTCCGCCCTGATACGGGCTTGCCTCTCGGGCGAAACCCCGAGACGGGATGCCGCCAAAGTATCAGGTGCCCGGTGGGCATGTACGCAGGGCGCCGGACCGGCCCCCTAACCTTCGTTTCGCTGCTGTTGCCGATATTCCGCCGGCGATTGGCACCGACAACGAAGGAGACATTGCATGCCGATTCCGAATTCCTGCCGCATCGCCGGCCTGGCATTGATGCTGGCCACGCTGGCGTCCGCCGCGCTGGCGCAGGTCTGCAAGGAGGATGTGCGCGTCCTGTCGCAGCCGCGCGAGGGCCTGACGCTGCTGGAGAAGTCCAGGGACGAGTTCAAGCGCCTGAGCGGCGCATCGTTCACCGTCGACAACCTCAACGAGAACGACCGCCGCGCCAAGTCGCGCGCCGACGCCTCCACGGTCGGCAAGTACCACGTGTACTACGTCGACGAGGCCAACGTGGCGCAGTTCGTCCAGTCGAAGTGGATCGTGCCGCTCACGCCGTACTACCCGGCCGGCTACGACTACGCCGACTTCGACGCCGGCCGCCAGAAGGTCGCCACCTTCGCGGGCCAGACCTGGTTCGCGCCCCTCACCGGCGGCGGCGACCTCATGGTCTACCGCAAGGACCTGCTCGAGAAGGCGGGCATCAAGCCGCCGGCCACGCTCGACGAGTTCGTGGCCGCCGTGAAGAAGCTCAACGACCCCGCCAACGGCGTCTACGGCGTGGCCTTGCGCGGCCAGCGCGGCTCGGGCGCCAACGTGTGGCGCTGGATGCCGTTCTTCCGCGGCTACGGCGGCCAGTGGTTCGACGGCGACAAGCCGGTCTTCAATTCGCCCGCCGCGGTGAAGGCGACCCAGACCTACCTCGACCTCTTCAAGTACTCCGCGCCCGGCACCAAGACGGGCGGGTGGGACGAGTCCACCGGCGCCTTCCTGGCCGGCAAGGTCGCGATCCTGGTCGAATCGACGCCGCTGGCGGGCAACGCGCTCGACCCGAAGATGTCCACCGTGGTCGGCAAGATCGCCTACGCGGTGCCGCCCGCGCCGCTCACCGGCGGCGGCTACGGCCACGGCCTGGCCATCGGCGCCCGTGCCAACAGGACCGAAGAGGCGAAGAAGTGCGCGGGCCTGTTCATCGCGTGGGCCACCTCCAAGGAGAACGAGCAGCGCCGGCTAGCGGAAGGCCAGTTCGGCGAACTCAACCGCACCAGCGTGCTGGGCAGCCCCGAGTTCGCCAAGCGCTACGGCGCCGACCTGGGCAAGGCACTGGCCGACACCGGCAAGGTCACGGCGGTGAACTTCTGGCAGGACCCGGCCTGGCCCGACCTGGGCGACCGCTGGGGCATCATTCTTGAAGAGCTGATCACCGGCTCGCGCACGGACATCCAGGCCGGGCTCGACGAACTCGACGCCTATGCCAAGCAACTGATCGCGCGCCGCAAGAAGTGAGCAACCGTTCCCACACCACACGGCTGCCGGCCGTGTTCATCGGGCCGGGGCTGCTCGTGCTTGCGGTCCTGGCGCTGGTGCCGACGGTGTTCGCCATCGCCATCTCGCTGCAGGACCGCGAACTGGGCCAGGCCGACACGGGCTGGGTCTGGTTCAGCAACTACGTGCAGTTGTTCTCCGACCGGCGTTTTCTCAACTCGGTGCGCGTGTCGCTGGTGTGGGAGGTGCTCACCGTCAGCGCCACCATGGCCCTGGCCGTGCTCATGGGCACGCTGATGCACCGCTGCGCCACGCCGCGCTGGCGCCAGGTGCTCTCGATGCTGTTCATCGTGCCGGTGCTGCTGCCGCGCGTGTCGGCCGCCTTCGTCTGGAAGTTCGCCTTCCATCCGCTGTTCGGCCTGCTCACCTGGCCGTACAAGGCGATCACTGGCGAGCCACTCGACCTGTTCGCCGACCCGCTGCTGGCGCTGCTGACGGTGGCGTTCGTCGACGTGTGGCAGTGGGGGCTGTTCTTCGCCGTCATCGTGCTGAAGCTGCTCGAAACCCTGCCGCCGCAGCCCTTCGAGGCCGCGCGCCTGGACCACGCCAAGACGTGGGAGGTCTATGCCTACGTGGCGCTGCCGATGCTGAAGGCGCCGCTCATCAGCCTGACCTTCGTGAAGATGGTCGAGTCGCTGCGCGCCTTCGACCTCATCTACGTGATGACGCGCGGCGGCCCGGGCATCTCGACCGAGACGCTCGACATGTACGCCTTCTCGCAGGGCTTCATCGAATCGGGCCGCATCTCGTACGCGTCGAGCATGGCGGTGCTGATGATGGTCGCGTCCACGGTCGCGTTCACCTACATCTGGAAATGGACCAGGCCCTCATGAAGCCCAAGACGCGCATTTCCATCGGCACGCTGCTGGCGCGGCTCACGCTCATTGCAGCCGGGCTCTCGGCGCTGGTGCCCGTGCTGTGGACCTTTCTGAACTCGTTCAAGAACCGGGTGGACATCGTCTCGGCCGTGCCGAAGTTCTTCTTCAGCCCCACGCTGGACAACTACCTCTACGTGCTGAACCGCGAGGCCGTCGCCGCGGGGCTGGTCAATTCGATCGTGGTGGTGGGCGCGGCCGTGCTGATCGGTGCGGTGCTGGGGCTGCCCGCCGCCTACGCGTTGGCGCGCTATCCGCTGCGCTGGGGCAACGACATCCAGTTCTTCGTGCTGTCGATGCGCTTTTTGCCGCCCGTGGCCGTAGCCATTCCGCTCATGGTGATCTGGCTGCAGCTGGAGCTGTACGACTCGCGCACCGCGCTCATCGCCACCTACACGCTGCTCACGCTCTCGACCGTGATCTGGCTTGCCATTCCGGCTTTCAAGGCGGTGCCCAAAGAGGTGGAAGAAGCGGGCCGGGTCGACGGCTACGGGCCCTACGCGATCTTCTTTCGCATCTCGCTGCCGATTGCCGCGCGCTCGCTGGTGGGCGCCATCGCCTTCGGCTTCGTGCTGGTGTGGAACGAGTTCCTCATCGCGCTGATGCTCACGACCTCGGAGGCGAAGACGCTGCCCATCGTGGCGTCGGAGCTGAGCCAGCTCGGGCGCGATGTGCCGTGGGGCATCCTGAATGCGTCGGTCATCTTGCTGTCGCTGCCGCCGCTGCTGATGGTGGGCGTGCTCAGCGGGTTTCTCAATGCAGCGTTCAAGCGCAAGCGGGAGGCGGCATGAGCGCCACCCCGGTCACTTCCTTTTCTCCCGAACAACCAATGTCCGCCATCCGCTGTCACAACCTCATCAAGCGCTACGGGGACACGCAGGTCGTCCACGCCTTCGACCTCGACGTGGCCGACAACGAGTTCGTCGTGTTCCTCGGCCCGTCGGGCTGCGGCAAGTCGACCATCCTGCGCATGCTCGCGGGGCTGGAGGACATCAGCGGGGGCGACCTGCAGATCGGCGGCCGGCGCGTCAACGAGCTGCCGCCGCAGGAGCGCGGCATCGCGATGGTGTTCCAGAACTACGCGCTCTATCCGCACATGACGGTGCGCGACAACATCGCCTTCGGGCTCAAGCGCCAGAAGGTGCCGCGTGCCGAGATCGATCTGCGCGTGCGCGAGGTGTCGGACACGCTGGGCCTGGAGCGCTACCTCGACCGCAAGCCCACCGAGCTGTCGGGCGGCCAGCAGCAGCGCGTGGCGATCGCGCGCGCCATGATCAAGACGCCGAAGGTGTTCCTGTTCGACGAGCCCTTGTCGAACCTGGACGCCAAGCTGCGCAACCACATGCGCATCGAGATCGCGAAGCTGCACCAGACGCTGAAGACCACCACGGTGTACGTCACGCACGACCAGCACGAGGCGATGACGCTGGCCGACCGCATCGTGCTGCTGCGCGACGGGAGCATCGAGCAGGTCGGCTCGCCGCAGGAAATCTTCGAGCGTCCGAGCTCGGCCTTCGTGGCCGGCTTCATCGGCACGCCGCCGATGAACCTGATGGAGATGGACGTGCATCACCTGGACGATGGGCACTGCGAGCTGCGCGGGCGCGGCGGCTCGGTGCGCGTGGACGCGCGCCGCTTCGCGCTCGAAGGCCGCGAGCGCGTGACGCTGGGCGTGCGCCCGGCGCACCTGCGCATCGACACCGAAGGCGGCCGCCACGGCGGCTTCGCGGGCGAGGTGCTGCTCGTCGAATACCTCGGCAACGAAGTGCTCGTGAGCGTCGGGCAGGGCAGCGACGAGATCGCCGTGCTCCTGCCGTCCGCGGGCGGCCCACGGCTGGGCGAGCGCCTGCAGGTGATCGCCGATGCGCAGCAGGTGCACCTGTTCGACATCACGACCGGCGCCTCGCTGCTGCGTCCTGTTGACGCGCTGCACTGACCCGCGGCACGCCCCATTTGATGTTTCACACTTCTCGGAAAGATTCAATGAAAGCACTGGTTCTGGAAAAGGCGCACGAGATCACGCTGCGCGATGTCGACGTGGCGCTGCATGTCGGCCCGCGCGACGTGAAGATCCGCATGCACACCGTGGGCGTCTGCGGCAGCGACGTTCATTACTACCAGCACGGCGGCATCGGCCCCTACGTGGTCGACGCGCCCATGATCCTCGGCCACGAAGCCTCGGGCGTGGTGGCCGAGGTGGGCGCGGAAGTCACGCACCTGAAGCCCGGCGACCGCGTCTGCATGGAGCCTGGCATTCCCGACATGGACTCGCGCGCCGTGCGCGAAGGCTTCTACAACCTCGACCCCGCCGTGCGCTTCTGGGCCACGCCGCCGATCCACGGCTGTCTCACGCCCTACGTGGTGCACCCGGCGGCCTTCACCTTCCGTCTGCCCGACAACGTGAGCTTCGGCGAGGGCGCCATCGTCGAGCCGCTGGCCATCGGCCTGCAGGCCGCGAAGAAGGCGGCGCTGAAGCCGGGCGACGTGGCGGTGGTCATCGGCGCCGGCACCATCGGCGCGATGACGGCACTGGCTGCGCTCGCAGGCGGCGCGGCGCGCGTGATCCTGGCCGACCTCGTGCCCGAGAAGCTGGCGCTGTTCGCCCACAACCCGGCGGTGACGACGGTTGACGTGCGCAGCACCAGTCTCGCCGACACTGTGCAGGCGCTGACCGACGGCTGGGGCGCGAACGTGGTCTTCGAGGCCAGCGGCAGCGCGCGCGCCTTCGACCACGTGTTCGACCTGCTGTGCCCCGGCGGCTGCCTCGTGCTGGTGGGCATACCCGCCGCGAAGGTGCCTTTCGACATCGTCGCGATCCAGGCGAAGGAGGTGCGCATCGAGTCGGTGTTCCGCTACGCCAACATCTTCCCGCGCGCGCTGGCGCTCATCGCGTCGGGGCAGGTCGACGTGAAGCCTTTCATCTCGCGCACCTTCGCATTCGAGGACGGCATCGCCGCCTTCGAGGAGGCTGCGGCCGGGCGCGTCACGGATGTGAAGATCCAGATCGAATTTCCCGCCGCTGAAGCCGCCTGAACGCCCGGCAGAGAGCGTGGGCAAGGGGAAACGCTGGGGATTGCGACGGCAGGGCGCGGCTAAAGTGGCTGCGTTTTGCCACTCGCAGCCCTGCGCGCTTTCCTGCCCATGCTCCTGCCGTTTCGCAATGTCGTTCTCACCGGTGCCTGTGGTGGCCTCGGCCAGGCGCTGGCGCGCGAGTTGATCGACAACGGCGCGCGCGTGGCGCTCGTGGGGCTCGACACCGAACGCCTCGCAGCGCTCGCCGCGGGCACCGAAGAGCGCTGCAAGGTCTACACGCCCGACGTGTCCGACGGCCCCGCCATGCAGGCGATGGCCGCCGACTGGATGCAGCGCTCCGGCCCGCCCGACCTCGTGATCGCCAACGCGGGCGTGGCCGGCGGCTACGACACCGCCGAGGCCGACGATCTCGCTGTGTTCCGCCGCATGCTCGAGATCAACCTGCTCGGCGCGGCCACCACCTTCCAGCCCTTTGTGCAGCCGATGCGCGCGCAGGGGCGCGGCGCGCTCGTCGGCGTGGCCAGCATCGCAGGCTGGCACGGCATGCCGGGCAACGGTGCCTACTGCGCGAGCAAGGGCGGGCTGATCCGCTATCTCGAAAGCCTGCGTGCCGAGCTGCGCGGCACGGGGCTCACGGTGCACACGGTGAGCCCGGGCTACATCCGCACCGCGCTCACGGCCGGCAACCGCTTCGCGATGCCGGGGCTGCTCGAAGCCGACGCGGCGGCGCACCAGCTGCTGGCGGGCCTCGCGGCACGGCGCGAAAAGATCGTGCTGCCCCGGCGCATCGGCTGGTTGTCGAAAGCACTCGATCTCCTGCCTGCGTCGCTGCACGACCGCCTGCTGCGCGGACAGCCGCGCAAGCCGCGCGTGGGTGAGGCGGGTGCGACGGCGATCCCCGGTCTGCCCGGCTTGCCCGGTCTGAATTCCCAGAAAGAACCTCCCCGCCGATGACGCCTTCCGCCACCCACGTTCCCACGCACGAACAGATCGTCCTCATCGGCGCCGGACCCTCGGGCCTCGCGGGCGCCCGCAATCTCCAGAAGCTCGGTGTTCCGTTCCAGGGCTTCGAGGCGCACAGCGACGTCGGGGGCCTGTGGGACATCGACAACCCGCGCTCCACGGTCTATCACTCGGCGCACCTGATCTCGAGCAAGCGCACGACCGAGTTCGCCGAGTTCCCGATGGCCGACACCGTGGCCGACTATCCGAGCCACCGCGAGCTGCGTCGCTACTTCAGCGACTTTGCCGACCGCTTCGGCCTGCGCGCGCACTTCCGCTTCGGCACGCGCGTGCTGCGCGTGGAGCCGGTGAGCGACGCGTCCGACACGCGCTGGCGCGTCAGCGTCGAGGCGCCGGACGGCACGGTCGAGACCGACGAGTACAAGGGCGTGGTGATCGCCAACGGCACGCTGTCCGAGCCCAAGCACCCGCAGTTCGAAGGCCACTTCGACGGCGAGCTGCTGCACACCAGCAGCTACAAGCACCCGGAGCTGTTCAAGGGAAAGCGCGTGCTGATCGTCGGTGCCGGCAACTCCGGCTGCGACATCGCGGTCGATGCGGTGCACTACGCGCAAAGCGTGGACATCTCGGTGCGGCGCGGCTACTACTTCGTGCCCAAGTACGTGTTCGGCAAGCCGGCCGACACGCTGGGCGGCAAGCGCCCGCTGCCGCCGTGGCTCAAGCAGAAGGTCGACGCGACTGTGCTGCAGTGGTTCACCGGCGACCCGGTGCGCTTCGGCTTTCCGAAGCCCGACTACAAGATGTACGAGTCGCACCCGGTGGTGAACTCGCTGGTGCTGCACCACGTGGGCCACGGCGACATCGGCGTGCGCGCCGACATCGCGCGGCTCGACGGACGCACCGTGCATTTCAAGGACGGCAGCGCGCGCGACTACGACCTGATCCTCACAGCCACGGGCTATGCGCTGCATTACCCGTTCATCGACCGCGAGCTGCTCAACTGGCAGGGCATGGCGCCGCGCCTGCACCTCAACATCTTCTCGCCGCGCTTCGAGACGCTGGGCGTGCTCGGCATGATCGAGGCGAGCGGCATCGGCTGGCAGGGGCGCTACGAGCAGGCCGAGCTGCTGGCGCGTTACTTCCGCGCGCAGGCGGCGGGCTCGCCCAAGGCAACGGCGCTGCGCGCGGCGGTGCAGGGGCCGCCACCCGACCTGTCGGGCGGCTTCAAGTACCTGCAGCTGGAGCGCATGGCGTACTACGTCCACAAGGACACCTACCGCGCGGCCGTGCGCCAGGCCGCCGCCGCACTGGCCGACTGATCGTCTTTCTTCAAGAGGTTCTCCGCATGCTGCCTGTCGACGAGATCCGCCTGCACTTCAACCCGGCCTCGCTGGTGCTGCTCAACGTGGTGCTGGGCTTCCTGATGTTCGGCATCGCGCTGGACACGCGCATCGACGACTTCAAGCGCGTCGCGCGCATGCCGGGTGCGATGGCTGTGGGCATCGGCGCGCAGTTCGTCGTGCTGCCGGCCGTGACCTTCGTGCTCACGCTGATCCTGCAGCCGGGGCCGAGCATCGCGCTGGGCATGATCCTCGTGGCCTGTTGTCCGCCGGGCAACATCTCGCAGATCCTCACGCACCGCGCGGGCGGCAACGTGGCGCTGTCGGTGTCGATGACGGCGATCTCGAATGCGCTGTCGATCGTCGTGATGCCGCTGAACTTCGCCTTCTGGGGCGGCCTGCATCCCACGGCCTCGGTGCTGCTCAAGACCATCGCGCTGGACCCGCTCGACATGCTGGGCCATATCGTGATGATCATCGGCATTCCCTTCGTGCTCGGCGTGGCCTGCGCGCACCACCTGCCGGGGCTCACGGCACGCATCAAGAAGCCGGCGCGCATCCTGAGCTTCCTGGCGCTGATCGCCTTCATCATCGGCGCCATCGCGGGCAACTGGCGCTACTTCCTCGACTACGTGGGGCTGGTGCTGCTGGCGGTGGTGATCCACGACGCGCTGGCCTTCGCCACGGGCTACCTGTGTGCGCGGCTCTCGGGGCTGGGCGACTACGACCGGCGCGCGGTGGCCATTGAGGTCGGCATCCGCAACGCGGGGCTCGGGCTGGTGCTGATCTTCAGCTTCTTCGGCGGCCTCGGCGGCATGGCCGTGGTGGCGGGCGTGTGGGGCTTCTGGGACATCATCGCGGGCCTCGCGCTCGCGAGCTGGTGGGGGCGCAAGCCCGCGACGCCATGAGCGAGGCGAATCACGAGAAGTGGAAGGCGCACGCACGGCGTGTGCTGGTGACGGGCGGCGACGGCTTTCTCGGGCGCGGCGTGCTCGCAGCGCTGGCCGCGCAAGGCCGGTTCGAAAACCTGGTGGCGCTCGATGTGCGCGAGGTGCCCGCTGCGCGACGGCTGCCCGGCGTGGTCTACCTGCAGCAGGACGTGCGCGACGACGGCATCGCCGACGTGCTCGCCGAACACGCGATCGACACGGTGGTGCACCTGGCGTCCATCGTCACGCCCGGCAAGGACTCGAGCCGGGCCTTCGAGCATTCGGTGGACGTGGGCGGCACGCGCAACGTGCTCGACGCCTGCGTGGCGCGCGGCGTGGGGCACATCGTGGTGTCGTCCAGCGGCGCGGCCTACGGCTACCACGCGGACAACCCGGCCTGGATCACCGAGTCGCAGCCGCTGCGCGGCAACCCGGTGTTCGCCTACGCCGACCACAAGCGGCAGGTGGAAGAGATGCTGGCGGAATGCCGCACGCAACATCCCGCGCTGGCGCAGACGGTGCTGCGCATCGGCACCATCCTCGGCGAACGGGTCGACAACCAGATCACCGCGCTGTTCGAGAAGAAGCGGCTGATCGCCATCCGCGGCAGCGACAGCCCCTTCGTGTTCGTGTGGGACGAGGACGTGACCGGCGCCATCGCCCACGCGCTCGGCGGCGCGCCGCCCGGTTGCTACAACCTCGCGGGCGACGGCGCGCTCACGATCCACGAGATCGCCGCGCGTCTGGGCAAGCACGCCATCGCCTGGCCGGCCGGTGTGCTCCAGGCGGCATTGGCGGCGGGTTCGGCGCTGGGCGTGAGCCGCTACGGGCCCGAGCAGCTCGACTTCCTGCGCTACCGGCCGGTGCTGCTGAACACCGCGCTGAAGAACCAGTTCGGCTATGTGCCGCGCAAGACCAGCCGCGAGGCGTTCGAGGCCTTCATTGCGGCGCGCGCGCAGCAGGGGCGGCCGGTCACTTCTGCGTAGCCTCCGGCGGCGGCGCGACCAGGTACTCGAGCATGCGCCGCGCATTGAGCGGCAGGTCTTCCGACGAACGCACGCAGGCCATCAGCGTGCGCTCGGCCCACGGGTCGGCCAGCGAGGCGCGCGCGATCTTCATCGAACGGGCGCAGCGCTCGGCCGCCGTCTGCGGCACGATGCCCACGCCGATGCCGTACTCGACCATGCGGCACACGGCCTCGAAGTTGCGCACCCGCACGCGGTAGGCCAGATGCTTGGCCAGCGCGCGCGCATGCACGGTGATCAGCTGCTGCAGCGCGCTGTCGGCGGGCAGGCCGACGAACTCGCTGTCGACCACCTCGGCCAGGTGCACGCGGCGCCGGCTGGCCAGCGCATGGCCGCGCGGCATCACCAGCACGAGGTCGTCGCGGCGGAAGGGGTGGCATTCGAGGCCGTCGCTCTCGATCGCGTCGGAGACGATGCCGATGTCGCACAGGCCGCTGCGCAGGGCCTCCACCGTGTCGGGGCTGGCGCGTTCCTCAAGGTCGACCGAGATGCGCGGATGCTCGGCCAGGAAGCGGCTCAGCACCTCGGGCAGGTGCTCGGTCAGTGCCGAGGTGCCGCACATGAAGCGCACGTGGCCCTTGAGCCCCTGGCCGTACTCGCCGAGTTCGCCGCGCAGCCGTTCCATCTGCTGCAGCACGACGCGTGCATGGTGCAGCAGCGTGCGGCCGGCCTCGGTGGGGCGCACGCCCTGTGCGTGGCGCGTGAGCAGGGGCGTGCCGAGCGCGTCCTCCATGCCGCGCACACGCTGGCTGGCCGAGGCCAGCGTCATGTGCGAGCGGCCGGCGCCGGCCGTCAGGCTGCCGGCTTCGACGACGTGGAGAAAGAGCCGCAGGTCGGTCAGGTCGAATCGCATGGTGGCCGCAAGGTAGCACGTCAGCCTCAGTCTGTGCCTGAGGCTGGCTGCGCGAAAGCCGCATTTCCAGCCGATGCGCCGGTCGGCAGACTCCGCGGCGATGACGATGTTCAATGAAGCGATGGGCCTGTGGGCGGCGGCGGCCGCGGTCTTCCTGCTGGCCGGTGCGATCAAAGGCGTGATCGGCCTTGGGCTGCCGACCGTGTCGATGGCGCTGCTCGCGCTGTGGATGCCGCCAGCGCAAGCGGCGGCGTTGCTGATCGTGCCGTCGCTGGTCACCAACCTCTGGCAGACCGGGCCGCGCGCGAGCTTCGGCGCAGTGTTCCGTCGCATCGGCGGCATGCAGGCCGGCATCGTGGTGGGCACGCTCGGCGGTGCGCTGTGGCTGGGCGTGCCGGCGGGCGCCTGGGCTTCGCTGGCGCTCGGCGTGGCGCTGGTGGCCTATGCGTTGTGGGGGCTGACGGGGCGGCAGCTGCATGTGAGCGACGCGCGGGCGCGTTGGCTCGGTCCCGTCGTGGGCGCTGCAACGGGGTTGGTGACGGCCGTGACCGGCGTGTTCGTGGTGCCGGCCGTGCCGTATCTGCAGGCGCTGGGTTTCCAGCGCGATGCGCTGATCCAGGCCATGGGCATCTCGTTCACCACCTCGACCGTGGTGCTGGCGCTGGGGCTGGCCGTGAACGGGAGCTATCCGACGGCGGTGCTGGGCGGGTCGGTCGCGATGCTGGCACCCGCCGTGGGCGGCATGGTGCTGGGTACCTGGCTGCGGCAGCGGTTGCCGGTGGCCGTGTTCCGGCGCTGCTTCCTGGTGGGGCTGGCGCTGCTGGGGGCGTACATGGCGCTGCGCGCGCTGGGGTGACCGGGGTTCAGGCCTCGAGCAACAGCGCCGTGCGCACGCGTTCGATGGTCTGGCGGTAGGGCAGGGCGAAGTCGTCGATGGCCTCGCCAGGCTCGAGCCAGTGGAACAGGAAAACGAGGCCTTCTTCCTCGGGGCTGCCGGTGGCCGTGTGCAGGAAGGTCTCTGGCAGCCGGCCTTCGGCGCGCATCAGGAACAGGTGCCACAGCTGCGGGTGGCGGTGTGTGTTGCCTTCCACGCCGGCTTCGCATTCGCGGTCGAGCGTGCCGAGCGATTGCAGCGGACCGGCGTAGTCGATGCCCGATTCCTCGAGCAGTTCGCGCCGGACGGCCACCTCGGGCAGTTCGCCGGGCTCGATGGTGCCCTTGGGGAGCTGCATGTTGCCATCCTCGGGATGGCGGAACACCAGCAGCCGGCCTCGCGAGTCGACCATGCAGGCGCAGGCCTTGAGGATCGGGGTGGAGGGGCTGCCGGTGGTCATCAGGCGCCTGTCAGTGCAGCCTTGACCGCGGCGCTGACCTGGCCCATGTCGGCCTTGCCGGCCAGGCGCGTCTTCACCACGCCCATCACCTTGCCCATGTCGCCGGGGCCGGCGGCACCCAGCTCGGCCACGATGGCCTTCACCGCGGCAGCGACTTCGTCGGCGCCCATGCGCTGCGGCTGGTAGACCTCGAGCACCTTGATCTCGGCGGCTTCCTTGTCGGCCAGGTCGGCGCGGCCGCCGGTGGTGAACGCGGCGATCGAGTCCTTGCGCTGCTTGACCATCTTGTCGACGATGGCGATGACCATGGCGTCGTCGAGCTCCACGCGCTCGTCGACTTCCTTCTGCTTCATGGCGGCGAGCAGCAGGCGGATGGTGGCCAGGCGCTCCGAATCCTTGGCGCGCATCGCCGTCTTCATGTCTTCGGTGATTTGTTCTTTGAGAGTCATTCTTCGCAACCTTTCGGAAAAAACAAAAGCCGCGGCAGGTTTCCCTGGCGCGGCTGGTGCAACGAGGCGCTGGCAGGACTTTCGTCGAGGGCCAGCTGCCTGGATGTTGCTTAGTACAGCTTCTTGGGGAGCTGCATGCTGCGCACGCGCTTGTAGTGGCGCTTGACCGCAGCTGCCTTCTTGCGCTTGCGCTCGGCCGTCGGCTTCTCGTAGAACTCGCGGGCGCGCAGGTCGGTCAGCAGGCCGAGCTTTTCGATGGTGCGCTTGAAGCGGCGCAGTGCGACGTCGAAGGGCTCGTTTTCTTTAACGCGGATGGTGGTCATTGATGAATCGTTGAAATGGATTTGGCCGGGGGAGATCGAGGCCCCAAGCCGGGGTTCCTCAACTGAAAATTTTTGCGGCCGTTGAGGGAAGGCCAAAAGTTAGCCCGCGAGTATAGCACTCCCCAAGACAATAGTGCTCCCCCAGGCTGCGCGCACTTCGTGTCGCTGCGCCAACCCCCTCGCCGGGGGCGACACCTGAGGCCCGGCGAAGCCGGTTCCTCGGTGTCCTGGAAGGAGGCAGGACGCTCAAAGCGCCTGCGCGCAGGCGTGGGCGCTGGCCCAGGCCCACTGGAAGTTGTATCCGCCCAACCATCCGGTCACATCGACCACTTCGCCGATGAAATACAGGCCCGGCTGCTTCGATTCCATGGTCTGGGACGACAGGTCGCGGGTGTCGACGCCGCCGGCCGTCACCTCGGCCTTCTTGTAGCCCTCGGTGCCGCTGGGGGTGATCTGCCAGCGGGCGATACGCTCCGACAGAGCGGCCAGCGCCTTGTCGGTCGCTTCGTTGACCGGGCGCTGCAGCGCGGGGTCTTCGCCGACCCAGGCGTCGGCCAGTCGCGAGGGCACGAGCGCGGCCAGTTCGTTGGCGATGCGTTTCTTCGAGCGCCGCTTGGCGTCGGCCAGCGATTCGGCCACGTCCGTGCCGGGCGCGAAGTCCAGCGTCAGCGGGCTGCCGGGCTTCCAGTAGCTCGAAATCTGCAGCACCGCCGGGCCCGACAGGCCGCGGTGGGTGAACAGCAGGTCTTCAAGGAAGGCCATCTTGTCCTTCTTGCCGCCGGTCTCGATGCGCACGGGCAGCGCCAGCCCGGCCAGGCCGGCGTAGGGCGCCCAGGCGTCGCCGCCGAAGGTCAGCGGCACCAACGCCGGGCGGGGCGAGACCAGTCGCAGGCCGAACTGCTCGGCGATCCGGTAGCCGAAGTCGCTTGCACCAATTTGGGGAATCGACAGGCCGCCCGTCGCCACGACCAGCTTGGGCGCGTCGATCGGGCCGCGCGTGCTATTGATTTGGTAGCGACCGTCGACATGCGTGATGTCACCGAGCTTGCACGGCTGCCAGCGCTCGACGTTCCCTGCAGCGCATTCGGCCAGCAGCATGTCGACGATCTGCTGCGAGGAGCCGTCGCAGAACAGCTGGCCCTTGTGCTTCTCGTGGTACGCGATGCCGTGGCGCTGCACCATGTCGATGAACTGCTGCGGCGCGTAGCGCGAGAGCGCCGAGCGGCAGAAATTCGGGTTGTCGCCGACGAAATGGCGCTGCGGGGCGCGCACGTCGAGGTCGCGGTTGGTGAAGTTGGCACGGCCGCCGCCCGAGATGCGGATCTTCTCGCCCACCTTCTCGCTGTGGTCGACCAGCAGCACGCGCAGGCCGCGCTGCCCCGCCAGTGCGGCGCAAAAGAGACCGGCTGCGCCGGCACCGACGACAACGACGTCGAAGGAAGAAGAAGGAGAGGAAGAAGAAAGAGAGCTCAAGCGGGACCGTCCGCCGCCAGCACCGGCGGCGGGTTGTATTTGAGGTGGCCCACGTAGCGCAGCGGCTGCGTGGCGGCGATGGAGGGTACGTCGCCCTCGCGCATGTGGAGCAGGTCGGCCGGGCTGACCCAGCGCGGGTCGGCGTCGGTGATCGGCACGCCGGCTTGGCGGTAGGCCTCCAGCACGAACTGGGAGCAGAAAAACTGGTCATTGCGGCTGGCGCCCAACTGCACCGTGGCCAGGCCGCTGATGCAGTACGCGCTGACGGCCGAAGGAATCAGCGGCAGCTCGCACAGCCGGCGGTTCAGCACGAAGGGCGCGTTCAGCAGCACGCCGGCGGTGTTGTAGCGGGTGCCGACCTGCGAGTTGGCCCATTCGCGCATCTTCTCGACATCGGCCGTGAGGAGGCCGGGCACGCGAAAGGCCACGACCATCTGCTCTTCGTCGACCACTTCGGCCAGCGGCCGGGCGCGCACGCCGGTGCCCACGGCCTCGGCGATCTGGCCGTCGCCCAGGTAGAGCACTGCATGGCTCACCGGCGAGAAGGTACCCAGACGGATGCCGAACGAATTCACCGTGGCGATCGAGGTCAGCAGGATGTCGCCCGGCGCCAGCACGTCGGCGCCGATCAGCTCTCCGCCATTGCCGGGGGCGATCACCGAGCTTTGCACGCGCAGGCGCAGGCCCGACGTTTCGGAAGGCATCTCGATGCGCGTGGCGCAGGCCGAGAGCAGCAGCGGCAGCGCTGCGGCCAGCGCCGCAGCGCGCAGAAGGGAGGCCATCGTCATCCCTTCCAGACGAACGGAAATTTCAGCTGCTTGAAGAAGCCGTTGGGCACGTAGTCGCCCAGCACGCCGTACTTCTCGGGCCAGAGCTTGGTGCTCTTCACGGCCGTGCCGAAGAGGTAGTCGAGGAAGGCGTAGTGCGCCGCGTAGTTCTTGTCGAGCGCTTCCTGGTCCTGGCTGTGGTGCCAGTGGTGGAAGTTGGGCGTGACGATGAGGTAGCGCAGCGGCCCCAGGCGCACGCTCACGTTGCAGTGGTTGAACACCGCCTGGAAGCCGACCACCACGATGTAGGCGTCGATCACGTCCTTGCTGAAGCCCAGCACGTAGATCGGTGCCAGCACCAGCGTGCGCGTGATCAGCAGCTCCAGGATGTGCTGGCGTGAGCCGGCCATCCAGTCCATGCTCTTCACGCTGTGGTGCACCGCGTGCAGGCGCCACAGCACCGGCACCTCGTGGTACGCGCGGTGCGTCCAGTACTGCACGAGGTCGGCCACGAGAATGATCAGCAGCAGCCCGGCCCAGAACGGCAGGTTGCCGACCCAGCCGCGGATGCCGTCGTTGGCGGCCCAGCCGAACAGCTTGTGCACCATTAGGTTGGTGGCCAGCAGCACGAAGCCCACGATCATGTGGTTCACCACGAAGTGGTGGAAGTCGGTCTGCCATTCCTCGCGGAACACGGGCTGGTCCTTGCGCAGCGCGAACAGCTTCTCGATGAAGATGAAGATCAGCGACGAGCCCAGCAGGTCGAGGATGAACCAGTCCAGCCCGATGTACGGCGTGTTGTCGGCGAAGTCGTGCACCGGCACTTTGTGGCCGCCCAGCAGCGCCGAGGCCGCCACCAGCAGGAAGGCCGCCGACGACAGCCAGCGCGAGCGGTTGAAGATGATGTTGACCAGCGACAAGCCGCCCGAGATCACCAGGGCCGTGAGCAGGATGATCCGCATCACGTCGACGTTGTAGCTCTTGCGCAGCTCGGGCGTCGTCAGGTACTGCGGGAAGTGGAAGGCCAGCACGCCCAGGAAGCACAGGATGGCGAGGCTGAACGCGATGGTGCCGGTGACCAGCCCGCGCCCACGGCGCAGCTCGCCGTGGCTTTCGGTGAATTCGTTGAGTTTGTCGAGCATCCCTTGGCCCCTTCCTTCTTGTTCGTTGGGTCGGGGCGGGATTTTAGGCGTCGCTCGGGCGGACGCCACGGCCTGTGTGGCCTGATGGGGCGGGGGCGGTACCTATGTGCCGAATCGACCGGCATCGACCGGCAGCGCGGCCGCGGCCAATCCCTGCAGCACATCGCCCACCACGATCACCGCCGGGCTGGCCAGTCCGGCGTCGGCGATGCGCGCCTGCAGGCCCTGCAGCGTGGTCACGAGGTGGCGCTGGTGCGGCAGGCTGGCGTGTTGCACCACGGCCACCGGTGTGTCGCCCGGCAGGCCGTGCAGCAGTTCGCGCTCGATGTGGCCGGCGCCCGAGACACCCATGTAGATCACCAGCGTGAGGCGCGCGTTGTGCGCCGTGGCGGCCAGCGCGCGCCAGTCGGTCGGGTCTTCGGCCGCGCCCGCGCCGGTCTTGGCGTGGCCCGTGACGAAGACGACGCCCTGTGCGTGGTCGCGGTGGGTGAGCGGCACGCCCAGCGAAGTCACGGCCGCAAGGCCGGCGGTGATGCCATTGACCACCGTGCATTCGATGCCGGCTTCGCGCAGGTGCTCCACCTCCTCGCCGCCGCGCCCGAAGATGAACGGGTCGCCGCCCTTGAGGCGCACCACGGTTTCGCCCTCGCGCACGGCCGTGATCATGAGCCGCTCGATGAAGGCCTGCGGCGTGCTCTTGCAGCCGCCGCGCTTGCCCACGTGCACGATGCGCGCGCCGGGCCGGGCGTAGGCCTGGAGCACGGCGTCGTTCACGAGGTCGTCGACCAGCAGCACCGTGGCGGCCTGGATCGCCTTGACGGCCTTGAGGGTCAGCAACTCGGGGTCGCCGGGGCCGGCGCCCACCAGCGTGCAGCGGCCGGTGATGGGGGGCAGTGTGTGGTTCATGCGTGGGATGCCAGTTCGGTGATGTGCCTGACTTGCGTCGCGATGGCTTCGGGCACGGGAAGCTCGCCCGCCAGCACACGCCGCGTGTACGCGGCCGTGGTGGCGACGTCGATGTCCTTCGGCAGGCCGGGCACGTCGGCGGCGGTGCCGGCGGCCTGGGCCTGGAGTTCACTGCGCACGCCGCGCACGAAGCCGTCGATCTGCGCGGTGCGGCGCGGGTCGGACACCACTTCGCCTTCGAGGCCGCGCGAGAGCAGGGCGGTCATGCCCGTGAGCTCGAAGGTCTCGCCCATCGTGCGGGCGTATTCGGGGTGCGTGTAGCTGGCCACCACCACGCAGGGGCCGGTGGTCGGCTGCATGAGCTTGACCACGCTGTGGCCGGGGTTGCGCAGGCCCACCACGCGGCGCACGTCGAGCAGGCGCTTGAGCGCGGGGTTCAGCAGCTCGGTCGGGGCAAAGCCCACCTGGCCGGCGGCAAGGGGCGTGAGCGTGGTCATCGGGGGCATGTCCAGGGCCGCAAGCACGTTCGATGCCAGTACCCGCGAGGTTTCGCTCGCGCTGCCGTGCACCAGCACCGGCAGGCCTTCGCGGGCCAGCAGGAGCGCCAGCAGCGGCGTGAGCACCGGCAGCTTGCGCGCGCCGTTGTAGCTGGGCAGCGCGATCAGCGGGCCGCCTGTGGCCGTCACCGGGTTCAGCCGCGCGTGCGTGGCGTCGAGAAAGCCGGCCATCTCCTCGGGCGTCTCGCCCTTGATGCGCATGGCCAGGCAGAAGCCGCCGATTTCCAGGTCGGTGACGGTGCCGTCCAGCACCTGGCCGAACAGGTCGCAGGCCTGTTCGCGCGTGAGCGGCCTGGCGCCTCGCGCGCCGCGGCCGATTTCCTTGATGTAGTGGCTGATTCCCATGGGTAGGCGGATTGTCCTGCAAGGCTTATGCCGGAATGCGAGGTCCCTTATGCCCCTACGGCCAGTGCCTCGGCGGGCGTGGCGCGCACCATTCGCTTGAGTTCCGGAATGCACGACCCGCAGTTCGTCCCGCATTTCAGCGCCCCCTGCAACGCGGCCAGCCGCTCGTCCGGGGTACCGCTGCAGCGGCCCAGTTCGGCCTGGATGGCCGCGTCCGCCACGTTGAAGCAGGCGCACACCGTCTTGCCGCGCGACTGCACGGCCACCGGTGCGCGGGCGCCTGGCGACAGCAGCAGCCGGCCGTAGCTCTGCGCCGGCAGTTCCTCGCGCAGCAGGGTGGCGATCCAGGCTTCGGCGCTGGTGTCGCCGCCCAGCAGGAAGGCTTCGAGCCCGGCGCTGCCGTCGGCGCGGCGCACCAGCCGTGCGGCGCGGCGCTGGCCGCGGCGGCGGTCGGCGTAGCGCAGGGTGTCGGCGGTCTGCAGGCCCAGCAGGCCCTCGATGGTGTCGACCAGCGCCGCGTCGGGCGCGTCGTGCGCAGCGGCGCGAAAGAGGACGCCGCTGCGTTCCTCGCCCTGCGCGTTGCTCGCGAACGGCACGCAGGTGGCGAAAGGGAAGAGCGCCATCAGCGGCTGCAGCGCGCGCTGCGCCGTGAGTGCCTCGCCGGCGGGTAGCCAGGCCATGGCCAGCAGCGACCATGGCAGCTCGGCCTTGAGGATCTTCACGGGCGTGTGCTTGAGCTCGGGTTGTTTGGAAGTCGGGCAGTAGGCCGGCGTGGTGAGCGCGTTGATGCCCGCGAGCCGCGCGCCGGTCGACGAGCAACCGCTGAGGTATTCCTCGCCCCAGTGCATCGCGACGAAAGCCTGGCTCAGGCCGATCTCGGCGCTGGCGCGCGCCGGCAGCAGGATCGAACCGCGTTTCGACGTGAGATGCACCAGGTCGCCCTCGGCGATCTGGCGGCGCGCCATGTCCTGCGCGTTCATCTGCACCACGGGCTCGGCCACGTGGCCGAACAGCTTGCCGACCGTGCCGGTGCGGCTCATGCCGTGCCACTGGTCGCGCAGGCGGCCGGTGTTGAGCGAGAAGGGGTAGCGCGTCTCGCGGGCCTCGGCCACCGGCCTGTAGGGCGTGTCGACGAAGCGCGCGCGGCCGTCGGGCGTGGGGAACACGCCGTCTTCGTACAGGCGCACGCGGCCGGTGCTGTCGCCCTCCTTCAGCGGCCACTGCTGCGGGCCGGCGGTCTCGAGCATCGCGTAGCTCAGGCCGGTGATGTCGAGGTCGCGCCCGCGCGTGGATTCGCGGTGCTCGTTCCAGACCGATTCGGCGCTCTCGTAAGGGAACAGCGTGAGCGTGCGGCCCAGCTGCCGTTCGAGCCGCTGCGCGAAGGCCACGGCGATCGACCAGTCGTTGCGCGCTTCGCCCGGCGCCGCGACGGCGGGGCGCACGCGCGAGATGCGGCGCTCGCTGTTGGTCACGGTGCCTTCCTTCTCGCCCCAGGTGGCGGCGGGCAGCAGCAGGTCGGCGAAGGCGCAGGTGGCGGTGGTGGCGAAGGCCTCCTGCACCACGACGAACTCGGCGCGCTCCAACGCGCGGCGCACCGTGGCCTGGTCGGGCATCGATTGGGCGGGGTTGGTGCAGGCGATCCACAGCGCGCGGATCTCGCCGTCGGCTGCCGCCTGGAACATCTCGACCGCCGTCTTGCCGGGCTTCTCGGGCACAGCGGGCACACCCCACAGCGCGGCCACTTCGGCGCGATGCGCGGGGTTGGCCAGGTCACGGTGCGCGCTCAGCAGGTTGGCCAGCCCGCCCACCTCGCGCCCGCCCATCGCATTGGGCTGGCCGGTGAGCGAGAACGGACCGGCGCCGGGCTTGCCGATCTGGCCGGTGGCCAGGTGCAGGTTGATGAGCGCCGCGTTCTTCGCCGTGCCGCTGGACGACTGGTTCAGCCCTTGGCAGTACAGGCTCAGCGTGGCGGGCGAGGTAGCGAACATCCGCGCTGCCGCGAGCAGATCGCCCTTCGGAATGCCGCACACCTGCGCCACCGTGTCGGGCGTGCAGTCGCGCACCGTGGCCTTGAGCGCGTCGAAGCCATTCGTGTGGGCGGCGATGTAGGACGCGTTGGTCCAGCCTTCCCACAGCATCAGGTGCAGCATGCCGTGGAACAGCATCACGTCGGTGCCGGGCTGGATCGGCAGGAACAGGTCGGCGATCTCCACGGTGTCGGTGCGGCGCGGGTCGGCCACGACGATCTTCAGCGCGGGGTTCGCGGCCTTCGCGTCCTCGATGCGGCGGAAAAGAATGGGGTGCGCCCACGCCGTGTTGCTGCCCACGATGAACAGGCACTCGGCGTGCTTCAGGTCGTCGTAGCAGGCCGGCGGCGCGTCGGCGCCCAGCGTCTGCTTGTAGCCGGCCACCGCGCTGCTCATGCACAGGCGCGAGTTGGTGTCGATGTTGTTGGTGCCGACCAGGCCCTTGGCGAGCTTGTTGAAGACGTAGTAGTCCTCGGTCAGCAACTGGCCCGACACGTAGAAGCCGACGGCGTCGGGGCCATGGTCGCGCACCACCTGGGCGAACTTGCCGGCGGCGTTGTCGAGTGCGGTGTCCCAGGTCACGGCCATGGGCGCCTCGCCGCGCACCGCGCGGCGCATCGGCTGCAGCAGCCGCGTCTGGCGCGTGACGGTCGCGCTGGCCGTGAGGTGCAGCGTCGAGCCCTTGCTGCACAGGCGCCCGAAGTTCGCCGGATGCGCGGGGTCGCCGCGCACGCCAGTGATCTGGTCGCCGGCGGATTCGATGATGACGCCGCAACCCACGCCGCAGTACGGGCAGGTGGATTTCGTTTCCCGCATTGCTCCCTCCCCTTCCGGGGGAGGGTTGGGGTGGGGGCTCGCGGCCTTGGCGATGGTGACGACGTTGTTCATGCGCACGCTGTCGCCCTCACCCTAGCCCTCTCCCAGAGGGAGAGGGGACAAGACCCTGGGCCCGGCGACCGGTCGCTCCAGGTCGAGCGCATGCGTGGCCAGCTCGCCGGCATCGAGGTGCACCATGCCGTCCTCCAGCTTCACCGCGAACTTCGGCGTGCAGCCTTCATCGGGCGAGCGTGCGCAGCCGTCGTCCAGCCCGATCGCCCAGTTGTGCAGCGGGCAGGCCACGCTGGTGCCGAACACGATGCCCTGGCTCAGCGGGCCGCCCTTGTGCGGGCAGCGGTCGAGCAGCGCAAAGACCTGGTCCTCGGCGTTGCGGAACACGGCGACGTCCAGGCCGGCGGGCCGCATCACGCGGCGGGCGCCGAGCACGGGGATGTCGTCGAGGCGGCAGATGGCTTTCCAATCGCTCATGGTGGGGCTCTCTTAGTTTTTTCTCTGATGCGTGGATGCGGTGGCGCGGCTCACACCGACAGCGGCGCGAACTGCCGAACGTCCACCGAGGCCTGCGCCGATTCGAACCACGGGTCCGGCTCGCCGTCGAGCGCAAACTGCAGCCGCTCCCACAGCGCTTGGCGGCCTTCGGCGTCTTCCAGGATCTTCTTCTTCACGTAGTCCAGGCCGACGCGGCCGATGTAGTGCACCGTGCGCTCCAGGTACCAGCCTTCCTCGCGGTACAGCTGCAGGAAGGCGCCTGAGTACTCCATCACCTCGGCGGCGGTCTTCACCTTCACGAGGAACTGCGCCACTTCGGTCTTGATGCCGCCGTTGCCGCCCACGTAGAGCTCCCAGCCGGAGTCGACGCCGATCACGCCCACGTCCTTGATGCCGGCCTCGGCGCAGTTGCGCGGGCAGCCCGACACGGCCAGCTTGACCTTGTGCGGCGAGTACATGGCCCACAGCGCGCGCTCCAGGTCCTTGCCCATCTGCGTGGAGTCCTGCGTGCCGAAGCGGCACCACTCGCTGCCCACGCAGGTCTTCACCGTGCGCAGCGACTTGGCATAGGCGAAGCCCGAGGGCATGCCGATGTCCTTCCACACGCCTTCGAGGTCTTCCTTCTTCACGCCCAGGAGGTCGATGCGCTGGCCGCCCGTGACCTTCACGGTCGGAATCTTGTACTTGTCGGCCGCATCGGCGATGCGGCGCAGCTCGTCGGGCGTGGTGTGGCCGCCCCACATGCGCGGAATGACCGAGTAGGTGCCGTCCTTCTGGATGTTGGCGTGGCTGCGCTCGTTGATGAAGCGGCTCTGCGGATCGTCCTTCGCCTCTTTCGGCCAGGTGCTGATGAGGTAGTAGTTGACGGCCGGGCGGCAGGTGGCGCAGCCGTTGGGCGTGCGCCAGCCCATGCCGCGGTACACGTCGTCGTGCGTGAGCCAGTGTTCCTTGCGGATGGCATCGCGCACGTCCTGGTGGCTCATCTCGGTGCAGCCGCACACGGCCTTCTTCTTCGGCGTGGCGGAGTAGTCGCCGCCGGCGGTGAACATCAGGATCTGCTCGACCAGCCCGGTGCACGAGCCGCAGCTGGCGCTGGCCTTGGTGTGCTTCTTCACCTCGTCGAGCGTGAACAGGCCCTTCTCCTTGATGGCCTTGCAGATGGTGCCCTTGTTCACGCCGTTGCAGCCGCACACCTCGGCGTCGTCGGGCATGCTCGCGGCCTTGCTGTGGCCTTCGTGGCCGGTGTCGCCGATGTTCGATTCGCCGAACATCAGCTTGTCGCGGATGTCGTGCACGCTGCGCCCGTCGCGCAGCAGCTTGAAGTACCAGCTGCCGTCCACCGTGTCGCCGTACAGGCAGGCGCCGATCAGCTTGTCGTCCTTGAGCACCAGCTTCTTGTAGACGCCGCCGAAGGGGTCGCTCATCACGATCTCCTCGGTGCCTTCGCCGCCCATGAACTCGCCGGCGCTGAAGAGGTCGATGCCCGTCACCTTGAGCTTGGTGGAGGTGAGCGAGCCCAGGTAACGGCCGATGCCGAACTGCGCCAGGTGGTTGGCCGCCACCTTGGCCTGCTCGAACAGCGGCGCGACCAACCCGTAGGCGATGCCGCGATGCGCCGCGCATTCGCCCACCGAGTAGATGCGAGCATCGGTCACGGTCTGCATGGTGTCGGTCACGACGATGCCGCGGTTGCAGTGCAGGCGCATCTTCTCGGCCAGCTCCACATTGGGGCGGATGCCCACGGCCATCACGACGAGGTCGGCCGCGACCTCGGTGCCGTCCTTGAAACGGATGGCCTTCACGCGGCCGTCGTCTCCGCCGACGAGGTCCTGCGTCTGCGCGCCCATGAGGAACTTCAGGCCGCGGTCTTCGAGCGACTTCTGCAGCAGCTTGCCCGCCACGTCGTCCAGCTGGCGTTCCATGAGCCAGGGCATCACGTGCACCACGGTCACGTTCATGCCACGCAGCATCAGGCCGTTGGCCGCTTCGAGCCCGAGCAGGCCGCCGCCGATGACCACCGCATGCTTGTGCGTGCGCGCGGTCTCGATCATGTAGTCGGTGTCGGCGATGTCGCGGTAGGCGATCACGCCCTTCAGGTCCTTGCCGGGCACGGGCAGCATGAAGGGGTTGGAGCCGGTGCACATCAGCAGGCGGTCGTAGGGCGCCTCGGTGCCATCTTCCGCACGCACGATGCGGTTCACGCGATCGACCTCGACCACCTTCTTGCCGGCGTGCAGCGTGATGTGGTTGTCGCTGTACCACTCCCAACTGTTGAGCACGATCTCGTCGACCGTCTGCTCGCCCGCGAGCACGGGCGACAGCAGGATGCGGTTGTAGTTCGGGTGCGGCTCGGCGCCGAAGACGGTGATGTCGTACAGGTCGGGCGCGATCTTCAGCAGCTCCTCGAGCGTGCGCACGCCGGCCATGCCGTTGCCGACCATCACGAGTTTCATTTTCTTCATGGGGCGGGACCTTTCAGGGAAATCAACCGAACGACGGCCCGCGGCGCGCGGTCAGAATCGCGCCATGAGCTTTGAAGTGGACATCGGCTACAGCAGCCAGCGCGGGCCGCGCGACGCGAACGAAGACTTCGCCGGCGCGGTGCATGCACCCGCTGGCGACGAGGCGCGCGGGCTCATCGCGGCGATTGCCGATGGGGTGTCCAGCGGCGGTCGCGGGCGCGAAGCGGCGCAGACCACGGTGATGGGCTTGCTGGCCGACTACTTCGCGACGCCCGCCACCTGGGAGCCGACTGCTGCACTCGACCGTTTGATCGGCGCGCAGAACGGCTGGCTTGCCGACCACAACCGCCGGCGCCAGGGAAAACAGGAGGGCGCCGGCACGGCGCTCACCACGCTCACCGCCTTGGTGCTGCACGGCCAGAGCTACACGCTGGCCCATGTGGGCGACACGCGCGCCTGGCACGTGCGCGCCGACGGCGAGCCCGCGCAGCTGCTCACGCAGGACCACGCCTTCGACCACCCCGACATGCGCAGCCGTCTCACGCGCGCCATCGGCCTGGACGACCAGGTGCGCGTCGACTACCTGCAGGGCGACGTGCGCGTGGGCGACTGCTTCGTGCTCAGCACCGACGGCGTGCACGGCGTGCTCAAGCCGCAGCAGGTGGCCGCGCTCGCGTTGCAGGGCGATGCCGAGGCGGCGAGCGAGGCGCTGGTGCATGCGGCGCTCGACGCCGGCACGCGCGACAACGCGACCGCGCTGGTGATCCGCGTGGTGGGGCTCGACGCGCGCCAGCTCGACGACGAACTCGGCGACGGCCGCCGCCTCGCGCCGCCGCCCGTGCTCAAGGTGGGCGACGTGCTCGACGGCTACGTCGTCACCGCGCCCGTGGCCGACACCGGCGTGCACCTGCTGTACCAGGCGCGTCATCCTGTCACGCGCGAACTGGTCGCGCTCAAGACCTTGCACCCCTCGCGCGCCGGCGACCCGCAGGAGCGCGCGATGCTGGCGCACGAGGCCTGGCTGGGACAGCGCGTGGGGCAGGGCGGCGGCTTCGTGCGCGTGCACGAGCGGGCGCCGGACGCCAGCGCGCTGTACATCGTGTTCGACTGGCACGGCGGCCGCACGCTCGAGCAGATGCGCAAGGACGGCACACGCGGCACCGTGACCGAGGTGGTCGGCGCGGCCATCGAGGTGAGCCGCGCGCTCGGCCGGCTGCACCGCCACGGCGTGATCCACCGCGACATCAAGCCCGGCAACCTGCATCGCGGCGACGACGGCCGCTGGCGCATCCTCGACCTGGGCGTGGCAATCTCGGGCCGCGAGGGCGCGGCGCAGCGCGAGCTGCATGCGGGCACGCCGAGCTACATCAATCCCGAGCAATGGGAAGAGGGCGGCGTGGCCGACGCGGGCAGCGACCTGTTCGCACTCGGCGCCACGCTGTACCAGTGGCTCGGCGGGCACTTGCCCTACGGTGAGATCGAACCCTACCAGGTGGCGCGCTACCGGCGCGACCCCGTCGCGCTCTCGCGCCTGCGGCCCGACGTGCCCGTGTGGCTCGACCACCTCGTGCGCAAGGCCGTGGCCCGCGACCCGCGCGAACGCTTCGAGACCGCCGAGGAGATGCTGCTCGCGCTGGAGCGCGGCGCCTCGCGTCCCGTGAACGCGCCCGCCGCCACGCCGCTGATCCGCCGCGACCCGCTCGCGCTGTACCAGCTCGCGCTCGGCGTGTCGGTGCTGTTCAACGTGCTGCTCATCGTGTGGCTTCTGTTCTTGCCACGTTGAGCGGGGGCGGGCGGACAGGGTCATGAGCGGGCGGCCTTGCGAACGGGCGAGGGCGTCGCAGCCGGGGCGGGCGTGACGCGCGCGCGCCCGCCCTTTTCGGCCCAGGTGCGCGTCCAGCGGATCTGCATCACGCGCATCACGCCCAGCATCACGAGCGACAGCAGAGCGAAGAACACGAAGCCCCAGAGGTAGCTGCCCAGGTACTGCTTCGACAGGCCCATGGCGTTGGGCACGAGGCCGCCGCCGAGGGCGCCGATCTCGCCGATCATCGAGCCGGCCACGGCCGTGCTCGCGGGCCAGCGCAGCGGCACCAGCTGGAACAGCGCGCCGTTGCCCGCGCCCAGCGCGGCGAAGCACACGATCAGCACCAGCGTGGTGACGGCCAGCGAGCCCGACGAGAAGCCCACCAGCACGAGGCCCACGGCCACCACCAGCAGCACCACCGTGAGCGTGTTCACGCCGCCCCAGCGGTCGGACAGCCAGCCGCCCACGATGCGCACCGCCGCGCCCATGAAGGCCGCGAGCATGGTCAGCTGGCCGGCCTGCACCTTGCTCACGCCGAACTGGTCGTAGTAGTACGAGGGCAGGAAGGTCGTGAGGCCGATGAAGCCGCCGAAGGTCACGCCGTAGATCAGGCTGAAGACCCAGCCGTCCTTCTCGAACAGGCAGGCGATGTGTTCGCGAAAGCTCGAATGCGCGTTGACGTCCGGCGGTTCTTTCGCGAACAGCACCATCACCACCATCGGGATCAGGATCGCGATCGCGGCCACGCCGTACACCGCCTGCCAGCCCAGCCAGTTGGCCAGTGGCGGCGCCACCAGCACCGACACCGCCGTGCCCACGTTGCCCGCGCCCACCAGGCCCATCGCGAGGCCCTTGTGCTGCGGCGGGAACCAGCCCGAGCCCAGCGACAGGGCCACGCCGAAGCTCGCGCCGGCAATGCCCAGCAGCACGCCCATGGCGAGCAGGTCGTTGAAACTCTTGACGAAGAAGAAGCCGAACAGCATCGCCACCGCGATCAGTCCCATCTCGACCAGCGTGGCCTTCTTGCGGCCGATGTACTGCGACAGCAGGCCGAGCGGAAAACGCATCAGCGCACCCGCGATGATCGGCACCGACAGCATCAGGCCCTTCTGCGCGGGCGAGAGGTCGAAGGTCTCGCCGATGAAGGGCGCCATGGCGCCGTTGAGCACCCAGATGCAGCAGGAGAACGAGAAGTACAGGAAGGCCGCGAACAGAGTCGGACTGTGGCCTGACTGCAAGAAATTCCTGAAACCGGACATGGCGTTCAAAGGTGCAAAAAGCCGCGGCGCGACCTGGGTGAGGTCGTGTCGGCGGACAGGGGTGGAGTCGGGGTACCGGCGGCGAACGCCGTCGGCATGGGGGTGCTCCCGGCCGGGAGGCGGCCGGGTTGGATGCAGGAACCTGCAGCCTCACCAAAGCGGTGCTTCGTTACACCGTGCCCTCTGTGTTGCAAGAGGCGTGCCTGCGAATGCGGGCTGGCCTGACCTATGCTTCCGGGGCCTTGCCACACCTTGCCGCCATGTCCCTTCTCGTCGTCCTTTCCCCTGAACTCACCGATGGCGCGCCCTTGCCGGCGTCGCTGCAGCTGTCGATCGATGCAGCGGGCGTTGCGGTGCTGGGGCGTGCGGGCTGCCACACGCTGGTGCAGCGGACGCAGGCACTTGCACCGTCGATGGTCCTGGTGCATCTGGGTGAAGCGCAGCCGCAGCTCGATGCGTTGCTCGAAGCGCTGGCCGCCTGGGGCGGCGCACCGCCGTGTGCTCTGGGCGTGATGAGCGCACCGTTGGACGGCGCGCAGCACGCGGCGCTCGTGGCCGCGGGCGTGCATGCCTGGGTACCCCGTGATGGCGTCGATGCGCTCGCAGCGCTGACGGCGCAGGCGCAGGCCCGCTGGGCGCGCGAGGCCGCGCTGCGCACCGAACTCGACGGCCTGCGCACGCGCATGGACGAGCGCAAGTGGGTCGATCGCGCCAAGGGCCTGCTGATGTCCGCACGCGGCATCGGCGAGGACGAGGCCTTCGGCCTGCTGCGCGGCGCCGCGATGCACGCCAATCTGCGGCTGGGCGAGGTGTCGCGCTCGGTCATCGAGGCTGCGCAGTGGGCCGAGGCGATCAATCGCGCGGGGCAGCTGCGCATGCTCTCGCAGCGGCTGGTGCGCGTGGCGGCGCAGCTCGCGGCCGGCATCGACGCGCAGCGCGCGCGCGTGTTGCGCACGCAGTCGACCGAACGTGTGCAGCAGACGCTGGATCATCTGACGGCCCTCGAACTGGCGCCGGCCGGCGTGCAAGCGCTCGGCGAGGTGCGGGCCGCGTGGAGCGCGCTGGCCGCGCTGCTGACCGCCAAGCCCGCCGCGCAGGGACTGGCCGCGATCGATGCGCGCGGCGAGGACTTGCTGTTGGCCGCCGAAGCCCTGACGGACGCTCTGGAAGCTTCGGGCGCACGGCGCGCGCTGCGCATCGTCAACATCTGCGGACGGCAGCGCATGCGTGCGCAGCGGCTGGCCAAGGACGCGCTGCTGGCCTCGACGCTCGCGGCCGGCGCCTCGCGCGACCGGCTGCTGCCGACCATGAACGAATTCGAAGCCGCGCTGCTGGAGCTGGAGCGCGCGCCGCTCAGTTCCCCGGAGATCCGCGCAGGACTGGTGAGTGCGCGTGACGAGTGGCTGCGCCTCGTCGGTGGCGTGCAGGCGCTCGACAGCCCCGAAGGGCGCGCCACGCTGGTGCGTTCCAGCGAGGCGCTGGTCGACACCTTCGAGCGCCTCACGGGCTGGTATGAACACAGCCTGCAGGTCATCATGTCTTGATGGCAGGTTTGTTCAGACCAGTTCAGGCCGCCGCTTTCTCCACATGCGCCTGGCGCGTGTAAAGGAAGTCGATCACCGCCTTGCGCGCATGCACATAGGCCGGGTCCTCGGCCAGCGCCACGCGGTTGCGCGGACGGGCGATGTCCACTGAAAGCACCTCGCCGATGGTGGCGGCCGGGCCATTGGTGAGCATCACGATGCGGTCGCTCAGCAGCACGGCCTCGTCCACGTCGTGCGTGACCATGACGACCGTGCTGCGCGTCTTCTGCACGATGGCGAGCAGCTCGTCCTGCAGCTTGGCGCGGGTGAGGGCGTCGAGCGCGCCGAAGGGCTCGTCCATCAGCAGCACCTTGGGTTCCATCGACAGCGCACGGGCGATGCCCACGCGCTGCTTCATGCCGCCCGAGATTTCTCCGGGCCGCTTCTGCGCGGCCGGCGTGAGGCCCACCAGCGCGAGCGCCGCGTCGGTGCGTTCGCGCAGTTGCGCCTTGCTTTCGGTGGCCGCGAACACGCGCTCGACCGCGAGGTACACGTTCTCGAAGCAGGTGAGCCAGGGCAGCAGCGAGTGGTTCTGGAACACCACCGCGCGCTCGGGCCCCGGGCCCTTGATCTCCTTGTTGGCACACAGCAGCACGCCCTGCGTGGGCGTGGTGAGCCCGGCGATCAGGTTCAGCAGCGTCGACTTGCCGCAGCCCGAGTGGCCGATGAGCGTGACGAACTCGCCCTTGGCCACGTTCAGGTTCACGTCGCGCAGCGCGACGAAGCGGCCCTTGGGTGTCTTGAAGGCCTGCTCGACACCGTGGATCTCGATGTACTTCGAATCGTCGTTCATGATTTCACTTCCTCGAAGGTGAATGCAGTGGCGAGCTTGATGAGCGCGAACTCCAGCACGAGGCCGACGATGCCGATCACGAAGATCGCGATGATGATGTTGGCGACGTTGAGGTTGTTCCACTCGTCCCACACCCAGAAGCCGATGCCGACACCGCCCGTGAGCATCTCGGCCGCGACGATCACCAGCCACGCGGTGCCCACGGCCAGGCGCACGCCGGTGAGCATGTAGGGCAGCACGGCGGGAAAGAGGATCTTGGTGAGGATCTTCCATTCGCTGAGGTTGAGCACCTTCGCCACGTTCATGTAGTCGCTCGGCACGCGCTGCACGCCCACGGCGGTGTTGATGACCATCGGCCAGATCGAGCAGATGAAGATGGTCCAGATGGCGGCCGGGTTGGCGCCCTTGAACACCAGCAGGCCGATGGGCAGCCAGGCCAGCGGCGACACCGGTCGCAGCAGGCTGATGAGCGGGTTGAACATGCGCGAGAGGAATTCGAAGCGCCCGATCGCGAAGCCGGCCGGAATGCCCACCAGCGCCGCGAGCCCGAAGCCCAGCGCCACGCGTTGCAGCGACGAGAGCACGTTCCAGCCCACGCCCTGGTCGTTCGGCCCCTTGCTGTAGAACGGGTCGCTGAACACGGTGACGGCCTGCTGCCAGGTGGCCATCGGCGAGGGAAAACCGGTGGTGCTCTTCATGGCGACGATCTCCCAGACCAGCAGCAGCAGGCCGAAGCCCAGGAACGGCGGGAGCACGCGCATCCAGAAGGCGCGCAGGTCGAGGGGCGTGCGAGTGCGAGGTGCAGATGTCGCCGCGGCAACGGCAACAGCAGGTGAGGGTGCCAGGGGCCTGGACACCACGGGCGCGGCGACCTGCGAGGCCACCGCGTCGAGCGGGGAATGGAAAACGGCGCTGACCATGATGTGCTTCTCCTCGTGCATCAGACGTGCAACTTGAACGAGTCGGCGTACTTCTTCGGGTCCTTGCCGTCCCAGACGGTGCCGTCGAAGAGCTTGCTGCTGCGCATCGCGTCCTTGGGCACGGGCGTCTGCGTGGCAGCGGCGGCCTGCTTGTAGATGTCGATGCGGTTGATCTCGGTGGCCACCTTCAGGTAGTCGGGGTGGTCCTTGAGCAGGCCCCAGCGCTTGTGCTGCGTGAGGAACCACATGCCGTCCGAGAGGTACGGGAAGTTCACGGCGCCGCCGTTGTAGAACTTCATGTGGTTGGGGTCGTCCCAGCTCTTGCCCAGGCCGTTCACGTAGCGGCCCAGGATGCGCTGGTTGATCGCGTCCACGCTGGTGTTGACGTAGCTCTTGTCGGCGATGGTCTCGGCCATCCTGTTCTTGTTCTGCAGGCCGGTGTCGATCCACTTGCTGGCTTCGAGGATCGCTGCGGTCACGGCGCGCGCCGTGTTCGGGTACTTCTTGGTGAACTCCGCGGTGCAGCCCAATACCTTCTCGGGATGGTCCTTCCAGATGTCCTGCGTGGTGATGGCCGTGATGCCGATGCCGTCCATGATGGCGCGCTGGCCCCAGGGCTCGCCCACGCAGTAGCCGTCCATGTTGCCCACGCGCATGTTGGCCACCATCTGCGGAGGCGGCACGGTGATGTTCTTGACGTCCTTGAACGGATCGATGCCGGCCGAGGCGAGCCAGTAGTACAGCCACATGGCGTGCGTGCCGGTGGGGAAGGTCTGGGCGAAGGTGTACTCGCGCTTCTCGGTGGCGATGAGTTTGGCGAGCGAGGCCGCATCGACCGCGCCCTTGTCGGCCAGCTTCTTCGACAGCGTGATCGCCTGGCCGTTGTTGTTGAGGGTCATGAGCACGGCCATGTCCTTCTTCGGGCCGCTGAGGCCCAGGTGCATGCCGTAGACGAGGCCGTAGAGCACGTGGGCCATGTCGAGGTCGCCGTTGGAGAGCTTGTCGCGCACGCCGGCCCAGCTGGCTTCCTTGCTGGGCACGATCTTCACGCCGTACTTCTTGTCGATGCCCAGCACCGAGGCCATCACCACGCTGGCGCAGTCGGTCAGCGGGATGAAGCCGATCTTCACTTCCTCCTTCTCGGGCTTGTCGGAGCCCTGGGCCCAGACGACAGCGCGCAGCGCGGGGTCGATGCCCACGGCGCCGAGGGCGGCGGCCTGCAGCACGCGGCGCCGGCTCAGTTTGGTTTTCAGCAGATCGGACATGGACGGGGCTCCAGAAGTGAAAAGACAAAAACGAAAAGGCGTCCGCACCGCGCAACGGCTGCTCGTGAACGAGCCCTTGCGGGATGGGGACGCCTTTGTCCGGTTCGGTGGGCCGCACCCGCCGTTGGGTGCCGCCTGCCTGAAGACCTTGCGGTCTGCGCCAAGGTCTATGCAAGCGGTGTGCCAGCCAAGGAGTGGTTGTCGGAGCTATGGAAAGGAGAGCTGGCAACGCACGCTGGTGCAGGAGAAGGTCCCTGCCGGAGCGCAAAACCTGGCGGCGCACAACTGTTGTGCGCTGCACCAATCCAAGCGGCTGAGGTCAGCGCCGCGGTGCAGCCTCGAGCGGCAGGTAGTCGGCCATGGCCAGCATCGACTCGGCCACGTCGACGAGCCGGCGCTTCTGGTTCATGGCGGTCTGGCGCAGCATCTTGTGCGCCTCGGCCTCGCTCAGGCGGCGGTGCGCCATCAGCAGGCCTTTGGCGCGTTCGACGATCTTGCGTTCGTTCAGCGAGGCGCGCGCGGTGTCGAGCTCGTCGCT
Source organism: Acidovorax cavernicola (assembly GCF_003581445.1). Classification (NCBI taxonomy): domain Bacteria; kingdom Pseudomonadati; phylum Pseudomonadota; class Betaproteobacteria; order Burkholderiales; family Comamonadaceae; genus Acidovorax; species Acidovorax cavernicola. Next base: position 72,451 of record NZ_QXMN01000006.1, on the reverse strand, counting down.
CATGGCCTGCAGTCGCCGCGACTGTTCCTGGACCATGTCGAGCACCGAGCGTTCGAGGTGGCGCCCGAGTTGCGCGGGCGTGGCGTCCTGCGCCTGCTGGGCATCGTCGAAGAACAGCGCACCGCCCGCTTGCGGGGCCAGCGTGCCGAGCAGCTGTTGGTAGGCCGCCAGTTCGCTGCGTGCCTGCGCGGTCTTGTGGTCGCACAGCGCGCGCAGATCGGCGGACAAGCGGTTCTCGACCGTCTGCATGGCGTCGATGCGCCGGGTGCAGCCGTCGAACCAGGCCTGGCTCAGGAGCGCATCGGCCGGCACCGAAGTGGCGCCCATGCGGCGCAGGCGTTCGATGTCGGCCAGCACGGCATCCGACTGGCTGTCGTGCCACAGCGTGCGCACCGCATCGCCCGAGAAGTCGATGAACACCTGGAAGCAGCGTTCCTGCGATTCGATCAGGTGCCGCCATTGCTGGCGTTGCGCATCGTCGCCGCGGCCCAGCGCCAGCGCGGCGGCGCCGAAGGCGCGCTCCTGGCCCGCGAACTCCTTGCCCTGCATGAAGTTGAACGTTGCCACCAGCAGGCGCGAGATCTCGGGGTCGGTGGCGCCGTCGGCTGCTTCGAACACCACCGCCAGCAGGCCGGCTACCAGCTTGGCGAAGGCGGCCACGGCCTGCGCCGGCTGGAGGTCGAGCGCGTCGATGCGCATGCGAAGCGCGGGCAGGGCGTCGAGGCCCGGCAGCACCCAGGCGATGCGGCTGAACAGGCGCGCACCGTGGCCGGCACTGACGCCGCGGTGGTGCTCGGCCTCGAGCCGGTCGAAGCCGGCGCGCACCTGCTGCTCGAGCGCGAGGCATTCGACGATCTGCGGACCGCGCTGGTCGGCAAAGCGCCCGCCATGCGAGGCCAGGAACACGTTCGACATGCCGCGCTCGCGCTGCAGCGCATGCACGAGCCGGCCGATCGCGCCGACCAGCTCGCTGGTGCGCGCGAGCTGGTCCAGCGCGTCGATCTCGCATCGGCGCGCGGCGATCAGGAAGCTCAGGCCGGAAGTCATTCGTGGGGCGTCGGGAAAGCGCACCTGGCTCGTGCAACTTCCGTGCCTCGCTTGTCCCTTCGCAGGCACCGCTGGCGGGCGGCCCCTACACTCGGCGCCATGCTCTTGTTGGGAATCGAATCATCCTGCGACGAGACCGGCGTGGCGCTGGTCGAGTCGCACGGCGACGCGCTGCCGCTGCTGCGTTCGCACGCGCTGCACAGCCAGATCGCCATGCACCAGGCCTACGGCGGCGTGGTGCCCGAGCTGGCCAGCCGCGACCACATCCGCCGCGTGCTGCCGCTCACCGAAGCCGTCATGGCCGAAGCCGGGCGCTCGCTCGCCGAGATCGACGTGGTGGCCTACACGCGCGGCCCGGGGCTGGCCGGTGCGCTGCTCGTGGGGGCGGGGGTGGCCTGCGCGCTGGGCGTGGCGCTGGGCAAGCCGGTGCTGGGTGTGCATCACCTCGAAGGGCATCTGCTGTCGCCGTTCCTGAGTGCCGATCCGCCCGAATTTCCGTTCGTCGCCCTGCTGGTGTCGGGCGGCCACACGCAGCTGATGCGGGTCGACGGCGTGGGTCGCTATGAACTGCTCGGCGAAACCATCGACGACGCGGCCGGCGAGGCCTTCGACAAGAGCGCCAAGCTCATGGGCTTGCCGTACCCCGGCGGCCCCTGGCTCGCGAAGCTGGCCGAAGACGGCGACGCCGCGGCCTTCAAGCTGCCGCGTCCGCTGCTGCACAGCGGCGACCTCGACTTTTCCTTTGCCGGCCTGAAGACGGCGGTGCTCACGCAGGCCAAGAAGCTGGGCGATCAGCTCGAAAACCGCAAGGCCGACCTTGCGGCCTCCACACAGGCGGCCATCGTCGAGGTGCTGCTGAAGAAGTCGCTCGCGGCGCTGGACCAGACCGGCCTGAAGCGGCTGGTGGTGGCCGGCGGCGTGGGCGCCAACAAGAACCTGCGCGAGCAGCTGAACGCCGCCTGCGCCCGTCGCAAGGTGCGCGTGCACTATCCCGAGCTGCATCTGTGCACCGACAACGGCGCCATGATCGCCATGGCGGCCGCGATGCGGCTGCAGTCGGGCCTGTCGCAGGCCTCCGAGCGCTATGCCTTCGACGTCAAGCCGCGATGGCCCATGGCGTCGCTTTCGGTGCCGGATGCGGCGCTTTCTGAGACTGCGTAAACGTTTGCTTTGACGACCGGCCGATGGCCGGCAGCGGCAGCACGTCGAGCACATTGCGCCAGAGCTGCCGCCACTCGGGCCAGTCATGGCCGCCTTCAGTGGTGAACACGCGACCCGGGGGCAGGGCGTCCGCCAGCAGCTTGTGGTTGCTGGCAAAGCGGTCGGCCAGGCCGAATCCCAAATAGAGCTGCGGCAGGTCCTTGGACGGCTTCGGCGCCAGGTACTGCTGGAAGAAGGGCCAGAGCTTGCGGTCGGGTTCCTCGTCGGGCTGCGGTCCGGTGGGCGCCTGCCAGGCGCGCAGGCCGCCGGCCTTCTTGATTTCCGCGCCGAGCACGCGGCGCCCGAGGTAGGGCGCCAGCGCCACGATGCCGTCCACCGAGCCCGGCCGCGCCAGTTCGTGGATCAGCGCGCCGAAACCACCGATGGAAATGCCGACGAGCCAGATCGAGGTGTAGCCCTTGGCCCGCTGGGGCTCGATGACGTCGGCATGCAGCCGTTCGCTGAGGGTCTGGTCGTAGTAGTAGGAGACGTCCGCATCGACCAGCAGCGCGTCGGCCGCCAGGTGCCGCTCGCGCACGGCGCTGATGAAACCTTCGCGCTCGAACTCTTCAGGCTTGAGGTAGGCCCCCGGCAGGAAGATCAGGAGCGTGTCGGACCGTTCGTTGTCATTGGCTGACTGCAGGTGCGTTTTCATGGTGCCTTGAGGCACACCCGCTGACCGCACCGCCCGGGAACTCGATGCGTTTACGAGATGCCCACGAAGAAGAAAGTACTAAGAAATCGTCACATCATGTGACGTTATCCAGCGCTATTGTGATTACGACGCTTGTTTAAAGTCAAAACAAGCTGTCACTAACATTTTCTTCGTGGGGGCATCGCCCGGACTAGTTGATCTGCAAGTGCGAAACCTGGCTTGCCGGCACCAATTTGCCGAGCTTCAGGGTCAGCACGCCGTTCTCCAGCTTGGCTTCGCTGGCGGCCACATCGATGGCCTGCGGCAGTTCGTAGGCGACCTTGATCTGGCGCTTGGCTTCGGCCTTGCTTTCGATGCGGACCACGGCGCCTTCGATGGCGACCGTCAGGTCTTCGCGCGACAGGCCGGGCACGTCGAGCGACAGCGTCCAGCTCTTGTCGTCCTGCTCGACCAGCGGCGAGCGGCGGGCACCGGCGAAGGCTTCGCTGGCGAAGCGCTCGAAGGCGCGGTCGTAGGCACGGGGGGCGAAGTGCGCGCTGCGCAGGGTGGGGGAGAAGAACATGGCGAAAGCTCCGGGGTGAATGAACACAATGGGGACATGGAATGTGTGTCCCTTACACTGCGCGGCCTTTCCATCGTGAGTGCCGCTTGTCACCTCATCTAGGCGCACCGGCACGCGTTTCAAGACAATGAAATCCCCCTTTATTTGGCGCCGCCAGGCCTTGAAATTCGCAGCGGCGGCGCTATGCGCGACCCCGTTCGCCGGCCTCGCGCAGGCTCCTCAGTCCACCCCGGCCGCACCGATCCGGCTGGCGCTCATCGAGAGCATGAGCGGCCCCTTTGCCAACACGGGCGAGGCGGTGTTTCGCAACCTGCTGTGGGCCGTGGAGCGCGTGAACGCGCGCGGCGGCGTGAAGCTGCCCGGCGGCGCACGGCCGCTGCAGCTCGACCGCTACGACAGCAAGGGCCAGAACGAAGAGGCGCTGTCGGCATTGCGCGCGGCCATGGACGACGGCACCCGCATCGTGCTGCAAGGCAATTCCTCGGTGACGGCTGCCGCACTCGTCGATGCCATCGACAAGAACAACGAACGCGACCCCTCGCGGCGCGCGATCTTCCTGAACTACTCGGCGGTCGACCCGGTGCTGACCAACGAGCGCTGCAGCTTCTGGCACTTCCGCTTCGATGCGCATGCCGACATGCGCGTGGCCGCGCTGATGGATGTGGTCAAGGACGACGCGGCGCTCAAGCGCGTCTACCTGATCGGCCAGGACTACAGCTTCGGTCAGGCCGTCCTGCGCGAATCGCGCCGTCAGCTCGGTGTGCAACGCCCCGATGTGGAGATCGTCGGCGACGAACTGCACCCGATGGGCAAGGTGAAGGACTTCGCGCCCTACGCCACCAAGATCCTCGCCAGCGGGGCGCAAGCCGTGGTCACCGGCAACTGGGGCAACGACCTCACGCTGCTCGTGAAGGCCGCGCGCGAAGCCGGTTTCAACGGCAGCTTCTACACCTTCTACGGCAATGCGCTGGGTGCGCCGGCCGCCATCGGCGACGCGGGCATCGGCCGTGTGGTCGCGGTGGCCGACTGGCTGCCGAACGTGCAGACGCCGCAATCCGAGGCCTTCTATCGCGCCTTCCGCACGCGCTTTCCGCGGCCGGCCGACGACTACGTGCACATGCGCATGCAGTTGCTGGTCGAGTCGCTCGCGCAGGCGCTGGAACGTGCAGGAAGCACCGAAGCCGTGCCGCTGGCGCGCGCGCTTGAGCAGGCCGACGTGAGCTTGTACGGCCAGCGCGGCCGCATGCGCGCGGCGGACCATCAGTTCCAGCAGCAACTGGTGGTCGGCGTGATGGACAAGCAGGGGCGCCCGGGCGTGCAGTTCGACGTCGAGGGCTCGGGCTACGGCTTTCGCGTGATCAAGACGATCGCGCCCGAGCGCGCCGAGCAGCCGACCTCCTGCAAGATGAAGCGCCCTTGATTGCGCTTGAGGCGCACCACCCCGACAGCACAGGAATTTCCATACATGCGTGAAGCCATCCACCACCTCGAAGCCTCGAAGATCCGCGAAGTCGCTAATGCCGGCATGGGCCGCGACGACGTGCTCGCCTTCTGGTTCGGCGAGAGCGACGAGGTCACACCCGAGGTGATCCGCCAGGCGGCCATCGAGTCGCTGCAGCGCGGCGAAACCTTCTACGCGCACAACCTCGGCCTGCCCGAGTTGCGCGAGGCCATCGCGCGCTACACGAGCCGCCTGCACCCGACGGTCGACGCCTCGCGCATCGCCGTCACTTCGGGCGGCGTGAGCGCGCTGATGCTCGCGGTGCAGGCGCTGGTGGACGCAGGCGACGACGTGGTTGCGGTCACGCCCGTGTGGCCCAACCTCACGGCGCAGCCGGCGATCATGGGTGCGCAGGTGCGCACGGTGTCGCTGGTGCCGGTCGACGGTCAGTGGACGCTCGACCTGCCTGCATTGCGCGCCGCGGTCACGTCGAAGACGAAGCTGTTGATCGTCAACGCGCCGAACAACCCCACGGGCTGGACGATGACGCGCGACGAGCAGCAGGCCGTGCTCGACCATTGCCGCAGCACGGGCACCTGGATCCTGGCTGACGAGGTGTACGAGCGCCTGTATTTCGAGCCCACGCCGAATGGTTGCGCGCCGAGCTTCCTCGACATCTCGAGGCCGGACGATCGCCTCGTTGTCACGCACAGCTTCTCGAAGAGCTTCCTCATGACCGGCTGGCGCCTCGGCTGGCTGGTGCTGCCGCCGGCGATGGTCGACGGCATCGGCAAGCTGATCGAATTCAACACCTCGTGCGCGAGCGTGTTCACGCAGCGCGCCGCCATCGCGGCCCTGGCGCACACGGCCGACATCACGCCGCGCGTGGTCGCGCACCTGAAGCAGTGCCGCGACACGCTGGTGCCGCTGCTGGCGGCGGTGCCGGGCGTGCAGGTGGCGCCCGCCAAGGGCGGCATGTACGCCTTCTTCCGGCTCGAAGGCTTTGGTGACTCGCTCGAGCTCGCCAAGCGCCTCGTCGCCGAAGCCGGCCTGGGGCTCGCGCCGGGCAACGCCTTCGCGCCCGAGGCGCAGGGCTGGCTGCGCTGGTGCTTCGCGTCGAAAGACCCACAGCGGCTGGTGCAGGGCGTCGAGCGGCTGCGCGGCTGGCTGGCGAAGCAGAAGAGCTGAGGCGGTCCGGCATGGCGTCGCGGTCCGCATCTGTCGATGCCGTGCGCATCCGCGGATCGGCGCTGCCGGGCCTGCAGGCGATCGCGGCTGAATCGAACCGCAGTTTTCCGCGCCACATGCACGACGTGTTCGGCATCGGCGTGATGGATCGCGGCGGCCAGCGCTCGGCCAGCGGGCGTGGTGCGGTCGAAGCGGTGCGTGGCGATGTCATCACGGTGAATCCCGGCGAGGTGCACGACGGCGTCGCGATGCGCGGCGAAGCGCGGGCCTGGCGCATGCTGCACCTGGCGCCTGAGCTGCTGTCGGACGATCTACCGGGGTTCGAGTTGGAGCGGCCGGTCTTGAGCGACCCGGCGCTGCGGCAGGGCTTCGACCGGCTGTTCACGGCCGTCGCCGAGGGTGACGACGCGTTGGCGTTGGAGCAGGGCGTGCTGCAACTGCTGCGCCGGGCACCCGGCGCGCAAGCGTCCGAGTCGCTGCGGCGCGTGGCGCCGGCTGCAATGGAGCGCGCCCGCGCACGCATCGCCGACGACTGCATCCGCGCGCCCTCGCTCGCGGAACTGGCGCGCGAAGCCGGCCTGAGTCGCTACCAGCTGCTGCGAGGTTTCGCGGCCGCCTTCGGACTGCCGCCACACGCCTGGCTGCAGCAATGCCGGCTGTCGCGTGCCCGGCGATTGATCGCGCAGGGCAGGGCGCTGGCCGATGCCGCGGCCGGTGCGGGCTTTGCAGACCAGAGCCACATGACGCGGGCCTTCGTGCGCTTCCTGGGGTTCACGCCCGGGGCGTATGCGATGGCGCGCTGCGGCTGAATCCCTTCCTCCCTTTCTGCAATTTCGTTCAAGACCGCCGCGGCCGTGGCGGGAGACGCTCGTCCCTTTTGCAGCAAACGCAATCGGAAGGCGAAGAAGCATGTCGGAACGAAGCAAGGGGATGTGGCTGTGCGCGCTCGCGATGGCCACGGTCGGCAGCACGGTGGTCGCGAGCAAGCTCATCGCGAGCGGTCTGCCGCCGTTCACGGCGACGGCGTTGCGCTTTGCGCTGGCGCTGCCAGTGTTCGCGGCGTTCATGTGGTTCATGCGCGCCCGCTGGCCGCGTCCCGATCGCCATGACGCCGTGCTGCTGCTGTGCCAGGCGGCGGCGGGCAGCGTCGGCTACACGGTGCTGCTGATCCTGGGCGTGCGCTGGGCACCGGCCGCTGACGCGGGCGTGGTGACCGGCACGCTGCCGGCCATGGCGGCGCTGGTGGCTGTGCTGGCGCTGCGCGAGCGGCCGGGGCGCTATCTGGTGGGTGGGATCGCGCTTGCAAGCTTGGGCGTGCTGGCGATCACGCTGCGACCAGGGGAGTCCGGTGACGACAGAGCGCCGACCGCCTGGCTCGGCAACCTGCTGGTGCTGGCAGCGGTGGCGCTCGAATCGCTGTTCATCCTGCTCAACAAGCGGCTGCGCGTGCCGCTGCAGCCGCTCGTGCAGTCGACGGCGATGGTCGCGCTGGGGCTGCTGCTGTCCGTGATTCCGGCGCTGCTGGAGCGCGCGTGGCTTCAACCCGTGCCAACCGAGGCGCTGGCGGGCGTGGCCTACTACGCGCTGGTGCCGACGGTGGCGGGCTTCCTGCTCTGGTACGCGGGCGCCGCCCGGCTGCGGGGCGCCGAGGCGGCGCTGTTCACGGCGCTGATGCCGGTGTCGGCGCTGGTGCTGGCCGCATGGTGGCTGGGGGAGGCGGTGGGGTGGGCCCAGATCGCCGGAGCCGCCTGCGTGCTGGGCGCCGTGGGGCTGGTCTCGCTCGACGGCAGGCGGCGGGAAGGGGCGGTCAGACAGGCCGATGTATAATCCCAAAGCTTTGCATGCCGCAAGGCGCACGGTGAGGGCAGTTCCAGTGCTCACCGCAAGTCAAACATCCCGGAACAAGGAAATTCAACATGATCGCAGCCTCCATCAAGGCCGAAGTTGTCAAGGACAACGCCCGTGCAGCCAACGACACCGGCAGCCCCGAAGTGCAAGTCGCACTGCTGACCGCCCGTATCAACGAGCTGACCCCCCACTTCAAGACGCACGCCAAGGATCACCACGGTCGTCGCGGCCTGCTGCGTATGGTGAGCCGCCGTCGCAAGCTCCTCGACTACCTCAAGTCCAAGGACGCCGACCGTTACACCGCGCTGATCGCCAAGCTGGGTCTGCGCAAGTAATTCGAATCGCATGAAAAAACGCCTGGGTTAGTCCGCTAGCTCAGGCGTTTTTTACTTCGCGATCCACTTTCGGAGTGCCCAACAGAGCGAAGCTGTGTCATTCCAATGAAGTTCGCCCCGAGCTTCGCTGGAATGGCATCGTGTTCTGAGAAGCCTCCGCCGCTTGCGAATCCCGTGTGATTCGCTATCAAAATAGGAGCAAACATGAGCCTCTTCAACAAAGTCACCAAGTCCTTCCAATGGGGCGACAAGACCGTCGTCATGGAAACGGGTGAAATCGCCCGCCAGGCGACCGGCGCCGTGCTGGTCGACATCGACGGCACCGTGATCCTGGCGACCGTGGTCGCTTCCAAGACCGCCAAGCCCGGCCAGGACTTCTTCCCGCTGACCGTCGACTACATCGAGAAGACCTACGCCGCAGGCAAGATCCCCGGCAGCTTCTTCAAGCGCGAAGCCAAGCCCAGCGAACACGAAACCCTGACCAGCCGCCTGATCGACCGTCCGATCCGCCCGCTGTTCCCCGAGGGTTTCCTGAACGAAGTGCATGTGGTGATCCACACCGTGTCGCTGAACCCCGAAGTCGATGCCGACATCGCCGCCATGATCGGCGTGAGTGCTGCGCTCTCGATTTCCGGCATCCCATTCACCGGCCCGATCGGCGCCGCCCGCGTGGGTTACATCAACGGCCAGTACGTGCTGAACCCGGGCCCCACCGCCCGCAAGGATTCGCAGATGGATCTCGTCGTCGCCGGCACCGCCAGCGCCGTGTTGATGGTCGAGTCCGAAGCCCTGCAGCTCAGCGAAGAAATCATGCTGGGCGGCGTGGTGTTCGGCCACGAACAAGCCAACATCGCGATCAACGCGATCCACGACCTCGTGCGCGACGCCGGCAAGCCGGAATGGCTCAAGGAAGGCACCTGGGCGCCTGAGGCCAAGGACGAAGACTTCATTGCCAAGATCAACGGCCTGGCCGAAGAAAAGCTGCGCGCCGTTTATCAAATTCGCAGCAAGCAAGCCCGCACGCAAGCCCTGCGTGAAGCCAATGCCAGCGTCTTCGCGGCCCTGAAGGCTGAAGGCGCCGAATTCGACGCCGGCAAGGTCAGTGACCTGCTGTTCGCAATCGAATCGCGCATCGTGCGCAGCCAGATCCTGCAAGGCGAGCCACGCATCGACGGCCGCGACACGCGCACTGTGCGCCCCATCGAAATCCGCAACTCCGTGCTGCCCCGCACCCACGGCTCGGCGCTGTTCACGCGCGGCGAGACGCAGGGCCTGGTCGTCACCACGCTCGGCACCGAGCGTGACGCGCAGCGCATCGATGCGCTGGCCGGCGAGTACGAAGACCGCTTCCTGTTCCACTACAACATGCCTCCCTTTGCCACTGGTGAAGTGGGCCGCATGGGTTCCACCAAGCGCCGCGAAGTGGGCCACGGCCGTCTGGCCAAGCGCGCGCTCGTCGCCGTGCTGCCGACCAAGGAAGAGTTTCCGTACACCATCCGCGTGGTGTCGGAAATCACCGAGTCGAACGGCTCCTCGTCGATGGCTTCGGTCTGCGGCGGCTGCCTGTCGATGATGGACGCCGGCGTGCCCATGAAGGCGCACGTGGCGGGTATCGCCATGGGTCTGATCAAGGAAGACAACCGCTTCGCGGTGCTGACCGACATCCTGGGCGACGAGGACCACCTCGGCGACATGGACTTCAAGGTGGCCGGCACGACCAACGGCATCACCGCGCTGCAGATGGACATCAAGATCCAGGGCATCACCAAGGAAATCATGCAGGTCGCACTGGCGCAGGCCAAGGAAGCGCGCATGCACATCCTGGGCAAGATGCAAGAGGCGATGGGCGAGGCCAAGGCCGACGTGTCGCAGTTCGCGCCGCGCCTGACCACGCTGAAGATCAACCCCGAGAAGATCCGCGACGTGATCGGCAAGGGTGGTGCGGTCATCCGTGGCCTGCAGGAAGAAACCGGCACGACGATCAACATCGACGAAGACGGCACCATCACCATCGCTTCGACCGATCCGGAAAAGGCCGAACTCGCCAAGAAGCGCATCGAGCAGATCACGGCTGAAGTCGAGATCGGCAAGGTCTACGAAGGCCCGATCACCAAGATCCTGGACTTCGGCGCGCTGGTCAACCTGCTGCCCGGCAAGGACGGCCTGCTGCACATCAGCCAGATCGCGCACGAGCGCGTCGAGAAGGTGACCGACTATCTGAGCGAAGGCCAGATCGTCAAGGTCAAGGTCCTCGAGACCGACGAGAAGGGGCGCGTCAAGCTGTCCATGAAGGCGTTGACCGAGCGTCCGGCCGGCATGGAATACAGCGAGCGCCCGCCGCGTGAAGACCGTGGCGATCGCGGCGACCGTCGTGAGCGTTCGGACCGCGGTGACCGTGGCGACCGCGGTGGTGATCGCGGCGAGCGCGCACCGCGCTTCAACGACCAGCAGCAACAGCCCCGCGGCGAGCAGCAACAGCAGCCCGCCGGCGAGTCGCAGCAGCAAGCGCCGCGCGAATCGCAGGAGTAAGCAGTGAGGCGCGACGGCCTGGTGCCGTCGCCTCTCGTGGACAGTCGGTGATGCCCGCCTCGTGCGGGCATCCGAGCCTCGGAGACCCCCATGAAAGCCATTGAGATCACTTCGTACGGCGCCCCTGAGGTGCTGCGCGTCGCTGCGCGTCCCGATCCGGTCGCGGGCGAGGGTGAGCTCCTGATCCGCGTGGCGGCCAGCGGCGTCAATCGCCCGGACGTGCTGCAGCGGATGGGGCACTACCCCGTTCCGCCCGGCGCTTCCGATCTGCCGGGTCTCGAAGTGGCCGGCGAAATCGTGTCGGGCGACGCCAAGGCGCTGGCCGAAGCGGGCTTCAAGGTCGGCGACCGCGTGTGTGCGTTGGTCGCGGGTGGCGGTTATGCCGAGCTGTGCGTGGCGCCTGTGGCGCAGTGCCTGCCGGTGCCCAAGGGCTGGAGCGACATCGAGGCGGCCTCGCTGCCCGAGACTTTCTTCACCGTCTGGAGCAATGTGTTCGAGCGCGGCCGTCTGCAAAAGGGCGAGGCGCTGCTGATCCAGGGCGGCTCGAGCGGCATCGGCGTCACGGCGATCCAGATCGCCAAGGCGCTCGGTGCGACCGTGATCGTCACGGCCGGCAGCGACGACAAGTGCGAGGCCTGCCTGAAACTTGGCGCCGACCACGCGATCAACTACCGCACGAGCGATTTCGTCGAAGTGGCGAAGCAGCTCACGGGCGGCAAGGGCGTGGATGTGGTGCTCGACATGGTAGCCGGCGACTACGTGGCGCGCGAGGTCGAGTGCCTGGCCGAAGACGGCCGGCTCGTGATCATCGCAGTGCAAGGCGGTGTGAAGAGCGAGATCAATGCAGGCCTCGTGCTGCGTCGGCGGCTCACGATCACCGGCTCGACGCTGCGTCCGCGGCCGGTGGCGTTCAAGGGTGCCATCGCCAGGGCCCTGCGCGAAAAGGTCTGGCCGCTGCTCGAGAGCGGTGCGGTCAAGCCCGTGATCCACAGCACCTATGCGGCAGTGGGTGAGCCCAGCGGCGCGGCCCAGGCTCACACGCTGATGGAATCGAACCAGCACATCGGCAAGATCGTGCTGACTTGGTGAGACGAACAACGCGATGACAACCTTCAAGAAACTGATTGCCGGCAACTGGAAGATGAATGGCGGCCTGGCCGCCAACGAGGCGCTGGTCAAGGCCTTGCAGCAAGGCCTGGCCGCAAGCCCTGCGGCCTGCGGCATCGCGCTGTGCGCGCCTGCGCCGTACTTCGCCCAGCTGCAGGCGCTGCTGGCGGGTACGCCGTCGCTGGCCCTCGGCGCGCAAGATGTGTCGGCGCACCCGCAAGGCGCATTCACCGGCGAGCAATCGGCGGCCATGCTGAAGGACTTCGGCGTGCGCTATGCCATCGTCGGTCACTCCGAACGTCGCCAATACCACGGCGAAACCGACGACACGGTGGCGGCCAAGACGGCTGCGGCGCTGGCGGGCGGCATCACGCCGATCGTTTGCGTGGGTGAGACGTTGGCAGAGCGTGAGGCAGGGCAGACCGAAGAGGTCGTCAAGCGCCAGCTGGCAGCGGTGATCCATCTGAACGGCCACTGCATCAGCGAGATCGTCGTGGCCTACGAGCCGGTCTGGGCCATCGGCACGGGCAAGACGGCGTCGCCCGAACAGGCGCAGGCGGTGCATGCCGTGCTGCGTGCGCAACTGCACCATGCCGCGAGCGAGCACGCTGCGGGCATCAAGATTCTGTATGGCGGCAGCATGAATGCGGCGAATGCCGCCGAGCTGCTCGCGCAGGCCGACATCGACGGCGGCCTCATCGGTGGTGCCTCGCTCAAGGCGCCCGACTTTCTGCAGATCATTTCTGCCGCTGCACGCTGATCGCGGCAACGGCAGCCATCACTTAGGAGTAAGAACGAATGAACGTGGTCCTCAATCTTCTGGTCGGCGTGCAAATGCTGGCGGCGCTGGCAATGATCGGCCTGATCCTGATCCAGCACGGCAAGGGTGCCGACATGGGTGCGGCCTTCGGCAGCGGCAGTGCGGGCAGCCTGTTCGGTGCCAGCGGTAGCGCCAACTTCCTCTCGCGCACCACCGCAGTGCTTGCTGCGGTGTTCTTTGCCTGCACGCTGCTGCTGGCCTACTTCAGCCATGCACGTCCTGCGGGCGGCGGCAGCCTGCTGGAGCGCGCGGCCGTGGGTGCGCCTGCTGCACCGGCCACGCCGGCGACCGGCGCTGCGGGCGAAATCCCCGCTGCAGCGGCACCTGGCAAGGCTGCTTCGGCGCCTGCGGCTCCCGTTTCGGGCGCTGGCCAGATTCCGAACAAGTAATCAGGTTGTTTTCATGCAGCCGTTCGTGAGAAACGGCTTCATTTCAGGGTAAACTCTAAATCTGTTCAGAAAGCCAAATGCCTCGCAGGCACCTCATGCCATCTGAACAGTAAAAACCGCGGTCGTGGTGAAATTGGTAGACACGCTATCTTGAGGGGGTAGTGGCGAAAGCTGTGCGAGTTCGAGTCTCGCCGACCGCACCAAATCTCACCGGCAGAAAGCCTCTCTCCAGGGGCTCTTCTGTCGGTGGCAAGCGGTGAAAATTTCTCGATGAACCTCGATTCCTACCTTCCCGTCCTTTTATTCATTTTGGTCGGGGTCGGCGTAGGCGTCGCCCCGCAAGTCATCGGATACATCCTCGGGCCCAATCGGCCCGATGCTGCGAAGAACGCACCCTACGAGTGCGGCTTCGAAGCCTTCGAGGATGCGCGCATGAAATTCGACGTGCGCTATTACCTCGTCGCGATTCTCTTCATCCTGTTCGATCTCGAGATTGCCTTTCTTTTTCCGTGGGCCATTGCGCTCAAGGAAATCGGCGCTGTTGGCTTCTGGGCCATGATGATCTTTCTCGCCATCCTCGTCGTGGGCTTTGTCTACGAGTGGAAAAAAGGCGCGCTCGACTGGGAATGACAAGGAAGCTACACGATGGCCATTGAAGGCGTTCTCAAAGAAGGCTTCGTCACCACGACCTACGACTCGGTCGTGAACTGGGCGAAGACCGGATCTCTCTGGCCGATGACCTTCGGCCTCGCATGTTGCGCGGTGGAAATGATGCACGCGGGCGCTGCCCGCTACGACATCGACCGTTTCGGCATGCTGTTCCGTCCCAGCCCGCGTCAGTCCGATCTGATGATTGTGGCCGGCACGCTGTGCAACAAGATGGCGCCCGCTCTGCGCAAGGTCTATGACCAGATGCCTGAGCCGCGCTGGGTGCTGTCGATGGGTTCTTGCGCGAATGGCGGTGGTTACTACCACTACAGCTATTCCGTGGTGCGTGGCTGCGACCGCATCGTGCCGGTCGACGTCTATGTGCCGGGTTGCCCGCCTACCGCTGAAGCGCTGCTGTACGGCGTGATCCAGCTGCAGCAGAAGATCCGCCGCACCAACACCATTGCCCGCGCCTGAGAGATTGCCGACGATGACTGACTTTGCAATTTCGCCGGAAGTGCTGCGCGCCACTGTTGCCGAGGTGCTCGGCGCCAAGGCCAAGAGCGTGACGCTCGCGCTCGAGGAAGTGACCGTGGTGGTCGGCGCTGCCGACTACATCGATGCGGCGCTGCTGCTGCGCGATGCGCCCGGCTGCCGCTTCGAGCAGCTGATCGACCTGTGCGGCATGGACTATTCCGACTACCGCGAAGGCGAGTGGCAGGGTGAGCGCTACGGCGTCGTCTCGCACCTGCTCTCCGTGAGCCTCAACCAACGCGTGCGCCTCAAGGTGTTTGCTCCCAGCGAAGACCTGCCGGTGGTCGATTCGCTCCAGCCCGTCTGGAGTGCCGCCACCTGGTTCGAGCGCGAAGCCTTCGACCTGTACGGCATCGTGTTCGACGGTCACGACGACCTGCGCCGCATCCTGACCGACTATGGCTTCATCGGCCACCCGTTCCGCAAGGACTTCCCGGTGTCGGGTCACGTCGAAATGCGCTACGACGAAGAGCAGAAGCGCGTGGTCTACCAGCCGGTCTCGATCGAGCCGCGCGAAATCACGCCGCGCGTGATCCGCGAAGACAACTACGGCGGCGGTTTGCACTGACAGATATGGCCGAAATCAAGAACTACACACTCAACTTCGGTCCCCAGCACCCCGCAGCACACGGCGTGCTGCGCCTGGTGCTCGAGCTGGACGGCGAAGTGATCCAGCGCGCCGACCCGCACATCGGCCTGCTGCACCGCGCGACCGAGAAGCTTGCCGAATCGCGTACCTTCATCCAGTCGCTGCCCTACATGGACCGCCTCGACTACGTGTCGATGATGTCCAACGAGCACGCCTATTGCCTCGCCATCGAGCGGATGATGGGTCTCGAGGTGCCGATTCGCGCACAGTACATCCGCGTGATGTTCGCCGAGATCACCCGCCTGCTGAACCACCTGTTGTGGCTCGGCGCGCACGGTCTCGATTGCGGTGCGATGAACATGCTCATCTACTGCTTCCGCGAGCGTGAAGACCTGTTCGACATGTACGAGGCCGTGTCCGGCGCGCGCATGCACGCGGCGTATTTCCGTCCCGGTGGCGTCTATCGCGACCTGCCGGACGCGATGCCGCAGTACAAGGTCAGCAAGATCAAGAACGCGAAGGCGATCGAACGTCTCAACGAGAACCGCCAGGGCTCGCTGCTCGACTTCATCGACGACTTCTGCAAGCGCTTCCCGAAGATGGTCGACGAGTACGAGACGCTGCTCACCGACAACCGCATCTGGAAGCAACGCACCGTGGGCATCGGCGTGGTCACGCCGGAGCGCGCGTTGAACCTCGGCTTCACCGGCCCGATGCTGCGTGGCTCGGGCGTTGAATGGGACCTGCGCAAGAGGCAGCCGTACGATGTCTACGACCAGATGCAGTTCGACGTGCCTGTGGGCAAGACCGGCGACTGCTACGACCGTTACCTCGTGCGCGTGGAGGAAATGCGCCAGGCCAACCGGATCATCCAGCAGTGCTCGGCCTGGCTGCGTGCCAATCCCGGCCCGGTCATCACCGACAACCACAAGGTCGCCGCGCCCGCGCGCGAATCGATGAAGGCGAACATGGAGGAGCTGATCCACCATTTCAAGCTCTTCACCGAAGGCTTCCACGTGCCCGAAGGCGAAGCGTATGCCGCCGTCGAGCATCCCAAGGGTGAGTTCGGCATCTATCTCGTGAGCGACGGCGCCAACAAGCCGTACCGCCTGAAGATCCGCGCCCCGGGCTTCCCGCACCTCGCCGCCCTCGACGAAATGTCGCGCGGCCACATGATCGCCGACGCTGTCGCGGTGATCGGCACGATGGACATCGTGTTCGGCGAAATCGACAGGTGAGAAAGAGCGAATGACGACTTCCTCAACCCATCACCATGACGCGGTGCCTTCGGCGCCGTTGAAGGCTGCCATCCTCGAGCGCTTTGCGCGCGAGGTGGCGAAGTACCCCGAAGCCGGAAAGCAGTCGGCCGTGATGGCCTGCCTTTCCATCGTCCAGCAGGACGAAGGCTTCGTGAGCGTCCAGCGCGAACGCGAGATCGCCGAGTACCTCGGCATGGCGCCCATCGCCGTGCATGAAGTGACGACCTTCTACAACATGTACAACCAGCATCCGGTGGGCAAGTTCAAGCTCAACGTGTGCACCAACCTGCCGTGCCAGCTGCGCGACGGCGTGACCGCGCTGGTCCACCTCGAGAAGAAACTCGGCATCAAGATGGGCGAGACCACGGCCGATGGCCTGTTCACGCTGCAGCAGAGCGAATGCCTCGGCGCCTGCGCCGATTCGCCCGTGATGCTGGTCAACGACCGCACCATGTGCAGCTTCATGAGCAACGACAAGCTCGACCAGCTCATCGACGGCTTGCGCAATGCCAAGCCAGGGGAGGCTTCGTGATGACGCCCGAACAGGTTCTCTCGCAGTTCCAGGCCACCGGTGTCCAGACCTGCTTCCATGACCGCCACATCGGCGCTCAGATCTATGCAGGCCTCGATGGCACCAACTGGCATCTGGCCGACTACGAAGCGCGCGGCGGCTACCAGGCGCTGCGCAAGATCCTCACCGAGGGCCTGACGCCCGACCAGGTGATCGCCGAAGTGAAGGCCTCGGGCCTGCGCGGCCGCGGCGGTGCAGGTTTCCCGACCGGCCTGAAGTGGAGCTTCATGCCCCGCCAGTTCCCGGGCCAGAAGTACCTCGTCTGCAATTCGGACGAGGGCGAGCCCGGCACGTGCAAGGATCGCGACATCCTGCAGTTCAACCCGCACATCGTGATCGAAGGCATGGCCATCGCCGCGTATGCGATGGGCATCAGCGTGGGCTACAACTACATCCACGGCGAGATCTTTCAGAGCTACGACCGCTTCGAGGCCGCCCTCGAAGAGGCGCGCGCCGCGGGCTACCTCGGCGACAAGATCATGGGCAGCACGTACAACTTCCAGTTGCACGCGGCCCATGGTTTCGGTGCCTACATCTGCGGCGAAGAAACCGCGCTGCTCGAATCGCTCGAAGGCAAGAAGGGCCAGCCGCGCTTCAAGCCACCGTTCCCGGCGAGCTTCGGCCTGTACGGCAAGCCGACCACCATCAACAACACCGAGACCTTCGCGGCGGTGCCCTGGATCATCCGCAACGGCGGCCAGGCCTACCTCGAATGCGGCAAGCCGAACAACGGCGGCACCAAGATCTATTCGGTGAGCGGTGACGTCGAGCTGCCCGGCAACTACGAAGTGCCGATGGGCACCCCGTTCTCCAAGCTGCTCGAACTGGCCGGCGGTGTGCGCAAGGGCCGCACGCTCAAGGCGGTGATCCCCGGTGGCTCGTCGTCGCCGGTGCTGCCTGCCGACATCATGATGGCCTGCACGATGGACTACGACTCCATCGCCAAGGCCGGCTCCATGCTCGGTTCGGGCGCCGTGATCGTCATGGACGACTCGCGCTCGATGGTCGAGTCGTTGCGTCGCCTCTCGTACTTCTACATGCACGAGTCCTGCGGCCAATGCACCCCTTGCCGCGAAGGCACGGGCTGGCTGTACCGCGTGGTGGACCGCATCCACAGCGGGAAGGGCAAGCCCAGCGACATGCAGTTGCTGGACTCCGTCGCCGGCGACATCATGGGCCGCACCATCTGTGCGCTCGGTGATGCAGCGGCCATGCCCGTGCGCGCCATGATCAAGCACTTCCGCCATGAGTTCGAGGCCCTGATTCCGGGCCACGTCCCGACGGCGCCCGTCAAGGCCTGAGTGCGAGAAGAAACACAGACATGATCGAAATCGAACTCGACGGCAAGAAGGTCGAAGTGACCGAAGGCAGCATGGTGATGCATGCGGCCGAAAAGGCGGGCACGTACATCCCGCACTTCTGCTATCACAAGAAACTCAGCATCGCGGCCAACTGCCGCATGTGCCTGGTCGACGTGGAAAAGGCGCCCAAGCCGATGCCGGCCTGCGCCACGCCCGTCACGCAGGGCATGATCGTTCGCACCAAGAGCGAGAAGGCCATCAAGGCCCAGCAGTCCGTCATGGAGTTCCTGCTGATCAACCACCCGCTGGATTGCCCCATCTGCGACCAGGGCGGTGAATGCCAGCTGCAAGACCTGGCCGTCGGCTACGGAGGTTCTTCTTCGCGCTACGAGGAAGAAAAGCGCGTCGTGTTCCACAAGGACGTCGGCCCGTTGATCAGCATGGAAGAGATGAGCCGCTGCATCCACTGCACGCGCTGCGTCCGTTTCGGCCAGGAAGTGGCCGGCGTGATGGAGCTGGGCATGTCGCACCGCGGCGAACACTCCGAAATCGAAACCTTCCTCGGTGACTCGGTCGACTCCGAGCTGTCGGGCAACATGATCGACATCTGCCCGGTCGGCGCGCTCACGAGCAAGCCGTTCCGCTACAGCGCCCGCACCTGGGAACTGTCGCGCCGCAAGTCGGTGAGCCCGCACGATTCCACCGGTGCCAACCTGATCGTCCAGGTCAAGAACAACCGCGTGATGCGCGTGGTGCCGCTCGAGAACGAAGACGTCAACGAATGCTGGATCGCCGACCGCGACCGCTTCTCGTACGAAGCGCTCAACGGCACGGAACGCCTGACGCAGCCCATGCTGAAGCAGGGCGGTCAGTGGCAACAGGTCGACTGGCAGACGGCGCTTGAGTACGTCGCCAACGGCCTCAAGCAGATCAAGACCGACCACGGTGCACAAAGCATCGGCACGCTGGTCAGCCCGCACAGCACGCTCGAAGAGCTGCAACTCGCCGCCATGCTCACGCGTGAACTCGGCAGCGACAACATCGACTACCGCCTGCGCAATGCCGAATTCACGGCATTCGAAGGCGTGCGTTGGCTCGGCACTTCGATCGCGTCGCTCACGCAAGTGCAGCGCGCGCTGGTCGTCGGTTCGAACCTGCGCAAGGAACATCCGCTGTTCGCACAGCGCATCCGCCAGGCCGTGCGCAAGGGCGCCGCACTGTCGGTGATCACTTCGTCCAGCCTGATGGCCGACCGCGGTGCCTGGGCGATCGATGTGGCGCAATCGTCCATCGTCGAAGCCGATCAGTGGGTCGAGGCGCTGGCCGCCGTGGCCGCAGCCATCGGCCAGACCAACGGCGCTGCTGCCCCGCTGGCACCGAAGAACGCACCCGACGCCGCCGCACAAGCCATCGCAGCCTCGCTGCTGAGCGGCGAGCGCAAGGCGATCCTGCTCGGCAATGCCGCTGCGCACCACGCGCAAGCTGGCAGCCTGCTGGCGCTCGCGAACTGGATCGGCGCACAGACCGGCGCCACCGTCGGCTACCTGACCGAAGCAGCCAACACCGTGGGCGCACAGCTCGTCGGCGCCTTCCCGAAGAACGGCGGCCTCGATGCCGGCCGCATGCTCGCCGCCGGCTCTGGCCTCAAGGCCGTGCTGCTGCTGAACACCGAGCCGGTGTTCGATTCGGCTGCTGGCGCTGCCGCTGCCGATGTCATCGGCAATGCGCAGATGGTGGTCACGCTGAGCCCCTTCAAGGCCAACCTCGAATTCAGCGACGTGCTGTTGCCCATCGCTCCGTTCACCGAAACGCCGGGTACCTTCGTCAATGCCGAAGGCCGCCTGCAGGGTTTCCATGCCGTCGTGAAGCCGCAAGGCGAAACGCGCCCGGCGTGGAAGGTGCTGCGCGTGCTGGCGAATCTGCTCGGCCTGCCGGGTTTCGCCTTCGAATCGACCGCCGAGGTGCTGGCCACCATCGGTGACAACGGCGCCGTGCCGGCGAATACGCTGAGCAATGCCACGTCCGCCCAGGCTGTTGCTGCGAATGGCGTGGTGGCCGCTCCTGTGGTCGCGAGCATCTACCAGCTCGACTCGATCGTGCGTCGCGCACCGTCGCTGCAGCTGACCGCCGACGCCCGCAATGCGTCTGCCGGATCGAACGTGTCGGCTCGTGCCGAGGAGGCACTGGCATGATCGACGCAATTCATGGCTTCGGCCAGGGGCTGGTCGCCGCAGGCTGGTGGACGTCCGTCGTCTGGCCCGTGGTCTGGACGCTGATCAAGATCATCGTCGTCGTGATCCCGCTGATGCTGGCCGTGGCGTACCTCACGCTGTGGGAGCGCAAGGCCATCGGCTTCACGCAGATCCGCGTGGGTCCGAACCGCATCGGGCCGCTGGGCCTGCTGCAGCCGATCGCCGACGCGCTCAAGCTGATGACGAAGGAAATCATCCTTCCGACGGTCGCCAACAAGGGCCTGTTCCTGCTGGGCCCCATCATGACCATCATGCCGGCGCTTGCCGCATGGGCCGTGATTCCCTTCGGTCCCGATGTGGCGCTGGCCAACATCAATGCCGGCCTGCTGTTCGTGATGGCCATCACCTCGCTCGAGGTGTACGGCGTGATCATCGCCGGCTGGGCTTCGAATTCGAAGTACGCCTTCCTGGGTGCGCTGCGCGCCTCGGCACAGATGGTGAGCTATGAAATCGCGATGGGCTTCTGCTTCGTCGTGGTGCTGATGGTCACCGGCAGCCTGAACATGTCCGACATCGTGACGGTGCAGGGCAAGGGCATGTTCCATGACATGGGCATTGGCTTCCTGTCGTGGAACTGGCTGCCGCTGCTGCCGATCTTCGTCGTCTACTTCATCTCGGGCCTGGCCGAAACCAACCGTCACCCGTTCGACGTGGTGGAAGGCGAGTCCGAAATCGTGGCCGGCCACATGATCGAGTACTCGGGCATGAGCTTCGCGATGTTCTTCCTGGCCGAGTACGCCAACATGTGGCTCGTCTCGATCCTGACCGTCGTACTGTTCCTGGGTGGATGGCTGCCGCCGTTCGAGTTCCTGAGCTTCATCCCGGGCTGGATCTGGCTGGGCCTCAAGACCTTCTGCGTGGTCACCATGTTCCTGTGGGTGCGCTCGACGTTCCCGCGCTTCCGTTACGACCAGATCATGCGTCTGGGCTGGAAGATCTTCATTCCCGTCACCCTGGTGTGGCTGGTCGTGGTCGGTGGCTGGATGCAGACGCCGTTCAACATCTGGAAATAAGCAGGAAGCGCCGACATCATGACTGCTTCACACACCGCCGGGGGGCTTGCACGCCCCTCCAAGCTGGCATCCGCACCGTTCTCGCTCAAGGACTTCCTGAGCAGCTTCATGCTGTTCGAACTGTTCAAGGGCCTGGCCATCACGGGCAAGTACGCGTTCTCGCGCAAGATCACCGTTCAGTTCCCCGAAGAGAAGACGCCGCTGTCGCCGCGCTTCCGGGGCCTGCACGCGCTGCGCCGCTACGACAACGGCGAAGAGCGCTGCATCGCCTGCAAGCTCTGCGAGGCCGTGTGCCCCGCGCTCGCCATCACCATCGAATCCGACGTGCGTGACGACGGCTCGCGCCGCACCACGCGCTACGACATCGACCTGACCAAGTGCATCTTCTGCGGCTTCTGTGAAGAGAGCTGCCCGGTCGATTCGATCGTCGAGACGCACATCTTCGAATACCACGGCGAAAAGCGCGGCGACCTGTACTTCACCAAGGACATGCTGCTGGCCGTGGGCGACCGCTACGAAAAAGAAATCGCGGCGAACAAGGCGGCCGACGCCAAGTACCGCTGAGCCGGCTCCGCTCGAAACCCGTACCAATCGAATTCCAATGGACGTCAAGACCGGTCTGTTCTATCTGTTTGCCGCGGTGCTGCTGTTTGCAGCCTTCCGCGTCATCACCTCCCGCAATCCTGTGTACGCCGCGCTGTACCTGGTGCTGGCTTTCTTCCAGGCGTCGGCCATCTGGCTGCTGCTGCGCGCCGAGTTCCTTGCGATCTCGCTCGTGCTGGTGTACGTCGGCGCCGTGATGGTGCTCTTCCTGTTCGTCGTGATGATGCTGGACATCGACGTCGACGGCCTGCGAGAGGGCTTCTGGAAGCACTTCCCGCTGGCGGCAGGCATCGGCGCGCTCATCGCGCTCGAAATGGCGGCCGTGCTCATGGGCGGTTTCCGCCTCGGCGAAGGCCCGCGCGCGATGGCCACGACCTCGCCCAACAGCTCGAACACGCTCGAGCTCGGCAAGCTGCTGTACTCCGAATACCTCTACCCGCTGGAAATTGCCGCGGTCATCCTGCTGGTGGCCATCATTGCCGCCATCGCGCTGACGCTGCGCACCCGCAAGGACAGCAAGTACGTCAACCCGTCGGACCAGGTGCGCGTGAAGGCGCGCGACCGCGTGCGCATCGTGCAGATGCCCGTCACGCGCGCGGCCGAGCCGGTGGTTGAAGCCCCGGCAGCGGATGCTGCAAAGGAAAACAAGGCATGACGCTCACGCTCGGACACTTTCTCTCGCTCGGCGCGATGCTCTTCGCGCTGTCGGTGATCGGCATCTTCCTGAACCGCAAGAACCTGATCGTGCTGCTCATGGCCATCGAGCTGATGCTGCTCGCGGTCAACATGAACTTCGTGGCCTTCTCGCACTACCTGGGCGACATGCACGGCCAGATCTTCGTGTTCTTCATCCTGACGGTGGCGGCGGCCGAATCGGCCATCGGCCTCGCGTTGCTGGTCCTGTTGTTCCGCAACAAGTCGAGCATCAACGTCGACGAACTCAACTCGCTCAAGGGTTGACAGCAGTATGAGCGCAACCCTTTCCGCATCCACCTTGCTGGCCGTGCCGCTGGCACCCCTGGTCGGCGCCGCACTTGCCGGCCTGTTCGGCACGAAGTTCGGTGGCAACCACATCGGCCGCAAGGTCACGCATTCGCTGACCATCCTGGGCGTGTTCGTCGCGTTCGTGATCTCGGCGCTGACGCTGAAGTCGGTCATCGTCGACGGTGCCCGCTTCAACCAGACCCTCTACGAGTGGATGATCGTCGGCGGCCTGAAGATGGAAGTCGGCTTCCTGGTCGACGGCCTCACGGCCATGATGATGTGCGTCGTGACCTTCGTGTCGCTGATGGTCCACATCTACACCATCGGCTACATGGAGGAAGACGACGGCTACAACCGCTTCTTCTCGTACATCTCGCTGTTCACCTTCTCGATGCTGATGCTCGTCATGAGCAACAACATGCTCCAGCTGTTCTTCGGCTGGGAAGCGGTGGGCCTGGTGTCGTACCTGCTGATCGGCTTCTGGTTCAACAAGCCCACGGCCATCTTCGCGAACATGAAGGCCTTCCTGGTCAACCGCGTGGGTGACTTCGGCTTCATTCTCGGCATCGGCCTGATCGCCGCCTACGCCGGCACGCTGAACTACGGTGAAGCCTTCGCCAAGGCGCACACGCTGGCCGGCATCACCTTCCCGGGCACCGAGTGGATGCTCATCACGGTGATCTGCATCTGCCTGTTCATCGGCGCGATGGGCAAGAGCGCCCAGTTCCCGCTGCACGTGTGGCTGCCCGACTCGATGGAAGGCCCGACCCCCATCTCGGCGCTGATCCACGCGGCAACCATGGTGACGGCCGGCATCTTCATGGTGGCGCGCATGTCGCCGCTGTTCGAACTGAGTGACACGGCCCTGAGCTTCATCCTCGTGATCGGCGCCATCACGGCCCTGTTCATGGGCTTCCTGGGCATCATCCAGAACGACATCAAGCGCGTGGTCGCGTACTCGACGCTCTCGCAGCTCGGCTACATGACGGTGGCGCTGGGTGCCTCGGCCTACTCGGTCGCGGTGTTCCACCTGATGACGCACGCTTTCTTCAAGGCGCTGCTGTTCCTCGGCGCGGGCTCGGTGATCATCGGCATGCACCACAACCAGGACATCCGCTGGATGGGCGGCGTGCGCAAGTACATGCCCATCACCTGGATCACCTCGCTGCTGGGCTCGCTGGCACTGATCGGCACGCCGCTCTTCTCGGGCTTCTACTCGAAGGACAGCATCATCGAGGCCGTGCACGAAAGCCACCTGTGGGGCGCGCAGTTCGCCTACTGGGCAGTGCTGGCCGGTGTGTTCGTGACGGCGTTCTACTCGTTCCGCATGTACTTCCTGGTCTTCCACGGCAAGGAACGCTACGACCAGAACCCCGACGCGCACCACGACGACCATGCGCACGACGCTCACGGTCACGACGATCACGGCCATGGCCACGACGACCACAAGCCGCACGAGTCGCCGATGGTGGTCTGGCTGCCGCTGGTGCTGCTGGCGATCCCCTCGGTGGTGATCGGCTTCATGACCATCGACCCGATGCTGTTCGGCAGCTTCTTCAAGGACGCGATCTTCGTCGACGGTGCCAAGCATCACGCGATGGGCGAGCTGAAGGAAGCCTTCCACGGCCCGGTCGCCATGGCGATCCACGGCCTGCAGACCGCACCGTTCTGGCTGGCGCTGGCTGGCGTGGCGCTGTCGTACTACATGTACATGATGAACCCGGCGCTGCCGGCGGCCATCAAGCGCGCCTTCGGCCCGGTGTATCGCCTGCTCGAGAACAAGTACTACCTCGACTGGATCAACGAAAACATCCTCGCCCGCGGTGCCCGCATGCTCGGCACCGGCCTGTGGAAGGGCGGTGACCAGGCCCTGATCGACGGCGCGGTCGTCAACGGTTCCTGGAAGGTGGTGGGGCGCGTGGCCGGTGTCGTGCGCTGGCTGCAGTCCGGTTTCATCTATCACTACGCCTTCGCGATGCTGCTTGGCATCTTCATCCTGATGACGTACTTCGTCTGGTTCAAACGTTGAGCCCGAACGCTGGAGAAAAAGAAAAATGGGTTTGTTGAGCCTTGCCATCTGGGTGCCGATCGCATTCGGCGCCGTGCTGCTGGCGTTTGGCCGCGACGAGCACGCCAAGGGCGTTCGCTGGGTCGCGCTCGTCGGTGCCATCGTGAGCTTCCTGGTCACGGTGCCGCTGTTCACGCGCTTCCAGAACGGAACCGCCGCCATGCAGTTCGTCGAGAAGACGAGCTGGATCTCGCGCTTCAACGTCAACTACCACCTGGGCATCGACGGCATGTCGCTGTGGCTGGTGCTGCTGACGTCGTTCATCACGGTCGTGGTCGTGATCTCGGCCTGGGAAGTGATCACCGAGCGCGTGAACCAGTACATGGGCGCGTTCCTGATCCTGTCGGGCTTCATGATCGGCGTGTTCTCGGCGCTCGACGGCATCCTGTTCTACGTGTTCTTCGAAGCCACGCTGATCCCGATGTACCTGATCATCGGCATCTGGGGCGGCCCGAACAAGATCTACGCGGCCTTCAAGTTCTTCCTGTACACGCTGCTCGGCTCGCTGCTGATGCTGGTGGCGCTGATCTACCTGTACAACAAGTCGGGCGGCAGCTTCGACATCCTGGCCTGGCACAAGCTGCCGCTGGGTTCGACCGCGCAGACCCTGCTGTTCTTCGCTTTCTTCGCGGCCTTTGCCGTCAAGGTGCCGATGTGGCCGGTCCACACCTGGCTGCCCGACGTGCACGTCGAGGCCCCCACGGGCGGCTCGGCCGTGCTGGCCGCGATCATGCTGAAGCTGGGCGCCTACGGTTTCCTGCGCTTCTCGATGCCCATCGCTCCTGACGCTTCGCACGAATGGGCGTGGCTGATGATCGCGCTGTCCCTGATCGCCGTGATCTACGTCGGTCTGGTCGCGCTGGTGCAGCAGGACATGAAGAAGCTGGTGGCTTACTCGTCGGTGGCCCACATGGGCTTCGTGACGCTGGGCTTCTTCATCTTCAACGAGCTCGGCGTGTCCGGCGGCATCGTGCAGATGATCGCCCACGGTTTCGTGTCGGGCGCCATGTTCCTGGGTATCGGCGTGCTGTACGACCGCGTGCACTCGCGCCAGATCGCCGACTACGGCGGCGTGGTCAACACCATGCCCAAGTTCGCCGCGTTCGCGCTGCTGTTCGCCATGGCCAACTGCGGCCTGCCGGGCACCGCCGGTTTCGTGGGCGAGTGGATGGTCATCCTGGGCGCCGTGAAGGCCAACTTCTGGATCGGCCTGGGCGCCGCCACTGCACTGATCTTCGGTGCCGCCTACACCCTGTGGATGTACAAGCGCGTGTACCTGGGTCCGGTCGGCAACGACCACGTCAAGGAACTGACGGACATCAACGCCCGCGAATTCCTGATGCTGTCGCTGCTGGCGATCGCGGTGCTGTGGATGGGCCTGTATCCGAAGCCTTTCACCGATGCGATGGATGCCTCCGTCGTCGAGCTTCTGCGCCACATGGCGATTTCGAAGCTCCCAGTCTGATGCCACGCTGAAGAAGAGAACGAGATGATTGACAAACTCAGCTGGGTGACGATCTACCCCGAAATCGTGCTGCTGGTCATGGCCTGCATCATTGCGCTGGTCGACCTGTCGGACACGAGCCCGCGCCGCACCCGTACCTACGTCCTGACGCTGCTCACGCTGGCAGTCGTGGCCGTGTTGACCGGCATGGCCGCCGTCGATGGCAAGACCTCCTATGGCTTCGGCGGCATGGTGGTGAGCGACTCGATGGGCAACTGGCTCAAGTGCTTTGCCTCGCTCGCCCTGATGGTGACGCTGGTCTACGGCCGTCCCTACGCGGCCGACCGCGAGATGCTGCGCGGCGGCGAGATGTTCACGATCAGCATGCTGGCGCTGCTGGGCATGTTCGTGATGATCGGCGGCAGCAATTTCCTGCTGATCTACCTCGGCCTGGAACTGCTCACGCTGTCGAGCTATGCGCTCGTGGCGCTGCGCCGCGACCATGCGGTGGCCAGCGAAGCCGCCATGAAGTACTTCGTGCTCGGCGCGATGGCCAGCGGTTTCCTGCTGTACGGCCTGTCGATGATGTACGGTGCGACCGGCTCGCTCGACCTGAATGAAGTCTTCAAGGCGATCTCGACCGGCAAGGTGAACCACCAGGTGCTGGTGTTCGGCCTCGTCTTCATCGTGGCTGGCCTGGCCTTCAAGGTCGGTGCTGCACCGTTCCACATGTGGGTGCCCGACGTGTACCAGGGTGCTCCGACGGCGATCACGCTGCTGATCGGTGCCGCGCCCGAGCTGGCCGCCTTCGGCATCATCATCCGCCTGCTGGTCGACGGCCTGCAGCCCCTGGCCATCGACTGGCAGCAGATGCTGGCCGTGCTGGCGATCGCCTCGCTGGTGATCGGCAACCTGGCCGCCATTGCGCAGAGCAACCTCAAGCGCATGCTGGCCTACTCGACCATCGCGCAGATGGGCTTCATGCTGCTGGGCCTGGTGGCGGGTTCCGACCAGCAAGGCACGCAGAACGCGCAGGCCGCCTACAGCGCCGCGATGTTCTACGTCGTGACCTACGTGCTGACCACGCTGGCGAGCTTCGGCATCATCCTGCTGCTGGCACGGGAAGGCTTCGAAAGCGAAGAGATCACCGACCTGGCCGGCCTGAACCAGCGCAGCCCGTTGTACGCCGGCGTGATGGCCATCGCGATGTTCTCGCTGGCCGGTCTGCCGCCGCTGGTGGGCTTCTACGCCAAGCTGGCCGTGCTGCAGGCGCTGATCGCCTCGGGTGCTGCCATCTACATCGGCCTGGCCGTGTTCGCCGTGGTCATGTCGCTGATCGGCGCTTTCTACTACCTGCGCGTGGTCAAGGTCATGTACTTCGACGCGCCCGTCACGGCGACCACCGTGTCGGCCTCGTTCGACGTGCGCACCGTGCTCACGATCAACGGCGCGCTGATCCTGATTCTCGGCATCGTGCCCGGCGGTCTGATGACGCTGTGCTACGACGCCATCGCGGCCACGCTGGCCCACTGACGCGGCCCGCGCACGGTGTCGCAAACCGCGTCGGTCTGGGTGGTGCTTCTGGTGGCCCTGGTGGCCGCCAACCTGCCGTTCCTGAATGAGCGCCTGTTCGGGGCGGTGCCGCTGTCGGCGACGCACAAGTCGCTCGCGATCCGATTTGGCGAGCTGGTGGTGCTGTACTTCATCGCGGGTGGCATCGGCCTATTGTTCGAACGCAGGGCAGGGCAGATCGCGGCGCAGGGCTGGGAGTTCTACGCGGTGACGGCCTCGCTGTTCGTCGTGCTGGCGTTCCCTGGATTCACCTGGCGCTACCTCATGAAGCACAGACACTGATCCCCATGACGTCTCCCGCTGCCGATTCGCATCTGAAGGAAGCGCTGCTCAGCAGCGAAGAGCTCTTCAAGGGCAAGTTCCTGCACGCCAAGCGCGACACGATCCGCCTGCCCGACGGCCACAGCGCCACGCGCGAGTACGTGGTGCACCCTGGCGCGGTGGTGGTCATTCCGCTGCTCGACGACGGTCGCGTGGTGCTGGAGCGCCAGTTCCGCTACCCGGTGGACCGGGTGATCGTCGAGTTCCCCGCGGGCAAGCTCGACGCCGGCGAGGATCCGCTGGTGTGCGGCCAGCGCGAACTGCTCGAGGAAACCGGCTACACCGCGCGCGAATGGGCGCACGCGGGTGCCACGCACCTGGCGGTGGCGTACTCGACCGAGATCATCCACATCTACTTTGCGCGTGGTCTCTCGCTGGGCGAGCGTCAGCTCGACCACGGCGAGTTTCTCGACGTGTTCACCGCCACGCCGCAAGAGCTCATCGGCTGGTGCCGCGATGGCACCGTGACCGACGCCAAGACGCTTACCTGCGCTCTGTGGCTACAGAACGTGCTGTCGGGCGCATGGGCACTGGATTGGCAGGCCGCGGCCTCGCAAGGCGGCGCGGGATAATCCGCGCATGAAGGTCCTCGATCTCCGCTGCACACACGGCCACGGCTTCGAGGGTTGGTTCGCGTCCAACGAGGCGTTCGACAGCCAGCTCGCGAGTGGTCTGGTCGAGTGTCCGGTCTGCGGCGACACCGCGATCGTCAAGCTGCTGAGCGCACCGCGCCTGAACCTGAGCAACGCCAAGGCGCCGAGGGAAGAAGGGCGTGACACGCCCCCCACACCGTCGGCGCCCGCATCGCCGTCCGCCCAGGTGCCGGCAACCCCCACGTCCCCCGAAGCCCGCTGGATGCGCGCCGTGCGCGAAGTGCTGGCCAAGACCGAAGACGTCGGCGACCGCTTTGCCGACGAGGCGCGCAAGATGCACTACGGCGAAACCGCCGAACGCGGCATCCGCGGCCAGGCCACGCCGGAGCAGACCGAAGCGCTGCTCGACGAAGGTATTCCGGTGATGGCGCTGCCGATCCCGGCGGCGCTCAAGGAAACCCTGCAGTAACCGACGGGCCCGGTCCGATCGGGTCAGGCCGTGAACTGCAGCGCGGCCAGCCGCGCGTACACGCCGCCTTGCGCCACCAGCGCCGCGTGCGTTCCCTGTTCGACGATGCCGCCATGGTCCAGCACGATGATGCGGTCGGCCTTCTGCACGGTCGCCAGGCGGTGGGCGATCACGAGCGTGGTGCGGTTTTCCATCGCCGATTCCAGCGCGGCCTGCACCATGCGTTCGCTCTCGGCGTCGAGCGCGCTGGTGGCCTCGTCGAGCAGCAGCAGTGGCGGGTTTTTCAGGATGGCCCGCGCGATGGCGATGCGCTGGCGCTGGCCGCCCGACAGCCGCACGCCGCGTTCGCCCAGGAAGGTGTCGTAGCCCTCGGGCAGGGCCTGCAGGAAGTCGTGCGCGAAGGCGGCACGCGCCGCCGCGTGCACTTCGTCGGCGCTGGCCTCGGGCCGGCCGTAGCGGATGTTCTCGAAGGCACTGGCCGAGAAGATCACCGCGTCCTGCGGTACGAGGCCGATGCGGGTGCGCAGGTCGTGCAGGGCGAGGGCGTCCAGCGCCGCGCCGTCGAGCACGATGCGGCCCGATTGCGGGTCGTAGTAGCGCAGCAGCAGCTGGAACACCGTGCTCTTGCCCGCGCCGCTCGATCCCACCAGCGCCACGGTCTCGCCCGGCGCGATGTCCAGGCTGAAGTCGCGCAGCGCCGGCGTGCCGGGCCGCGAGGGGTAGTGGAAGGTGATGGCGTCGAAGCGGATGGCGCTTCCCGCGGCGGGAACGGGCGCGACCGCCGGCCTGGCAGGTGAAGTGATGGCCGCCGGCGCATGCAGCAACTCCATCAGGCGCTCGGTGGCGCCGGCCGCGCGCAGCAGGTCGCCGTACACCTCGCCGAGCACGGCCGTGGCGCTCGCCAGGATCGCGACGTAGACCACGGTCTGGCCCAGGTGGCCGGCCGTGATGTCGCCGCGCAGCACGGCCTGCGTGCCTTCGTACAGGCCCCAGAGCAGGGCGGCCGAGGTGGCGATGATGATGAAGGCGACCAGCACCGAGCGCGCGCGCGTGCGGCGCACGGCGGTGTGGAAGGCGTTTTCGGTCGAGCCCTGGAAGCGGTCGGCCTCGCGGCCCTCGGCCGTGTAGCTCTGCACCACGGGAATCGCGTTCAGCACCTCGGCCGCGATGGCGCTCGAGTCGGCCACGCGGTCCTGGCTGGCGCGCGACAGCTTGCGCACGCGGCGGCCGAACCACATGCTCGGCAGTACCACCAGCACGAGGATGCCCAGCACCTGCACCATCACATAAGGGTTGGTCCAGACCAGCACCGCCAGCGCGCCCACGCCCATGACGGCATTGCGCAGACCCATGCTCAGCGACGAGCCGACGACCGTCTGCACCAGCGTGGTGTCGGCCGTGAGGCGCGACAGCACCTCGCCGGTTTGGGTGGTCTCGAAGAAGGCGGGGCTCTGCTTCAGCACGTGGGCATAGACCGCGTTGCGCAGGTCGGCCGTGACGCGCTCGCCGAGCCAGCTCACCGTATAGAAGCGCGCGGCGGAAAACAGGCCCAGCGCCACGGCGACCGCGAAGAGGGCGCCGAAGTGCTCGCGCAGCGCCATGGTCTGCGCACCCTTGTCGGCGCTGACCAAGCCGCCGTCAATCAGGCTTCGCAAAGCGATAGGGAAAGCCAGCGTCGTGACGGCCGCCATCACCAGGAAAACCCCCGCCAGCACGATCTGCACGCGGTAGGGGCGAAGGAAGGGGCGCAACCCCGACAGCGAGCGGGGCGAGCCCTTGGCTGCGGAGGACGACGGAGGGGAAGAGGCCATGGGCGCGAATTCTACCGAGCCCTTGCCCTCACAAAGGTCGCCTTGACAATAATTGCCATGGCAACTAATATTTCCGGCATGAGCGATGACCCCATCTCCCCGGTTCCTCCGACGCCCGACGAGCCCGCGCGCCCGCCGGTCGCCTTCTATCGCGCCGAGGACTACCGCGCCGAAGAGAGCATCGGCTACCTCATGCGCCGCATCGTCACCTCCGTGGGGCAGACCGTGGGCACGCGCATGTGCGAGCCCGGCAGCCCCACGTACCCGCAGTGGGTGCCGTTGTACAAGCTGCACGTCGGCGCCGCCACCACCGTGGCCGAGCTCGCCCGTGCCTGCGAACTCGACACCGGCGCCATGACGCGCCTGCTCGACCGCCTCGAAGCCAAGGGCTTGTGCCGCCGGGTGCGCTCGCTCGAAGACCGCCGCGTGGTCAACATCGAACTCACCGACGAAGGCCGTGCGGCCGCGAAGGAAGTGCCCTATGTGCTGAGCCGGGTGCAGAACGAGTACCTGGCCGGCTTCAGCCCCGAAGAATGGGAGCAGCTCAAGGACTACTTGCGCCGCATCCTCGACAACGCACAGGGCCTCGCGGCCCGTGGAGAGAAGAATGACTGAGTCTTTCGCCGTGCGCGCGCTGCGTCGCACGCCTGTCGTGGCCGCCGCGCTGGCGGTGGTCGCGCTCGCCGGTTGCGCCGACATGGGCGGCATCGGCTCGCACGCCAAGCTGCGCGATGCGTCCACCCTCGGCATCGCGGCCGACCCCGCGCGCGCCGCCGTGCCCAGCCTCGACAGCCAGTGGTGGCAGGCCTTCGGCGACAGCCAGCTCAATGCGCTGGTCGACCAGGCCGTGGCCGGCAACCCGAACCTGCAGGTCGCGCGTGCGCGGCTGGTGCGCGCGCAAGCTTCGGCGGACATCGCCGGTGCGGCGCTGCTGCCCAAGGTCGGCGCCGACCTGAACCTGAACCGCCAGAAGTTCAACAGCAACTACATCTACCCAGCACCGCTGGGCGGCTCGACGCAGAACATCGGCCTGCTGCAACTCGGCGCGAGCTGGGAACTCGACTTCTTCGGCAAGAACCGCAGCGCACTCGACACCGCCCTCGGCGTGGCCAACGCCGCAGCGGCCGACGCCGATGCCGCGCGCGTACTGCTTGCGAGCAACGTGGCGCGCAGCTACTTCCAGTGGGCGCGCCTGAACGAGCAGGTTGAAGTGGCCAAGCGCACGCTGGCCCAGCGCGACGAGACCTTCAAGCTGGTGCGCGACCGCGTCTCGGCCGGCCTCGACACCCGCCTCGAACTGCGCCAGAGCGAAGGCGGCCTGCCCGAGGCACGCCAGCAGATCGAGGCGCTCAACGAGCAGATCGCGCTGCAGCAGCACGCGCTCGATGCGCTCGTGGGGCAGCCCAACGTGACGGCGTCGCTCAAGCCGCCGGTGCTCGCCGGTGTGAAGCCGATGGCGCTGCAGGCGAACATCCCGGCCGACCTGCTGGGCCGCCGCGCCGACATCGCCGCCGCGCGCTGGCGCGTCGAGGCCGCCACCAGCGACGTGGACAACGCCAAGACCCAGTTCTATCCCAACGTGAACCTCACGGCCTTTGCCGGCTTCCAGAGTCTGGGCTTCGGCAAGCTGCTCAAGTCGGGCAGCGAGCAGTGGGGCGTGGGCCCGGCCATCCACCTGCCGATCTTCGAAGGCGGGCGCCTGCGCGCCAACCTGCGCGGCAAGTCGGCCGACCTCGACGTGGCCATCGAAAGCTACAACGCCACAGTGCTTGATGCCGTGCGCGACGCGGCCGACCAGGTGTCGAGCGCGCAGTCGATCACGCGCCAGCAGACCGAACAGCGCGCCGCGCAGACGGCCGCCGAAGGCGCCTACGACATCGCCGTGCAGCGCTACCGCGCCGGCCTGGGCAACTACCTCAACGTGCTCACGGCCGAAACCGCCGTGCTGGCCCAGCGCCGGCTCGCGGTCGACCTGGCGGCCCGTGCGCTGGACACCCAGGTGGGCCTGGCGCGCGCCTTGGGCGGTGGCTGGCAGCCGCCGACCACTTCGACGGCTTCGGCACCGACAGCCGCCGCACTGAACTGATTTGCTGATCCGCCTTCTCCGGAAAGAACTCCATCATGAGCGATAACAACACTCCTACATCCGCTTCCCCCGTGCCAACCACCGCAGCGCCCGAGGCGCCCGCGGGCAACGGCAAGCGCCGCCGCGCACTCACGCTCCTCACCGCCGTCGTGGTGGTCGCGGGCGGCGGCTGGGGCCTGTACGAATGGCTGGTGGCCAGCCACTACGAGAGCACCGACAACGCCTACGTGCAGGGCAACGTCATCCAGATCACGCCGCAGATCGGCGGCACGGTCATGGCCATCGGCGCCGACGACACCGACTTCGTGAAGGCCGGCCAACCGCTGGTGCAGCTCGACCCGGCCGACGCCAAGGTCGCGCTCGAGCAGGCCGAGGCCGCGCTCGCGCAGGCCGTGCGCCAGGTGCGCACGCTGTACGCCAACAACGGCTCGCTGGCCGCGCAGGTCACGCTGCGCCAGTCCGACATCGCCAAGGCCCAAAGCGACATCGCCAAGGCGCAGGACGATCTGCAGCGCCGCCGCGCGCTGTCGGGCAATGGCGCCGTGTCGAAGGAAGAACTCAACCACGCCGAAACGCAACTGGCCAACGCCAGGAGCGCGCTTGCCGCCGCACAAGCCGGCGTGGTCGCCGCGCGCGAGGCGCTGGCGAGCAACCAGTCGCTGACCGAAGGCACCAGCGTGGCGCAGCACCCGAGCGTGCTGGCCGCCGCCGCCAAGGTGCGCGAGGCCTACCTCGCCACGCAGCGCGTGGCCATGCCCGCGCCGGTCGATGGCTACGTCGCCAAGCGCACCGTGCAGCTGGGCCAGCGCGTGGCCGCCGGCACGCCGATGATGTCGATCGTGCCGCTGCACCAGCTGTGGGTCGACGCCAACTTCAAGGAAGTGCAGCTGCGCAACATTCGCATCGACCAGCCCGTGAAGCTCACGGCCGACGTGTACGGCAAGAAGGTCGAGTACACCGGCAAGGTCGCCGGCCTGGGCGTGGGCACCGGTGCCGCCTTCGCGCTGCTGCCGGCGCAGAACGCCACCGGCAACTGGATCAAGGTGGTGCAGCGCGTGCCCGTGCGCATCGCGCTCGACGCCGAGCAGCTCAAGGCCAACCCGCTGCGCATCGGCCTGTCGATGGACGCCGAGATCGACATCACGCAGAAGACCGGCAAGATGCTGGCCGACGCGCCGCGCAGCACCGCCTTCGCACAGACGCAGGTCTACAGCCAGCTCGACCGCGGCGCCGACGCCGAGGTGGAGCGCATCGTCGCCGCCAACCTCGGTCGCGGTGCACCGGTCGCCGCCGTGAACCGTCCGGCGGCCGCCACCACGGCACCGGCCGCGCACGCCGCCACGCAGGGCCAGCCGGGCTGATCGCAGCTTTTCGCTGCCGCTGAACCCTCACAGCTCGCGCCATGGCCACTGCTGCTCCTGCCTACATCGCGCACCCCCCGCTCGAGGGCTCCGCCCGCGTGTGGGGCACGGTCGCGCTGTCCGCCGCCACCTTCATGAACGTGCTCGACTCGTCGATCGCGAACGTGTCGTTGCCGGCCATCTCGGGCGACCTGGGCGTGAGCACCACGCAAGGCACCTGGGTCATCACCAGCTTCGCGGTGGCCAACGCCATCGCGGTGCCGCTCACGGGTTTCATGACGCAGCGCTTCGGCCAGGTGCGCTTGTTCATGGCCAGCGTGATCCTGTTCATGGTCGCCTCGCTGCTGTGCGGCCTGGCGCCCAACATGACGACCCTGATCGCCTTTCGCGCGCTGCAGGGCTTCGTCGCGGGGCCGATGATCCCGCTGTCGCAGACGCTGCTGCTGTCGAGCTACCCGCGCGCCAAGGCCGGCCTGGCGATGGCGATGTGGTCGATGACCACGCTGGTCGCGCCGGTGATGGGGCCGCTGCTCGGCGGCTGGATCACCGACAACATCTCGTGGCCGTGGATCTTCTACATCAACATCCCGGTCGGCATCGTGGCCGCGGCGATCACCTGGGCGCTGTATCACAAGCGCGAGAGCAACACGCACAAGGTGCCGATCGATGCGATCGGCCTGGCGCTGCTGGTGCTGTGGGTGGGCTCGCTGCAGCTCATGCTCGACAAGGGCAAGGAGCTCGACTGGTTCCACTCGGCCGAGATCGTCACGATGGCCGTGGTGGCCGTGATCGGCTTCGCGTTCTTCCTCGTCTGGGAGCTGACCGACAAGCATCCCGTGGTCGACCTGTCGCTGTTCAAGCGCCGCAACTTCTGGTCGGGCGCGGTGGCCACGGCCATCGCCTACGGCCTGTTCTTCGGCAACGTGGTGCTGCTGCCGCTGTGGCTGCAGCAGTGGATGGGCTACACCGCCACGCAGGCGGGGATGATCATGGCGCCCGTGGGGCTGCTGGCGATCTTCTTCTCGCCGGTGGTGGGCCTCACGGTGTCCAAGATCGATCCGCGCCGCTACGCGACCTTCTCGTTCCTCGTGTTCGCGCTGGTGCTGTGGATGCGCTCGAACTTCAACACGCAGGCCGACTTCGTGACGATCATCATCCCGACGATCATCCAGGGCATCGCGATGGCGTTCTTCTTCATTCCGCTCGTGACCATCACGCTGTCGGGCCTCACGCCTGATCGCATCCCGGCCGCGTCGGGGTTGTCGAACTTCCTGCGGATCACGGCGGGTGCCATGGGCACGTCGATCGCCACCACGCTGTGGGAGAACCGCGCGGCCATGCACCACGCGCAGCTCGTCGAGTCGGTGAACCCGGGCAACAGCGCGGCGAATGCCGCCATCTCGGGGCTGTCGGGCAGCGGCTTCAGCGCCGAGCAGGTGCTCGGGCAGATCAACCGCCTTGTCGACCAGCAGTCGTTCATGCTCGCCACGAACGACATCTTCTATGCCTCGGCGGTGCTGTTCCTGTTGCTGATTCCGCTGGTGTGGCTGGCACGGCCGCAAAAGGGCGGCTCGGGCGGCGACGCTGCTGCTGGCGCGCACTGACCCCGCACGGCCCACGCGCATGGACCAGTTCGCGGCCATGAAGGCGTTCCGCGCCGTCGTGGAGGCCGGCGGTTTCACCGCCGCGGCCGACGCGATGGACGTGTCGCACACGGTGGTCTCGCGCCACGTCAAGCAGCTGGAAACAGCGCTGGGCGTGCAGCTGCTCAATCGCACCACGCGCCGTTTCGCGCTCACGCAGGCTGGCCAGACCTACTACGAGCACACGCGGCAGATCCTCGACCAGGTGGAGACCGCGGCGCTGGTCGTGGCCCAGCACCAGGTCGAGCCCACGGGCCTGTTGCGCATCAACGCGCCGATGTCCTTCGGGCTGG
Source organism: Acidovorax cavernicola (assembly GCF_003581445.1). Taxonomy (NCBI): domain Bacteria; kingdom Pseudomonadati; phylum Pseudomonadota; class Betaproteobacteria; order Burkholderiales; family Comamonadaceae; genus Acidovorax; species Acidovorax cavernicola. The sequence continues at coordinate 35,915 of NZ_QXMN01000006.1, read as the reverse complement.
AGGAGCTGGCGCAATGGCTGCCGGCGTTCCTCGACGCGCATCCGCAGGTCAGGGCCGACCTGGTCTGCAACGACCGCTTCGTCGACCTGATCGAGGAGGGCTTCGACGTGGGATTGCGACTGGCGTATGCACTCTCGGATTCGACGCTGATCGTCAAGCGCCTCGCGAGCTTCGAGGAGTGGTGGGTGGCGTCGCCGGCCTACCTGCAGCGGCGCGGCACGCCGCAGGTGCCTGCCGATCTGGCGACGCACGACTGCCTCAACTATTCATTGGCCGCGAAGGCCGCGCAACCCAGCTTCACCGCGCCGGACGGCAGCGTCTGCACGGTCGACGTGGGCGGGCGGCTGCAGGCCAACAGCGGGCTCGTGCTGCGCACTGCCGCGCTGGCCGGTACGGGGCTGGCGGCATCGCCGGCGTTCCTCGTGCACGCGCATGTCGCGCGCGGCGAGCTGGTGCGTGTGCTGCCGGAGTTCCACCAGCAGCCGCTGAACCTCTACGCGCTGTATCCGCAGAACCGGCACCTGTCGCCGAAGGTGCGTGCGTTTGTCGACTTTGCTGCCGCGCGCTACCTGCCCGCGGACGGGCAGGGCGACTGAGCGCAGCAGGCGCGCCTTACCTGGACGCGGTGGGCACCAGATCGAAGCGGTCGCTCTGGTACTGGAACAGCAGGCAGTTCGCGCCCGGTTCGCAGCCGCTACGGTGCGGCAGCTGCGCCGGCAGCAGGTAGTACGAACCGGCCGGGTACAGCACCTTCTTGCCGTCATCGAAGATCGCATAGAACACGCCCGAGAGCACGACGGACGGGAGCACCTGCGTGTGGCGATGGTGCGGGTTGTCGAAGCCGGCCGGGAATTCGACAAAAGCTTCGTAGGGGCCATTGCCCGTCAGGTTGCCGCGCACGTTGGCGTAGCGGATGCCACCCGCGAGGGCTTGCCACTGCAGCGTGTCGGCCGGTGCCGAGATCGGCGTGCGGGGTGCCGGCGTGGCGGCGGTGGCGAGGCCCGGCGCGCACAGGGCGCAGGACATAGCGAGGAACAAGGCGGAAGAGCGCTTCATGGTCATGGATCGAAGAGTTTGGAGTCGTGGAGGCATGCGAGGGGCAGGGCGTCAGCGGCCCTCCTCCAAGAGCTGCAATACCTCGTCGGTCGACCGCACCTCGGCCACCACATCCGACACGCCACGCAGGGCCGCACGATGCAGTTCGCGGTGCCCCAGCACGCCGCCTTCTTCCAGGTCGAGATCGCGCGTCGCGCAGGCGTCGCTCACGATGAGGCTCTGGTAGCCGCGCGGCGCGGCGTCGAAGGCGGTGGCCGACACGCACATGTGCGTCATGAGGCCCGTGAGGATGAGCGTCGTGACGCCGCGTGCCTGCAGTTCGGCTTCGAGCGTGGTGCCCGCGAAGGCACTGGGCGTCGCCTTGCGCAGCACCGTGTGTTGCGGCGCCGGGCGCAGTGCGTCGTGGATGCCGAAGGCGTGGCTGCCGTCCGCGAAGATCGGGCTGTCGGCGGGCGCGAGGTGCTGCACATGGAACACCGGCACCGCATGCCGGTCGGCCGCGTCGATCAATCGCCGCGCCTGTTGCAGCGCGGCCAGGCCGTCGGGAATGGGCATGCGCCCGTCGAAGTACTCGTTCTGGAAATCGATCGCGATCAGCGCCGTGGTGGCGGGGTCGAGGCGGCTGGTGGGTTCGGCGCCGGTGATGGTGCGGATGCTGGGGTGCTTCATGTATTGCTCTGCGTGAGTGAAGGAAGGCCCAAGCGTAGGCAGCCCGCGGGTTGCGGGGTAGGTGCGTCGCCGCACAAGATTTGTGCGGATCGTGAGGGGTGGTGCGGCTACTTCACGCCGTGGCCCAGCGCCTTCAGCACGTCGTGGCACGCGCCCATGGTGTGGTAGTCGGTCTTGCCGGCCGGACTTTTCTCATCGCTGATCTTCGCGTTCTGCGGCGTCAGGATGCGGTACCAGGCACCGTGCACGTGGTCGACGAAGTGCGCCCAGCTGTAGGTCCAGATCCGGTCGTACCACGCCCAGTAGCCGGCGTCGCCCGTGCGCACCGCAAGCAGGGCGGCGGCGGCGAAGCTCTCGGCCTGGACCCAGAAGTACTTGTCGCCGTCGCACACCGCGCCGTCGGGGCCGAAGCCGTAGACCAGCCCGCCGTGCGTGGCGTCCCAGCCGCGCTGCATCGCGGTGTCGAAGAAGTGGCGCGCACGCGGCACGATCCATTCGGTGCCGGGTGCGCCGGGCCCCAGGTGGCTCTCGAGCTGCAGCAGCAGCTTGGCCCACTCGGTGAGGTGGCCGGTCTGGAAGCCCCAGGGGCGGAAGATGTTGGTCTTGTCGCCGCGGTTGTAGTCCCAGTCGACCGACCAGTCTTCGCGGTAGTGTTCCCACACCAACCCGTCGGCAAGCGCGGCCTGCCGGCCCGTGATGCTTTCGGCGAGCGTGCGCGCGCGCTCGAGGTAGAAGGGCTCGCGGGTGGCGTCGTAGGCCGCGAGCATCGCCTCGCAGGCGTGCATGTTGGCGTTCTGCCCGCGGTAGGGGCCGACCTGCCAGCCGGGCGTGGCCTCGTCGGCGTACAGCTGGTGCCCGGGCTCCCAAAAGTGCTGCTCCATCAGGTCGCGGGTGCGCGCCAAGCCGGTGCGCGCTTCCGCCACACCGGCCATCAGCGCATGCGCGTGTGCCAGCAACACGAAGGCCATCCCGTAGCAATGCTGCGTGCCATCCTGCACCGTCGCCTGATGGCCATCCCAGCCAATCTGCCATGCATAGCCACCATGCGGCTGGGCATGCGCGGCCTGCAGGAATGCGAGGCCGTGCCGCGTCGCCGCGAGGTCGTCGGGTCGGCCGAAGCGTCGCCACGCCATCGCGTGGTTGAACACGAAGCGTGTGCTGCTCACGAGGTGGCGCGTGCGGCGGTCGTACACCGTGCCGTCGTCCTTGTAGAAATGGAAGAAGCCGCCCGAGGGATCGAGGCTGCGCGGCGCGTAGAACGCCAGCGTGTGTGCGATGTGATCGGCGAGGAATTCGGGTGAGCGGAAGTTCGGCAGGGGCATGGTGGCGATGGATTCAATCCGGGTGAAAGAGCATCGTTGCTGTGTGTGGCGCGCGCAAGTTTTTCACGAAGAGCGCATGCGTTTTCGATGGCGTCATCATGGTGCGAGCGCATGCCTCGTGCGCTCGCACAGATGCATGTTGCGGTGCGCAATGTCGTCGGGACGACAGTCGCTTTCGCAGCATGTGCGCACTCTGTGAATGGTTGCAGTGCAGCATAGGCATTTGCCCCAGTATGCAATTGCATAGCAGCCACCAACAATCGGTCCGCGCTCGCTGGTGGCGCATTGAGATGGACCGCATGACCGATTTCTTTTTTCCGCACACGGACGACGCCGCGAGATGAGCGACGTCATTCTCGAAACACGCCAGCTCACCAAGGAATTCAAGGGGTTCACTGCGGTCAGCAAGGTTGACCTCTCGGTGAAGCGCGGCTCGATCCACGCGCTCATCGGCCCCAACGGTGCCGGCAAGACGACCTGCTTCAACCTGCTCACGAAGTTCCTCGAGCCCACCGCGGGCACGATCCTTTTCAATGGGCACGACATCACGGGCGAGCGCCCGGCGCAGATCGCGCGGCGCGGAGTGATCCGCTCGTTCCAGATCTCCGCCGTGTTCCCGCACCTCACGCTGCTCGAGAACGTGCGCCTGGGCCTGCAGCGCAAGCTCGGCACTTCGTACCACTTCTGGAAGAGCGAGAAGTCGCTCCAGCCGCTTGATGCGCGCGCCCGCGAGCTGCTCGCCGAGGTGGGCCTGGAAGAGCTGGCCGACGAGCAGACCGTGAACCTGCCCTACGGCCGCAAGCGCGCGCTCGAGATCGCGACCACGCTGGCCATGGAACCCGAACTCATGCTGCTGGACGAACCCACGCAGGGCATGGGCCACGAAGACGTGCACCGCGTGGCCGACCTCATCAAGCGCGTGTCGGCCGGCCGCACGATCCTGATGGTCGAACACAACATGAGCGTGGTCTCCACCATCGCCGACACCATCACGGTGCTGCAACGCGGCGCCGTGCTGGCCGAAGGGCCGTACGCCGAAGTCTCCAAGAACCCGCAGGTCATGGAGGCCTACATGGGCACCACCGACGGCCAGCTTCAGGGAGCTCACTGATGACCGCCGCACTCGAAATCAAGGACCTGCAAGCCTGGTACGGCGAATCGCACGTGCTGCACGGCGTCGACATGGTCGTGCAGCCGGGCGAAGTCGTCACGCTGCTGGGCCGCAATGGTGCGGGCCGCACCACCACGCTGCGCGCCATCATGGGGCTCACGGGCGCGCGCAAGGGCAGCATCGAGGTCAACGGCCGCGAGACCATCGGGCTGCCGACGCACCGTATCGCGCACCTGGGCATCGGTTACTGCCCCGAAGAGCGCGGCATCTTCGCCAGCCTCTCGTGCGAAGAAAACCTGATGCTGCCGCCCGAACTCAAGGGGGCAGGGCAGGGCATGTCGGTCGACGAGATCTACGCCATGTTCCCCAACCTCGCGGAGCGCCGCCACAGCCAGGGCACGCGCCTGTCGGGCGGTGAACAGCAGATGCTGGCCGTGGCGCGCATCCTGCGCACCGGCGCCAAGCTGCTGCTGCTCGACGAGATTTCCGAAGGCCTCGCGCCCGTCATCGTGCAGGCGCTGGCCCGCATGATCAGCACGCTGCGCGCCAAGGGCTACACGATCGTCATGGTGGAGCAGAACTTCCGCTTCGCCGCACCGCTGGCCGATCGCTTCTACGTGATGGAGCACGGCCGCATCGTCGAGAAATTCGGCGCCTCCGAGCTCGAAGCCAAGATGCCCGTGCTGACCGAACTGCTGGGTGTCTGAGCGGCCGATCCCGCAACACGTCCACAAGACCTTTTCCTCCATCCCACAAAGATTCCTTCAGGAGACAACGCCATGAACAAGAAACTCGGTCTCATCGCCACCGCCATCGGCCTCCTCGCGCTGGGTGCGGGCGCCGCGCAGGCCCAAGAGAAAGTGAAGATCGGTTTCATCACCGACATGTCGAGCCTGTACGCCGACCTCGAAGGCAAGAACGGCGCGCTGGCGATCCAGATGGCCATCGACGACTTCGGCGGCAAGGCGGCCGGCAAGCCTGTGGAGCTGCTCACCGTCGACCACCAGAACAAGCCTGACATCGCGGCCTCGAAGGCGCGCGAGTGGATCGACACGCAAGGCCTGAGCATGGTCTTCGGCGGCACCAACTCCGGCGTGGGTCTGGCGCTGGCCAAGGTCGCGGCCGAGAAGAAGCGCGTGTACTTCAACAACGGCGCGGCCTCGTCGGCGCTCACCAACGAACAGTGCACGCCCTACACCGTGCACTACGCCTACGACACCGTCGCGCTGGCCAAGGGCACCGGCGCCGCCGTGGTCGACGGTGGCGGCAAGACCTGGTTCTTCCTGACCGCCGACTACGCCTTCGGCCACGCACTCGAAGCCGACACCTCCACGGTCGTGAAGGCCAAGGGCGGCACGATCGTCGGCGCGGTGCGCCATCCGCTCAATGCGTCCGACTTCTCGTCGTTCCTGCTGCAGGCGCAGAACTCCAAGGCGCAGATCCTCGGCCTGGCCAATGCCGGCGGCGACACGGTCAACAGCATCAAGGCCGCGAAGGAATTCGGCATCGGCAAGTCCATGAAGCTGGCCGGCCTGCTGATCTTCCTGAGCGACGTGCACAGCCTGGGCCTGAAGAACACCGAAGGCCTGCAGTTCACCACCAGCTGGTACTGGGACCTGAACGACGAGACCCGCAAGTTCTCCAAGCGCTTCTTCGAGAAGACCAAGCGCATGCCCACCGAAATCCAGGCCGCCGACTACTCGGCCACCATGACCTACCTCAAGGCCGTGGACGCCGCCAAGACCGACGATGCCGACAAGGTCATGGCCGAGCTCAAGAAGATGAAGCTCAACGATTTCTTCGGCACCGGCCAGATCCGCCCCGACGGCCGCTACGTGCACGACATGTACCTGATGCAGGTCAAGTCGCCCGCCGAATCGAAGACGCCGTGGGACTACTACAAGCTCGTGAAGAAGCTGCCCGGCGACACCGTCTTCACCACCAAGGCCGAGTCCAAGTGCACGCTCTGGAAGTGAGCCGCCCGAACCCATCACCAGGAACATCCATGAAGACCACCACATTCGCTCTCTCCGCCGTTTTCGCCGCCGCCGCGCTGACCGCCGGTGCCGCCCAGGCGCAGGACAAGCTCAAGATCGGCTTCATCACCGACATGTCGAGCCTGTACGCCGACGTCGAAGGCAAGAACGGCGCGCTGGCGATCCAATTGGCCATCGACGACTTCGGCGGCAAGGTCAACGGCATGCCCATCGAGCTGCTCACGGCCGACCACCAGAACAAGGCCGACATCGCCGCCTCGAAGGCGCGCGAGTGGATCGACACGCAGGGCCTGACCATGCTGTTCGGCGGCACCAGCTCGGGCACCGGCCTGGCGATGGCGAAGGTGGCGCAGGAGAAGAAGCGCGTCTTCATCGTCAACGGCGCCGGCAGCTCGGCGCTCACCAACGAGCAGTGCTCGCCCTACACCGTGCACTACGCCTACGACACCGTCGCGCTGGCCAAGGGCACCGGCGCCGCCGTCATCGGCCGCGGCGACAAGAGCTGGTACTTCCTGACCGCCGACTACGCCTTCGGCCAGGCGCTCGAAGCCGACGCGACCAAGGTCGTGAAGGAGAAGGGCGGCACCGTGCTGGGCAGCGTGAAGCATCCGCTCAACACGTCGGACTTCTCGTCCTTCCTGCTGCAGGCGCAGAACTCCAAGGCCCAGGTGCTGGCGCTGGCCAATGCGGGCGGCGACACCATCAACTCGATCAAGGCTGCGAAGGAATTCGGTATCACCAAGACCATGAAGATGGTCGGCCTGCTGGTGTTCGTGACCGACGTGCACAGCCTGGGCCTGAAGAACACCGAAGGCCTGCTGCTCACCACCAGCTGGGACTGGAACCTCGACGACAAGACGCGCGCCTTCGGCAAGCGCTTCTTCGAGAAGACCAAGCGCATGCCCACCGACATCCAGGCCGCCGACTACTCGGCCACCATGACCTACCTGAAGGCCGTGCAGGCCTCCAAGACGGTCGATGCCGACAAGGTCATGGCCACGCTGAAGTCCACGCCCATCGACGACTTCTACGCCAAGGGCAACATCCGCGCCGACGGCCGCTTCGTGCACGACATGTACCTGGTGCAGGTCAAGTCGCCGGCCGAATCCAAGCAGCCGTGGGACTACTACAAGGTGGTCCAGAAGCTCAAGGGCGAAGAGGTCTTCACGACCAAGGCCGAGAGCCGCTGCGCACTGTGGAAGTAATCCCCCAGGCTTCGCGCACTTCGTGTCGCTTCGCCAACTCCCCTTCGCAAGGGGAGCGGGCCGGCCCCTTCGGGCGGCCGTGCGCGGCGGCCCTCATGCACGGAACGAGCCCGTCGGTTTTCTGAAACGCCTATGAATATTTCCCTTCCCGCCTTGTTGAGCCAGCTCCTCCTGGGGCTGGTCAACGGCTCGTTCTACGCCATCCTGAGCCTCGGGCTGGCGGTGATCTTCGGTTTGCTCAACGTCATCAACTTCGCGCACGGCGCGCTGTTCATGCTCGGGGCCGTCCTGACCTGGATGGCCATGGAGTACCTGGGCGTCAACTACTGGGTGATGCTGATCGCCGCCCCGATCATCATCGGCCTGTTCGGCGTGGTCATCGAGCGGTTGCTGCTGCGCTGGATCTACAAGCTCGACCACCTTTATGGCCTGCTGCTCACGCTGGGCCTCACGCTGCTGATCGAGGGCGTGTTCCGCTCGGTCTACGGCGTGTCGGGGCTGCCCTACGACGCGCCCGATGCGCTGTCGAGCGCCACCGACCTGGGCTTCATGATCCTGCCGAACTACCGTGCCTGGGTGGTCGTGGCCTCGCTGGTGATCTGCTTCGCGACCTGGTACGTGATCGAGAAGACCCGCCTGGGCGCCTACCTGCGCGCCGGCACCGAGAACCCGCGCCTCGTGGAAGCCTTCGGCGTCAACGTGCCGCTGATGATCACGCTGACCTACGCCTTCGGCTGTGCGCTCGCCGCTTTCGCCGGCGTACTGGCCGCACCGGTGATGCAGGTCTCGCCGCTGATGGGGCAGAACCTCATCATCGTGGTGTTCGCGGTGGTCGTGATCGGTGGCATGGGCTCGATCATGGGCGCCATCCTCACGGGCCTGGGCCTGGGTGTGATCGAAGGGCTCACCAAGGTTTTCTATCCCGAGGCTTCCTCGACGGTTGTGTTCGTGATCATGGTCATCGTGCTGTTGATTCGCCCCGCCGGCCTGTTCGGCAAAGAGAAATAAGGCGGACGGCATGAACATGAAAAAAATCTCTACTGTCGTCTACGGCCTGCTGCTGCTGGCCCTTGTGCTCGCACCGTTCTTCGGCGCCTATCCGGTGTTCGTGATGAAGCTCATGTGCTTCGCACTGTTCGCCTCGGCCTTCAACCTGCTGCTGGGCTACACCGGCCTGCTGTCCTTCGGCCATGCGGCCTTCCTGGGCGGCTCGGCGTACGTGGCCGGCCATGCGATCAAGGTCTGGGGCCTCACGCCCGAACTGGGCCTGATCGCGGGCACGCTCACAGGTGCGCTGCTGGGCTGGCTCTTCGGCGTGCTGGCCATCCGTCGCCAGGGCATCTACTTCGCGATGATCACGCTGGCGCTCGCGCAGATGATGTTCTTCGTCGCGCTGCAGGCCAAGTTCACCGGCGGCGAAGACGGCCTGCAGGGCGTGCCGCGCGGCAAGCTCTTCGGCGTCGTCGACCTGTCGAACGACCTGACCATGTACTACGTGGCGCTGGTCATCGTGGTCGCGGCCTTCCTGCTGATCGTGCGCACCATCCACTCGCCGTTCGGGCAGGTGCTCAAGGGCATCAAGGAGAACGAGCCGCGTGCGCTCTCGCTGGGCTACGACGTCGCGCGCTTCAAGCTGCTGGCCTTCGTGATCTCGGCCGCGCTGTCGGGCCTCGCGGGTTCGCTCAAGACGCTGGTGCTTGGTTTTGCCACGTTGTCCGACGTGCACTGGACCGCCTCGGGCCAGGTCATCCTGATGACGCTGGTGGGCGGCCTGGGCACGCTGTCGGGTCCGCTGGTGGGCTCCGCAGTGGTGGTGCTGCTGGAGAACAAGATCGGCGAACTCGGCAGCTTCCTGGCGCGCATCACGACCATCGACTGGTTCAACACCCTGGGCGAGTCGGTCACCATGGTCACGGGCCTGATCTTCGTGATCTGCGTGCTGGCCTTCCGCAAGGGCATCATGGGCGAGATCATCGCCTTCGTCGATCGGCGGCGCGCGAAGTAGCAACGCCTGCAACGGCAAGTTCGTGATGCCTTGACGGCGCAAGGAGGGTACCCTCCCTGCGCCGTCGCCGCTTGTGGCCGCCGTGCGCGGGGCGCAGAATCCGGCTCCCACTTCGAGGAGCCGATCATGGCCCTTCCGTACTTTGTCCTGACCCCTGAGCGGCGCGAGACGCCGCTGAACGTGCTCGGCACGCAGGTGACGGTGCTGGCGTCGAATGCCTCGACGCAGAGCTACGGCGTCACCTTCCAGCGCGGTGACGAAGGCACGGGCCCGCCGCCGCACAGCCACGACTGGGACGAATCGTTCTACGTGCTCGGCGGCGAGGTCGAGTTCCATTGCGACGGCCACGCCCACCTGTGCCAGCCCGGCACGCTCGTGCATGTGCCGCGCGGCACGGTGCACGGCTTTCACTACGGCAAGGGCGGCGGGCAGATGCTGGAGATCACCGGGCAGGACGCCCTGGCTGCGCAGATGTTCACGGCGATCGACCGCGAGATTCCGGTGGGGCCGGCGCCTGACATTCCGAAGCTGCTGGCGGTGCTGGAGCGCAACGGGGTGACGGTCTCGGCGTGACTTGCGGCCGGAGCGTCGCGCCGGTCACTTCCAGGTCATCGGCACTGGCAGACCTTCGGCCCCTGCGTGGCGTCTGCGGTGGTGTGCGACGGCGGTTCGAGCCGGCCGTCCTTCCAGCCGCGTGCGATGCACGTGGCCCGGCAGATCTCGCGGCCTGCGAGGCTTGTCGAGCCCCCGCCGCGACCGGAGCCGAACAGGGCGCCTGCGATGACGAATCCCGCGAACACGGCGATCGCGATGAGGGCTGTGCGCAGTTTCTGGCGGCGTGCGGGATTCATGTCGGGGGCTGGATGAAGGAACGGTGCGGCAGTTCACAACCGCAGTGGCGCCGCGTATCCCGTCATCTCGAGATACCCGCGCCCCACGCGCGTGCCTTGCTGCGCATCGCGCAGTTCGCTCAGCCCTTCCCAGTACACGCCGCCCGTGGAGCCGCGGCTGTCGAGTTCCTGGTCGTCGAGCAGGGCCTGCACTTCGAAGCGGCCCGAGGGCGTGTCGATGCGCCAGTGCGTGGGGTAGCTCGCGCGGGTGCGCGGGCTGGTCCAGTTGCGCAGGGCCTCGAAGCGCACCTCGCCGGGCTGAAAGATGCGCGCCGCGCCACCGCGCGGGCGAAACGAGCCGCCGGACCACAACGCAGTGCCGTCGCGGCGGCGCAGATGGAAGGCGGTGAGCGCGCTGCCGTCGTCGAGGTTCATGCCGATCCAGTCCCAGCCCACGGCCTCGGGATGCATCAGCGCCTCGCTCCATTCGTGGTCGAGCCACGCGGCACCGGTGATCTCGAACGGCGCCTGGCCCTGCAGCGTGAGGCGGCCTTGCGCCTGCAGTTGCGGCTCGCTGTAGTAGTAGCTGGCCTGCTCGGGGTCGGGCCCCTTGCGTGACACGCCTTCACGGCCTTGCAGCAGCACCGGTTGAGAGGGCGCAAAGCGCAGGTCGAGCGTGAATTCGCCGGCCGGAATGCGCGCGGTGTAGGCACCGCCGGCGGGGTCGCGGACGAGAGACCAGTCGCGCAACCGCACCTCTGTGTCGGTTTCGCTGGCCGAGGCGATGTCGAAGCCCGCGCGTGCGATGCGCTGGTCGTGCCGCAGCACGCGGCCTTCGAGGTCGGTGACGGCTGCGTGTGCGAACACCAGGTGCTTCGCCGCGAAGGCCGAACGCATGGCCTGTGTGGCATCGACGCGCGAACGGAAGAAGGTCACCTGGAAACCGAAGGCGCGACCCGCCGCGGTCTGGCCGTGGCCGGTGATGTACCACCACTCGGTGCGCAGCCCGGGGTGGCTGCCGAAGTCGCGCGGAAACTGCAGCGCCTTCGCAGGCAGGGCCCAACCGGCATGCGGCGCGCCCGAGGCGGCGAGCGCGGCCAGCAGCAGGAGCTGCCGTCGCGCGATGAGGCCGCAGGGTGCGCCAGATGCGCGCGTGGACATCAACCCGCCACCAGCGCGTCGATGCGCTGCTGTGCCGGCGTGATGTCGCCGAAGGCGTTGCGCACCCAGTCGGCGTCGTGATAGCTCGGCAGGTAGCGTTCGCCTGCATCGCACAGCAGCGAGAGGATCGAGCCTTGCTGCCCGGCCGCACGCATCTCGTGCGCGATGGCCAGCATGCCGACAAAGTTGGTGCCGGTCGACGGGCCCACCTTGCGACCCAGCAGCGTCGACAGCGCGTGCATGGCGGCCACCGAATCGAGGTTGGGCACTTCGAGCATGCGGTCGACCAGCGTGCGCACGAAGCTGGGCTCCACGCGCGGACGGCCGATGCCTTCGATGCGCGAGCCGGCTGCGGTCAACATCGCGTCGCCGCTGCGGTGATAGGCCGAGAACACCGAGCCCTCGGGGTCGGCCACGCACACCTGCGTGTCGTGGCAGCGAAAGCGCAGGTAGCGCCCGATGGTGGCGCTGGTGCCGCCGGTGCCGGCACCCACCACGATCCACGCGGGCACCGGATGCCGCTCGCGCGCCATCTGCTGGAACATGCTTTCGGCGATGTTGTTGTTGCCGCGCCAGTCGGTCGCGCGCTCGGCGTACGTGAACTGGTCCATGTAGTGGCCGCCGGTGCGCTCGGCCAGTGCGCGGGCCTCGTCGTACACCTGCGCCGCGTGGTCGACGAAGTGGCAGCTTCCGCCGTAGAAGGCGATCTGCGCGACCTTCTCGGGCGAGGTGCTGCGCGGCATCACGGCGATGAAGGGCAGGCCCAGCAGCCGCGCGAAGTAGGCCTCGCTCACGGCGGTGGAGCCGCTCGACGCCTCCACGATGGTCGTGCCGTCGCGCACCCAGCCGTTGCACAGCGCATAGAGAAAGAGCGAACGCGCGAGCCGGTGCTTGAGGCTGCCGGTGGGATGCGTCGATTCGTCCTTCAGGTACAGGTCGATGCCGTGGGCAGCGAGCGAGGGCAGCGGCAGCGCAATGAGGTGCGTGTCGGCGCTGCGCTGGTAGTCGGCCTCGATGCGGCGGATCGCGCCGGCGAGCCAGCCGCCATGGGCGGTGGTGCTGAGTGGTTGTGCCATGCCGGGCAGTCTACAAGCCGCGCCGGGACGGGCCTCTCGAACCGGTCTGCTGACAGTGTCGAAAGTCATTGAACCCCACTGAACAGTGGCCTTCCCGGCATGCGAGTGCTTTGGTTCTCATCGTTTCAACGCGTGACTTTCGGCACTGTTTGCGACGCGTTGCGGTCCTTACGCTCGCCCCCTCATTCAACAAATCAGGGAGTCGAGTCATGAAGTTCAAACCTGTGGTGGCGGCCGTCGCGGTCGCACTGGCGATCGTCGCTTGCGGCGGCGGTGGTGGCGGTGGTTCGCCGGGCTTCTTCCTTCCGCCGCCCGGGCAGGGCGGGCCGGGTGGCACCGACCCCGGCACCAATCCTCCCGGCACGAACCCGCCGGGCACCAACCCGCCCGCACAGGCCAACGCCAAGGTCTCGGGCCGCGTGACCAATGCCGCCGACGGCGCGGGCGTGGGCCAGGTGACCGTGTCGGCCGGCGGCGTCAGCGCGACGACTGCCGCCGACGGCACTTACACGCTCGAAGGCATCACCAACGGCGCCTCGGTGCTGCTGAGCTACAGCAAGACCGGCTTCGCGCCGCAAAGCCGCGCCACGGCCGCGCTGGAGGCCTCGGGTGCCACCACGGTCGTCAACGTGCCGATGCTGCCGGTGGCCTTCACCGACACCTTCGACCCCACGGCGGCGCGCGACCTCGCCGTGCCGGGCTCGACCGCGATGGTCAAGCTGCCGGCCAACGCGCTGCGCCGCGCCGACGGCGGCGCGCCCACCGGCATGGTGACCGGCCGGCTCACGCCGATCGCACCCGCCATGAACGTCAACTTCATGCCCGGCAACTACCTCGCGGCCAGCGGCGGCGGCACGGCGGCGATGGAGAGCTTCGGCGCGCTCGACGCGAGCTTCGTCGACGCCGACGGCGCACCGCTGAACCTCGCCTCGGGCGTGAACGCCACGGTGCGCATCGCGCCGTCGTCGCGCACCGCCACGCTGCCGGCGAGCGTGCCGCTCTTCTTCTACAACACCACCACCGGCCTGTGGGTGGAAGAGGGTGCCGCAACCTTGCAAGGCGCGGCGCCCAACCAGTACTACGAAGGCACGGTCACGCACTTCACGACCTGGAATGCCGATCAGGTCTACAACACGGTGCAGGTAAAGGGCTGCGTGCAGGACGCCGAAGGCCAGCGCATCGCGGGGGCACTCGTGTCGTCGGAAGGCAAGTCGTACAGCGGCTCGGGCTCGGCGCTGACCAACGGCAACGGCGAGTTCTCGGTGCCGGCCAAGCGCGGTGGTGCCTCGTTCGTGGTGGCGAGCCGCGGGGTCGAGTTGTCGAATGCGACCAGCGTCGAACCCTCGGAGCAGGACACGACGATCAGCGGTTGCCTCACGCTCACGCGCGCGGCCGTGTCGATCAAGCTGACCTGGGGCGAGAAGCCCGACGACATCGACGCTCACACGCTCGGCGCCAACGTCGGTGAGCACATCTACTTCCGCGAGAAGGGCTCGTTGGCCGCGGCACCGTTCGTGAACCTCGATGTGGACGACATGTACAGCTTCGGCCCCGAGTACACGACCTTCGCGAAGCTTGCGCGCAACCGCACCTACCGCTTCTACGTCGACAACTACTCGCGCACGTACGACCCGGGTCAGACCGGTTCACCGGTGCGCGTGGAGCTGAGCAACCGCGGCGCTCAGGCCGTGTTCTCGCCGCCGGCCGGTGAAACCCGCGACACCCGCTATTGGCATGTGTTCGACCTGCGCACCGACGAGAACTGCAATGGCACCGTGGTGCCGGTGCAGCAGTTCCTGGCCGACGCGCCGCCGCAGCTCAACACCGACGCGAACGCGCAGTACTGCAACTGATGCGGCAGTGAGCAGCCCCGGGCTGGCCGCGATGGCCGGCCTGGGGTTCTTGCCGTTCCCTACCAGTCTTCCTTCACGGCCAGCACCACATCGCGCCCCGCCGCCGCGCGCCCGGCCATCCACGCCGTGAATGTGCCTGCCGCCACCACCGCGGCGCACAGCGCCAGCAGCCGCACCCACGGCACCAGCAGGTCCATGCTCCAGTGGAAGCTCTGCGGGTTCACCACCTTCACCAGCACCACCGACACGGCCAGCCCGAGCAGCAGCCCGGCCACCGCACCGATGGCGGTCCAGGCCGCGCCTTCGCCGGCCACCACGGCCAGCACCTGGCGCCGCGTGAAGCCCAGGTGCGCGAGCAGCCCGAACTCCTTGCGCCGCGCCAGCACCTGCGCGCTGAAGCTGGCCGCAATGCCGAACAGGCCGATGGCGATGGCCACGGCCTGCAGCCAGTAGGTGACGGCGAAGCTGCGATCGAAGATGCGCAGCGAGGTCGCGCGGATCTGGCCGACCGAGGCGAGTTCGACCGCGCCGGCACCGCCGTCGCGTGCGGCCCGCGATGCGAGTTCGCGCACCGCCGCTTGCACCTCGCCCTCGGACGCGCCGGGTGCGAGCCACAGCGCCACGTCGCTCACGTCGTGCTCGCCGGTGATGCGCTCGAAGTCGCGCGCATCCATCGCGATGGCGCCGAACTGCCGCGCGTAGTCGCGCCACACGCCGGCCACGAAGAAGGTCTGCGGCGTGGCCGTGCGCATCGCATCCGCCAGCGGCTTGAAGGCCGTGCCCGGCCTGGCGCCGTACAGCTCGACCATCGGCTCGCTCACGTAGATGCCGGTCTGCCCAGGCGGCACCGACAGTGCTTCGCCCACCAGCGGCAACCCGCGCACCACGCCGCCTTCGAGGCTGCGCGCGATCAGCGTCACGGCGGGCTGCGCCGGATCGAGCTGCAGCGACTGCGTGCGCAGCGTGCCGGTGCGCGCCACGCCGGGCAGTTGCGCGAGTGCCTGCACGAAGGCCGGCGCGAAGGTCGCGGTGTCGGTGCTGCTCGTGCCGCCGCTGTTGCTGCTGCCGCGTCCGCCCGAGGTGGCGCGCACGTACAGATCGGCCGGCAGCACCACGTCGAGCCAGTGCGTGACCGATTCGCGAAAGCTCGCGACCATCACCGTGAGCGCCACCGCGAGGCTCAGGCTCGCCACCACACCGCTCACCGCCACGGCCGCCGTGCCGCGCATGCGGCGTGCGCGTTCGATGGCGAGCATCGGCAGCACGCGCCGCGAGAACACGGGCGCCACGCGGTCGTACAGCAGCGCGATGAGCCAGGGCAGGGCGGTGATGCCGCCCACCAGCAGGCAGGCCACCGACAGGTACGCCGCCACAGGAATGCCGCCGACGGCCGGCAGGTTGGCCAGCGCCGCCCCTGCCGCGATGAGCCCGAGCGCGAGCCAGTGGTGGCGGCCCTGCGCGGGCGCCGCGCCCAGGCCCTTGAGCGTCTGCGCCTCGGGCAGCGCCTGCGCTGCGCGCGCGGGCCACCAGCCGCCCACCAGCGCGGCCGCCACGCCAAGCCCGCCGTACAGCAGCGCGGCGGCGCCGCTCCAATGCAGGCGCGGCGTCACGCCTTCGAAGTAGCCGCCGCCGAGGTCACCGCCGAGCACGCGCAGCGCGAAGGCCGCGAGCGCGGTGCCGAGCGCCAGGCCGGCCGCGCTGCCGATCAGCCCCAGCACGAGCGATTCGGCCAGCACCAGTCGCAGCCGCTGGCGCGGCGTGAGGCCCAGCACGCCGAGCAGCGCGAACTGCTGCGCGCGCTTGGCCACGCTGAGCGCGAGCACCGAGAACACCAGGAACGCGCCCGTGAACAGCGCCACCAGCGCCAGCACCGTCAGGTTGACGCGGTAGGCGCGCGACAGGTTGCTCACGCGCTCGGCCGCGTCGCCGGGCTCGGCGAACTTCAGCCCCGCCGGCCAGCCGGTCGAGCCTTCGAGCGCGGCCACGAAGGCCGCGCGGTCGGTGCCCGGTGCCAGTCGCAGGTCGATGCGGCTCAGGTGGCCGATCTGGCCGAACAGCTCCTGCGCCGCCGCGATGTCCATCACCGCCAAGGCCGCGCCGCCGGCCGTCACGTGGCCCGACACCGCCAGGCGCTGCCACGCGGCGCCGCTGCGCACTTGCAGGCTTTCGTCGGGCGCGGGCTGCAGCGGCAGTTGCAGCGCCTGGCGCGCTGCCGCGTTGAGGAACACATGGCCGGGTGCGAACAGCGCGAAGCGGTCGGCACCGGCCGCGGCCTGTGGCATCAGCGCGGGCGCGATGGTGGGCAGCGCGAGCGCATCGACGCCGATCACGCGCAGAGGCACTTGACGTCCATCGGCACCCAGCGCGAGGCCCTGGAACTCGAGCACCGGGCTCGCGAGCGCCACCTCGGGCCGGCGCGCGAGGCGGCCGAACACGGCTTCGTCGAAGCTGCCCTGCGCGGCGCGCACTTCGAGGTCGGGCTGGCCGTTCACCGAGCGCACCGCGCTGGAGAACTCGTCGAGTGCCGAGGCGTTGATGAGCTGTACCGAAAACGCCAGCGCCACGCCCAGCATCACGGCCAGCACGGCCGCCGCGTTGCGCCAGGGGTGGTGCCGCAGTTCCTGCCAGGAGAAAGTCGAAAGCAATGCGCGCATGGGGTCATTGTGGCCGCCGTGGCAGGATGGCGGCTGTTCGACGATGACGACTTCACGCCCGAGGATTCCGACGATGCGGCTTCTGCCTCCCGCCTGGTGCCGCCGCTGGCTGGCACCCTGGCTTCTCGCGCCATGGCTGGCGGGCGCGGCGAGTGCGCAACTCGCACCACCGTCCGCGCTGCCCGCGCCACTCTCGCTGGCGAGCGACCCGGCCGTGCTGGCCCGCACCGCCCTCGGCGCCGAGCGCGGCACCCTGGTGGTCGGCGTGCTGCGCGCCGACAAGGCCGCCTACGGCATCGCCCACAACCCCGAGCCGCTGGCGCCGCGCACCATCGCGTCGGCCAGCGCGGAGCAGCCGATGTTCGAGATCGGCTCCGTCACCAAGGTCTTCACCGGCCTGCTGCTGGCGCAGGCCGTGGAGCGCGGCGACGTCGCGCTCGACGACAGCGTCGGCAAGCTGCTGGCCGGCCATGCCGAGGGCGTGCCGCCCGCCGTGGCCGCGATCACGCTGCGGCAGCTCGTCACGCACACCGGCTGCCTGCCTGTGATGGCCGACGGCGTGACCGGCGGCGCCGCGCTGGCCGAGCAGTTCCGCAGCTTCGACCTGCCGATGTTCTGGGCCGCGCTCGCGCGCATCCGCCTCACGGGCCTGGCGGCGCCGTGCGAGGCGCGCTACAGCAACTTCGGCATGGCGCTGCTCGGGCAGTTGCTGGCGCTGCACTATGGCACTTCGTGGGGCGAGCTGGTGCGTGCGCGCATCACCGAGCCGCTGGGCATGAACGACACCGTGATCCCGCTCGGCGACAAGGCCTCGCGCATGGCCCCGGCCTTCGCGGGCGACCAGCGCCAGCGCCGCTTCGACATGCTGGCCTACGCGCCGGCCAGCGCGTTGCGCTCGACCGCCGCCGACATGCTGGCCTTCAGTCGCGCGATCCTGGAAGGGGCCCGCGGCCCGCTCGGCCCGGCCGCCGCGCGCCTGCTCACGCCGCTCGCGCGCTACGAAGGCGCGGAGATCGGCTATGCCGTGATGGTGCGCGGCCCCGAGACCGGCCGGCGCACCTACTACCACGCGGGCGTCACCGAGGGCTACCGCACGCTCTGGCTGCTGGCGCCCGACACCGGCGAGGCACTCATCGTGCTCGCCAGCAACCAGCGCGCACCGCTGCAACCCGTGATGCTCGCCATCGGCAAGAGCCGCTACCCGGTGCCGACCGCGGAAGTGCCGATCGATCCGAAGCGGCTGGCTGACTACGCGGGCGAGTTCCGCGTCGGCAAGTCGCAGGTGCTGGGCTTCACCGTGCGCGAAGGGCGCCTCCTGGCGCGCGAATCGGGCAAGGCCTACAACCTGCTCACGCCGACGGGGACGGACCGCTTTGCCGTGACGGCCATCGGCGCGCAGTTCGTGTTCAGGCGTGGGGATGCGGGCGAGGTGAATGGGGTGACGCTCACGCAGGGTGGCAGCCGGCTCGAAGGGCGGCGAGTCGGGGCTGCGGCCACTGCGCCGCAAGATTGAACGCCTCAGGCCCGCTCCGACATCGCGTGCAGATACGCCCGCACCGCCCCATTGCTGCTCAACCCGATCGCCCGGTCATAGGCTTGCCGCGCCGCCACCCGTGCGCCGCCGGCGGCCAGCAGGTGCGCCCGCGCGGCCCAGAACGGCTGATAGCTTGCCACTTCGTCTGACGGGATCGCATCCAGCGCGCGCAAGCCGGTTTCGGGTCCGCGCGCATTCGCCAGCGCACACGCCAGACTGACCTGCGCGCCGATGCTCGGACGCAGCGCGAGCAGGCCTTCGTACAGCGACACCAGCACCTCGGGCGGCACCGGCGCGCCCGCGCGGCGTTCGCAGTGGGCCGACTGGATCGCGGCTTCGAGCTGGTAGGGGCCGAGCGACTGCAAGGCGGAGGCGGTGCGCAGATGGTGCTCGGCCTCGGCCAGCAGCGCGTGGTCCCAGCGGGTGATCTCCTGCTGGTCGAGCGGCACGTAGGCGCCGGCCTCGGTGCGGCGTGCGGCGGTGCGTGCTTCGCAGAACAGCATCAGCGCGAGCAGGCCCAGCGGTTCGGGTTCGGCGGGCATCAGGTGGCACAGGATGCGGCCGAGGTCGATGGCTTCGGTCGTCAGGCCGCGGGGCAGGGCGTCGGCGCCGTCGACGTCGTCCCAGCCGGTGCCGTAGGCGGCGTAGATGCCGTCGAGCACGTCGCGCAGCCGGTGCGGCAGGTCGCGCGGCTGCGGGTATTCGAACGGGATGCCGGCCGCGCGGATGCGGGCCTTGGCGCGCACCAGCCGCTGGCTCAGCGCGGACGGCGAGGTGAGGAAGGCGCCGGCCATGCGCGCCGCGTCGAGGCCGAGCACGGTCTGCAGCATGAGCGGCGCGCGCGCGGCGGCGTCGATGGCGGGGTGCGCACAGACGAAGAGCAGGCGCAGCCGCTCGTCGGGCACGGTGGCGGCGCCCTCGGTGTCGTGGTCGGCTTCGTCCATCTCGCCGGCGAGCAGCAGCAGCGTCTGTGTGGCGTCGTCCTGCACGCGGCTGTGGCGCCAGGCGTCGAGCTTGCGGTGCCGCGCGACGCTCAGCAGCCAGGCGTCGGGCTGCACCGGCACGCCGTCGGCGGGCCAGCGCTCGAGCGCGCGGGCGAAGGCGTCGGCCAGCGCGTCTTCGGACGCCGCGATGTCGTGCGTGCGCGCGGACAGGATGGCCAGCAGCCGCCCGTAGGACTCGCGTGCCGCGCGCTCGGCGGAATCGTGGGCCGCGCGTCCGGCGGCGTGACGTGCCGCCGGAGTGGTCACGTCTGGCTCGTCTGCGTTGCCGCGGTGGCCGTGAAGACGGGGCGCACTTCGACGCCGCCGCTGACGGCGCAGGGCGCGCGCGCGGCCCATTCGAGGGCGGCGTCGAGGTCGGGCACGTCGACCACGAAGTAGCCGCCGAGCTGTTCCTTGGTGTCGGCGAAGGGGCCGTCCTGCACCTGGCGCTTGTCGCCGCGCACGCGCAGCGTGGTGCCGGTCATCGGCGGCAGCAGGCCGTGGCCGCCGAGCGCGACGCCCGACTGGCGCACCGCGTCGGCATAGGCGACCCAGCTCGCACGGTAGGCCTGCGACGAAGGATCGTCACGTTGTTCGAATTCGGCGGCGGGTTGGTAGAACATCAACATGTACTGCATGGTGTTTCTCCGTGAAGGGAAAACTTGCCGAGCAAGATCGCTCACCACAATGACGGCCCGCAGCCGGTCATTTCGACACCGGACGGGTGCCGAGCAGAAGATTCTTCATCCGTTCGCGCTCTGGCGCAACGGGAGGCCCCGTGTTGACGGGGCCTGTTCAGGTGGCGCTCAGGCAGCCCGTGCGCGCACCGCGGGCGTGAACAGCGCTTCCATTTCCTGTCGCAGCCGGTAGGCGGCGGTGGTGGTGTCCATCGCCACGTCGGCCCAGCTCAGGCTCTGGCCCTTCTTCACCGGGCGCACCAGCTTGACGTTGTGCGCCAGCCCGAGCGGCAGGCCGCCCAGGCGCAGCGAGCGCTCGGCGGGCAGCAGCTTGCCCCAGACGGTGTAGCCGCCTTCGCCGTCGAGCATCTCGCCCGCCGCGAGGTCGCGCTTGGCGGTGGCGACCACGTCGGCGTTCCAGCCGCTGGCCACGCCGGTGGGCTCGCCGCGCAGCGCCACGCTGGCGACCGACAGGCCCACTTCGAGCCCGATCAGGTGCCAGCGTTTGTAGAGCGTGAAGTAGCGCCCGCTCGGGTCGGTGTGGGCGTTGTATTCCTCGAAGCAGTTCTTGATGTAGTCGGTCTCGGCCTCGACCGTGACCCACACGCCCATGCGGATGTCGTACGGAATCTTGCGGCCGTCGGCTTCGAGCGACGAGATTACCTCGACCATGCCCTTGCGCTCCAGCACGCCGCCTTCGCTGCGCGGACGAGTGACGAAGGGAATGTCCTCGACGCTCGCGGGTGGATAGAGCAGGCCGTCAGAAGGCACGCCCAGGCCGGTGGCATTGGCCACGGCCGAGCTTTCGATCGATGGCTTGGAGCCGTCGAGGAAGCTGTTGAACATCTTCGGGTTGAGCCCGCCGCGCTTCGCCTGCTCGGGCGTGAGGCCGTAGTTGCCCCACACGGTTTCGGGCGTCGATTCGGTGAAGTGCGGCAGCCACTTGTGGCCGCGCCCGGCCGCCACCACCGGGAAGCCGCAGGTGCGCGCCCAGTCGACCAGGTCGCAGATCAGCGCGGGCTGGTCGCCGAAGGCCAGCGAATACACCACGCCAGCCTGCTGCGCCTTGTGCGCGAGCAGAGGGCCGCAGAAGGCGTCGGCCTCGACCGTCACGTTGACCACGTGCTTGCCGTGCGCAAACGCGTCCAGGCAGTGGTCGACCGCGGCGATCGGGTTGCCGGTGCACTCGACCACGATGTCGATGGACGGCTCGCGCGTCACGGCCTGCCAGTCGTCGGTGATCCAGGTCGCGCCGGTCTTCAGCGCTTCCTGCACCGAGGCCGCGTTGCTGCGCTCGGCCTGCCAGCCCACGCGCTCCAGGTTGACGCGCGCGGCGGCGGGCGAAAGATCGGCGATGGCGACCAGCTGCACGCCGGGCGTGCGCGGGATCTGCGCCAGGTACATGGCGCCGAACTTGCCGGCGCCGATCAGGCCGATGCGGATGGGGCGGCCTTCGGCGGCGCGTTGTTGCAGGCGGGTGTGCAGGCTCATGGTGTTCAGGCTTCCACGGATTCGATGAGGTCGGTCGAGGTGCGCAATGCGCTTTCGGGCAGGCCGTCTTTCCACGGCACCTCGACCGGGTAGGGCTGGCGCAGGCAGTCGTCGGGCAGCATCTCGATGGGCGTGAAGTCGCGGTGCGCGATGTACTCCGGCCGCTTGTGGCGGCGGATGTGGTTGCTGACCGCGCACAGGCTCAGGTACACCGCCACGCGATTGAAGGGCGAGAGGTTGCTGCCCGACGCATGCACGAGGCAGCTGTGGAACAGGATCATCGAACCGGCCGGCCCCTTGGGCGAGACGATGCCGCCCTGCTTGCCGCCGGCGCGGTCGACCAGCTGGCGGATCAGGTCGTTGTCGACGGTCCACAGCGGGTAGCTGGTGGTCGTGAGGTCATGCTTGGCATCGACCACGCCCTTGCGATGGCTGCCCGGAATGAACATCAGCGGGCCGTTGTGCTCGGTCACCTCGTCCAGGAAGATGGCCACGTTCATCGCGCGCTCGGTGGGCATCAGGTCGTCGTTGAGCCAGGTGCCGTAGTCCTGGTGCCATTGCCACACGTCGCCTTCGAAGGCCATCTTGCCGTTGATCTTGAACTGGTGCATGTAGACCGCTTCGTCGAACAGGTCCATCACCGGCTCGACCATGCGCGGGTGCCGCGCCAGCCGCGCGAAGGGTTCGCTGATGAGGTGCGCGGCGAAGTTCGTGCGCACGGCGTCGGAGCCTTTCTCGCGCACGTTGAAGGCCGCGCGCTTGCTGTACAGGTCGGGCACCGCATCGGTCAGCACTTTCGTCTCCTCGGGGGAGAAGTGGCCGGGAAAGAACAGGTAGCCGTCGCGCTCGAACTGCGCGCGTTGCTCGGGGGTCAGCTTCATGCCTTGTCTCCTTTTTTCGTGGGGGTTCCAGATGGGGATGACGCGGCGGCCGTGCGTGCCAGCTGCTGCGTGAGCCGTTCGGCGAGTGCGTCGCTGGCGCGGGAGACGTGCTCGTCGCTCAGGCGCGCGGCGCGTTCGACATCGCCGGCGGCAATCGCGTCGGCAATGGCTTCGTGCTCGTCCCACAGCGTCTCGCGCTGCGGCTCGGCCTGCAGCACTGCGCCCATCGCGCGGCGCAGGTGACGCCAGTGCGGGTCGGCGCTCTGGCCGATCAGCGGGTTGCCCGAGGCGGCGTAGATGGCCTGGTGAAAGGCCACGTCGGCGTCGATCATGGCTTCGACGTTGCGCCCGCGCGCCGCGCGCCGGCCGCGTTCGATGAGCTTCGCGTCGATGCGAAAACGCTGCTGCGCCGCCAGCCGCGCGGCCAGCACGTCGAGCGCGCCGCGCACCTGGTAGACCTTGCGCATGGCCTCGGCCTCCAGCGGCGCCACCAGCACGCCACGCCCGGGCGCGTCCTGCACGAAACCGTCCTTCTTGAGCAGCCGCAGCGCCTGCAGCACCGGCTGGCGCGACACCGCGAGCCGGGCCGCGATGTCTTCCTGCGTGAGCCGCTCGCCCGGCGCGAGCGCGCCGCTGCTGATGGCGCCGAGCAGGGCGCGATAGACCTGATCGACGAGGTCGGGGGCGACTTCGATGCTGAGCAACTGGGCGGGCATGGCGGGCCTTTTTCTGAACTCTGTATACAGAGTACGGACTTCAGTCGCGATCCGCATCCCCGGGTTTTTACCCATCGGGGCTGCAGGAAAACGCCGGGCGCCGCTAAGCTTGCGCGATGCAACTCCCTACCTACGACGACGTCATCGCCGCGGCCGCGCGGCTCGAAGGCCATGCCCACCGCACGCCGGTGCTGCAATCGAGCACCGCCAATGAACGCTGGGGCGCGCAGTTCTTCTTCAAGTGCGAGAACTTCCAGCGCATGGGCGCGTTCAAGTTTCGCGGTGCGTTCAACGCGCTGTCGAAGTTCGACGCCGCGCAGCGCAAGGGCGGCGTCATCGCCTTCTCGTCGGGCAACCATGCGCAGGCCATCGCGCTGTCGGCGCGGCTCCTGTCGATGCCGGCCGTGATCGTCATGCCCAAGGACGCGCCCGCCGCCAAGGTCGCGGCCACCCAGGGCTACGGCGCCGAGGTGGTGATGTACGACCGCTTCACCGAAGACCGCGAGGCGCTGACGAAGCGGCTCGCGCAGGAGCGCGGCATGACCATGATCCCGCCCTACGACCACCCCGACGTGCTGACGGGGCAGGGCACGGCAGTGAAGGAACTCATCGAGGAGACCGGTCCGCTCGACCATCTGTTCGTGTGCCTCGGCGGCGGCGGGTTGCTGTCGGGTTCGGCGCTGTCGGCGCGCGCGCTGTCGCCCGATTGCAAGGTCTACGGCGTCGAGCCCGAGGCCGGCAACGACGGCCAGCAGTCGCTGCGCGCCGGGAAGATCGTGCACATCGAGACGCCCAAGACCATCGCCGACGGCGCGCAGACGCAGCACCTGGGCGAGTACACCTTCGGCATCATCCGGCGCGACGTCGACGACATCTTCACCGTCACCGACGAGCAGCTCGTCGAGGCGATGCGCTTCTTCGCCGAGCGCATGAAGATGGTGGTGGAGCCGACAGGCTGCCTCGCGTTCGCGGGCGCCATCGCCGCCGCGAAAGCCATCGAAGGCCAGCGCGTGGGCATCGTGATCAGTGGCGGCAACGTCGACCTGTCGCGCTACGCCTCGCTGATCAGCTGACTCTCTTCAGGCCCGGATGCCGCTGGCCGTGAGGTGCAGCAGCCGGTCCGCACGCGCCGCCGCGCTCTCGGAGTGCGTGACCAGCACCAGCGAGGCGCCGTGCTCGCGCGTCTGGCCGATCAGCAGGTCCATCACCTTCGCGGCGGTGGACGGGTCGAGGTTGCCGGTGGGCTCGTCGGCCAGCAGCAGCGCGGGCCGGTGCACCAGCGCGCGTGCGATGGCCACGCGTTGCAGCTGACCGCCCGAGAGCGTCTGCGGCAGCCGCGCGCCCATGCCGGGCAGGCCGACGGCCTCGAGCATGTGGGCCACGCGCGCGTCTTCGCGCGGGCGGCCCAGCAGCATCAGCGGCAGCGACACGTTCTGCGCCACGTCGAGGTGCGGCAGCACGTGGAAGGCCTGGAACACGAAGCCCACGTGCTGGCGGCGCCACAAAGCGCGGGCTTCGCCGTCGAGCGCGCCGATGTCGGTGCCGTCGTGCGTCACGCTGCCTTCGTCCCAGCTGTCGAGGCCGGCCATGCAGTTGAGCAGGGTCGACTTGCCCACGCCCGATTCGCCCACGATGGCGACGAACTCGCCGGGCGCGACCTGCAGGCTCACCTGTTCGAAGACCGGCGCGTCGCCGTAGTGCTTGCCGAGGTTGGACAGGTGCAGGGTCATGCGGCGGGCACCGCGAGGCGGACGATGTGTTGCACGGCGGTGTCCACCGCGCCGGGGGCGTCGCAGGCGATCACGGTGCGCTGCGGCATGCTGCGCAGCCAGGTGATCTGGCGCTTGGCGAGCTGGCGCGTGGCGGCGATGCCGCGCTCGCGCAACTCGCCCAGGGCCTTGGCATCGGGCGGTGCGTCGCCGCAGGCGTCGAACATCTCCCAGGCCTGGCGGTAGCCCACGCAGCGCATCGAGGGCAGGTCGGGCGAGAGGTCGCCGCGCGCGCGCAGCGCCTTCACCTCGTCGAGGAAACCACCCGCGAGCATGGCGTCGAAGCGCTCGGCGATGCGTCCGTGCAGCCACGCGCGGTCGTCGGGCTCGAGCGAGACCAGCACGCCGCCGTCGACCGCCTTGGCGGCCTTGGTGTCGCTCGCGTGGAAGCTGGACAGCGGCTGGCCGCTGCTTTCCCACACTTCGAGCGCGCGCTGGATGCGTTGGCTGTCCTGCGGCGCGAGCCGCGCGGCGGTGACGGGGTCGACCTGCGCGAGCCGCGCGTGCATCGCGGGCCAGCCGAGCGCTGCGGCTTCGGCATCGAGCCGCGCGCGCACGGCCGCATCGGCGGCGGGCATGGCGTCGATGCCGTCGAACAGTGCCTTGAAATACAGCATGGTGCCGCCCACCAGCAGCGGCAGCGCGCCGCGCGCGCGGATGTCGTCGATCAGGCGCGTGGCGTCGGCCACGAAGGCGGCGGCGCTGTAGCTGTCGCGCGCATCGAGGATGTCGATGAGGTGATGCGGCACGGCGGCCTGCTCGGCGGCGGTGGGTTTGGCGGTGCCGATGTCCATGCCGCGGTAGACCAGCGCCGAATCGACGCTGACGATCTCGACCGGCTGCAGCCGGGCCACGGCCAGGGCCACGGCGGTCTTGCCGGAAGCGGTGGGGCCGGCGAGGGCGATGTAGCGCGGAGACACAGGGGAAGCGGGGGGCATGCGTCGAGGGTAGCAAATGGCGCATGCCGCCCGGCGGCGCGGGGATGCAGGGGCGCAGGGCTCAGGCGACGGCGGTCGCCTCGCGCATGCGCCGGATGTCGCGCAGCGGCGGCGCACCGAACAGGCGCGCGTACTCTCGGCTGAACTGCGAGGCGCTTTCGTAGCCCACGCGCACGCCGGCCGTACCCGCATCGATGTTCTGGTTGAGCATCAGCTGCCGGGCTTCCTGCAGGCGCAGCTGCTTCAGGTACTGCATCGGGCTCATGCCGGTCACGGCACGGAAGTGCTGGCGGAAGGTCGACGGGCTCATGTGCGCGGACGCGGCCAGCTCGTCCGCCAGCACGGGCTTGGTGAAGTTCATGCGCAGCCATGCCAGGCTCTGCGCCACCTGCTGGCTCGGCGAGCCCACGGTGACGAGGCGTTGCAGCTGCGGGCCGTGGCGCCCGGCGAGCAGCCGCACGACGATCTCCTTCTGCAGCAGCGGCGCGAGTTGGGGAACGAGCGGGGGCTCGGCCAGCAGCTCGACCAGCCGCGTCACGGTGCCCAGCAGCGTCGGGTCGAGCGCGCCCAGCGACAGGGCACGATGGTTGTGGGGCTCCCGGGTCGGCGGGGGCAGGGCCATCTCGGTCGCCACCTGCACGACGGCACGCGGGTCGAGCTTGAGCATCAGGCCCAGGAAGGGCTGGGCCGCACTGGCGTGCGTGACATGCGCCACCACGGGAAGATCGGCCGTGATGAGCAGCGATTGCCCGGCGCCGTATTCGAAGATCTCCTCGCCGAGCGCGGCGCGCTTGCGTCCGCCCACGGTGATGCCCAGGCCGAAGCCGTAGATGCAATGCATGGGCTCGGTCGCGATGCTGCGACGGTGCAGCGAGAGTTCGGGAATGGCGGTGGCGTGGTCGCCGTCGTTTCCGGCAATGCGTTCGACTGCCGTGGCCAAGGCCGTGAGGACGGCCGAATCGTCTTGCTGCGTCGGCGGTGGCGCTTCCATCTGAATCCTTTCGGCTGCTTGCGGAAAAAAGTCTAGCCGGGGCATTCTGTGCGAACGGCGTTTCCGGCGCAGTCTCGTTGTTTCAGGCAAGAACGCGCGCGGATTGGGCAAGTGGCGGCGAGCGCTTCGCCGGACACTTTCCGCCGTGGTGTCCTGACGCGCGCGGCGCGAGGACCGCTCCCTGTCCACACGATGAAAGAAGAAATGACCCACGACGAACGCAACCCGCATCGCGGCATCGACCGCACCCGTGCCTCGCTCGTTGCCGCACTGGCCCTCGGCGTGAGTGCCGTCTGGCCCGTGCAGGCGAGCGCCAGCACCGCGCTGGCGCAGAAGTACGCCTGCGTCGCCTGCCATCAGCCCGCCACGAAGGTGGTGGGCCCGTCCTGGAAGGACATCGGCGCGAAATACGGCGACGGCAAGGGCACGGTCGCGCAGCTGGCCGCCAGCATCAAGGCCGGCAGCTCGGGCAAGTGGGGCGCGATGCCGATGCCCGCGCAAGCCCAGGTTCCCGATGCGGACCTGCAGGCGCTGGCGCAATGGGTGCTCGACGGCGCCAAGTGAACGGCACACAGAACACGCCTCCCGATCATTTCAAACCACCCACGGAGAACAACAAGATGAGCGCGCTCCACGTCAACGGCCGTGACCACACGGTCGACGCCGATCCCGGCACCCCCATCCTCTGGGCCCTGCGCGACACGCTGGGCATGACCGGCACCAAGTTCGGCTGCGGCGCCGCGCTGTGCGGCGCCTGCACCGTGCACATGGACGGCCAGGCCATCCGCTCGTGCATCACGCCCATCGCGGCGGCCGAGGGCAAGAAGATCACCACCATCGAAGCCGTGACCGGCGGCAGCGACCGCGTGGGCGCCGCCGTGCATGCGGCGTGGGTCAAGCACGACGTCGCGCAGTGCGGCTACTGCCAGAGCGGCCAGATCATGAGCGCGACCGCGTTCCTGCAGTCGCTGCCCAAGGGCAAGCAGCCCAGCGCGGACGAGATCGACTCCGCCATGGCCGGCAACATCTGCCGCTGCGGCACCTACGCCCGCATCCGCGCCGCCGTGGCCGATGCGGCCAAGACCCTTGCCTGAAGGAGCCGACATGCTGCCCCACATCAACTACGACGAACTACCGCGCGCGCTGCAGCGCCTGATGACCCAGCTGCCGGTCGATGCGATCGGCGAGGTCGCAACGCTGCCGCGCCGCAGCTTCCTGAAGATGGCCGGCGCCGGCGGCCTCGTGCTCGGCGCCTTTCCCCACCTGGCCATGGCGCAAGCCGATGGCCCGGCCAAGGCGGATGGCGCCCTCAAGCCGACGCAGCAGCCCTCTGCCTTCGTGCAGATCGCGCCCAACGGCGAGGTCACCGTGACCATCAACCGCCTCGAGTTCGGCCAGGGCGTGCAGACCGGCCTGCCGATGATCCTGGCGGAAGAGCTGGACGCCGACTGGGCCCTGGTGCGCAGCCGCAACGGCACCAACGATGCCGCTTACGCCGACCCGCTCTTCGGCATGCACCTGACCGGCGGCTCCAACTCGATCAAGAACAGCTTCACGCAGTACCGCGAACTCGGCGCACGCGCCCGGGCCATGCTGCTGTCAGCGGCTGCGCAGCGCTGGAAGGTCGACGTCGCCACGCTGCGCACGCAGGCCGGCAAGGTGCTCGGCCCGGGCGGCCGCACGCTGGGCTACGGCGAATTGGCCGAAGCGGCGATGGCGCAGCCGGTGCCCGAGAAGGTCACGCTGAAGAACCCCAAGGACTTCCGCATCATCGGCCGCGCCACGACGCGACTGGACGCGCGCGCCAAGAGCAGCGGCAAGCAGGACTTCGGCATCGACGTGCGACAGCCCGGCCAGCTCACGGCCGTGGTGGCGCATCCGCCGGTGTTCGGTGCCCGCCTGGCGTCGGTGGACGACAGCGCCGCGCGCGCCGTCAAGGGCGTGAAGGCCGTGCTGCGCATTCCGCTGGACCGCGGCGCCGAAGGCGTGGCCGTGGTGGCCGACGGCTACTGGCCGGCCAAGCTGGGCCGCGACGCGCTGAAGCTGCAGTGGGACACCGCTGCCGTCGAGAAGGTCGACAGCGACAAGCAGCTCGCGCAATACCGCGAGCTGGCCGGCCGCCCCGGCAACCGCAAGTTCGACGCCGACATGGCGCCGCTGGCCAATGCGCCGCACAAGCTCGAAGCCGAGTTCGTGTTCCCGTACCTCGCGCACGCGCCGATGGAGCCGGAAAACTGCACCGTGAAGCTGTCGGAAGGGCGCGCCGAGTTGTGGGTCGGTACGCAGTCCGCCGACAGCGACGGCCAGGCTGCGGCGCGCACGCTGAAGCTGGCGCCCTCGCAGGTCAAGGTCAACGTGCAGATGGCGGGCGGCGGCTTCGGACGGCGCTTCGCGCCGAGCAGCGACTTCGTGGTCGAGGCCTGCGAGGTCGCCAAGGCCGCGCGCACGGCCGGCCTCGACGCGCCGGTGCGCCTGCTCTGGAGCCGCGAGGACGACATCAAGGGCGGCTACTACCGGCCCATGCACCTGCACCGCGCGCGCATCGGTTTCGACGAGCGCGGCAAGATCCTGGCGTGGGACCACGTCATCGTGGGCCAGTCCATCACCGCGGGCTCGGTGTTCGCCGCAATGATGGTGAAGGACGGCATCGACGCCACCGCCGTCGAAGGCATGCGCGACCCGTACCCCGTGCCGATGCGCCTCACCGTGCATCACCCGCAGGTCAACGTGCCGGTGCTGTGGTGGCGCAGCGTGGGTTCCACGCACACCGCCTTCGTGATGGAAACGCTGATCGACGAGGTCGCCCGCAGCACCAAGCAGGACCCGGTGGCCTACCGCATGCAGCTCTTTGGCGACAAGCACCCGCGCCATCGCGCCGCGCTGCAACTGGCGGTGGACAAGAGCGGCTACGGCAAGAAGAAACTGGCCGAAGGCCGCGCCTGGGGCGTGGCGGTGCACGAGTCCTTCGAGTCGGTGGTGGCCTATGTGGTGGAAGCCTCGGTCAAGGATGGCCAGCCGGTGCTGCACCGCGTGACCTCGGGCGTGCACTGCAACCTGGCGGTGAATCCGCGCAGCGTGGAAGCGCAGGTGCAGGGCGCGGCGGTGATGGGGCTGTCGACCTGCCTGCAAGGCAGCGCGATCACGTTGAAGGACGGCGTCGTGCAGCAGGGCAACTTCGGCGACTTCACCGTGGCCCGCATCACGCAGGTGCCGGAGTTCGACGTGCACATCGTGCCCAGTGCCGACGCACCCAAGGGCATGGGCGAGCCCGGCCTGCCGCCGCTGGCACCCGCGTTCGCCAACGCCGTGGCGCAGCTGACGGGCAAGCCCTTGCGCCGGTTGCCGTTCGATCTGGCCTGACGGCCGGCGCGCGCGACTGAGAAAGAAAAAAGCCTAGATGGCGGCGGGGGCGGGCGCGCTGTGCGCCTCGCCCCGCACCTCTTGCGGCGACAGTGCGGCGGACGGCAGCGAAGGCGGCGACGGCGAGCGCAGCCGCGGCTCCGGCCGGTTGTCCGCCACGGTGCTGGCCTCGGGCTTCATGCGGAACAGCTGCGACAGCGCCGCGCGGTACTGCGACGCACCCACCGAATTGGTGTTGTGGTGCGAGCCGCCTTCCACCAGGACGAACATCTTGGGCACCGTGGCCGCGTCGTACAGCTTGCGACCGAGCGTCGGGTTGATGAGGCTGTCGGCCGTGCCATGCACCACCAGCAGCGGTGCGCCGATGTCCTTGACGGTGCGAATCGCTTCGAAGCGCTGCGTGATGAGGGGCCCGAAGGGCAGCCAGCCCCACTTGAAGCTGCTGACCACGTCGGCGATGGACGTGAAGGTGCTTTCGACGATGGTGCCGCTTTCGTCCTTCACCGTGGCCGCCAGGTCGATGCCGATGGCGCCGCCGAGCGAATGGCCGAAGATGTAACGGTGCTGGCGCGGATGGCGCGCGGCCAGCCAGGTCCAGGCGGCGCGCGCGTCTTCGCGGGCCGATTCTTCCGAGGGCAGGCCCTTGGAACTCTTGCCGAAGCCGCGGTAGTCGATGGCCAGCACCGAGAAGCCCAGCTCGTGCATGCGCTGGATGCGCGGCGCCGAGCCGGCCACGTTGTAGCGCGCACCATGCAGGTACAGCAGCACCGGCGTGTCGGTGGTTTCAGGTGCGCCGCCGAGCCACAGGCCGTGCAGGCGTGCTGGTTCGCCGGTGATGGAGGACTGGAAGTCGATCCACACGTCCTGCATGCCTTCGGTCATCAGGGCTGTGTTGCCCCAGCTGCGGTCGCTGGGCTGGAAGATCCATTCGCGTTGCCGTTCGTCGAGGGTCGAACAGCCGGCGGCCAGCAGGGCGCAGAGCGAAAAGACGGACGCGAGGAGGGGCCAGCGTTTGATCATGGGGTGGAGGGACAGCGAAAGTCGGCCGAAAGTTCATCTGCTTGCTTTCTGAAACGCGTCGGCACCACGTTCCAGATCCCCCTGTGCGGCGCTCGCCGGCGCTTCGCACGAGTCCATGCAACGTGCGTGCCCGCGCCATGGATGACGCCTCAAAATCCTCGAAAACCCTCAAAAATGGCGCTGACGGCATGTAACTGCCCCCGCACGCCATGTCAGGCCGTGTCGGGCCGCACTGTCTATCCGGGTTCCGATTGCTCGAAATACACCACCATCCGCAGGTGACGGTGCGCATCCACGATCAGCGTTTCGTGGTGAAAGACCAACGGCCCGGTGTCGGTCGTCTGTACGCATCCGAGGCCGCGTTGCGCCTGCGCGCTGTCGGGGGCGTTCCACCAGCGCCGGAAGTCGGGTGAGAGGTCTTGCAGGTCCGTGACCAGGCCCTGCATGGTCGGATCGTCCGGCGCAATGGCGAAGTCGTAACGGAATTGCGCCAGCAGCCGTGGCGCATCGTCGCGCCAGGCGGGCAGGCGCCGCCGCAGTTCGGGGTCGGCGAACACCATGCGCAGCAGGTTGCGCACCTCACGTTCTCGCGTGCTGAAGCCGAAGAGCGCATCGGCCGCGGCATTCCACGCCACGACGTCCCAACGCAGGTTGAACACGTAGGCGGGGCGGGTCGGCAGCTCGTCCATCAGCTGCTGGATGCGGGGCGTGACCGACACCTGCTGATGGGCCTCCGGGGGCGGTGGCCGCTTGTGCGCGAGCAGGAACAGGTGGCTGCACTCGGCGTCGTCCAGCTTCAGCGCATGGGCCACGCCGAGCAGGAATTTCTGCGACACCTGGATGTCGCGCCCCTGTTCGAACCACGTGTACCAGGTGAGCCCGACACCGGCCATCACCGCGACTTCTTCGCGCCGCAGGCCCGGTGTGCGGCGCCGTCCCTGCGAGGGCAGGCCGACATCGGCGGGCGTGAGCTTCCTGCGGTGCCGGGTCAGGAACTCCGACAGCTCGTTTCTGGTGCGGCTGAGGCTGCGTTCGATCACGGTGGCGGAAGCTGTTGCCTTCAGTAATAGGATAAACGCTTAAATTGTAATGTGATGATCTTGTCCTGAAGATGGGGCTTCCGCAACCCGACCACGCACTTGAACGTGCTCCCGGAGGCCCTTTTTGACAGCACCTTGCGATTCACTTTCCCTTTCCGGCGGCCTTCCAGCCGAGCACCGTGAAAGGCGCTCGCCACGCGCAGGCGCCCGCGAATGGACCGGGCTCGCGTTGCTGGCGCTGCCGACCCTGCTGCTCGGCCTCGATCTCACGCTGCTGCACCTGGCATTGCCCGCGCTGGCTCTCGACCTGCGCCCCACGAGCGCGCAGGCGCTGTGGATCGTCGATGCCTACGGTTTCATGATTGCCGGCTTTCTCGTCACGATGGGCACGCTGGGCGACCGCATCGGGCGGCGCAAGCTGCTCATGATCGGCGCAGCGGCGTTCGGCGTGGCGTCCGTCATGGCGGCCAGCTCGACCAGCGCCACCCAACTGATCGCCGCGCGTGCCGTGCTCGGCGTGGCGGGCGCGACGCTGATGCCGTCGACGCTCGCGCTCATCAGCAACATGTTCCTGCAACCTCACCAGCGCGCGCTGGCCATCGGCCTCTGGGCGACGATGTTCGCGCTGGGCATGGCGGCCGGGCCTGTGGTGGGTGGTGTGCTGCTCGCGCATCACGGCTGGGGCGTGGCCTTTCTGGTGGCGTTGCCGGTCGTCGGGCTCCTGCTGGTGGCTGCGCCGTTTCTCCTGCCGGAGTACCGCGCCCCGCAGCAGGGGCGGCTGGACCTGCCCAGCGTCGCGCTGTCGCTGCTCGCCTTGCTGCCGGTGGTCTACGGCGTCAAGCAGATCGCCAAGGGTGGGATCTGCATCGATGCCGTGGGGGCGCTCTTCGGCGGGCTGGTCTTCGCGCTGCTGTTCATCCGGCGGCAGCGCCAGCTGAGCCATCCGTTGATCGACCTCGGCCTGTTCGCCAGCCGGGCCTTCAGTGTCGCGCTGGTGGTGCTGCTGGTCGGGCTGGTCGGTGTCGGCGGCACGATGCTGCTGGTGACCCAGTACCTGCAACTGGTGGCAGGGTTGTCACCGCTCGCAGCAGGGCTGTGGATGGGGCCGCCGGCGCTCGCCATGCTCGTGGCCGGCGTCACGGCGCCGCTGCTGGCGCGGCGCATCCGGCCGGGCCATGTGATGGCAGGCGCGCTGGGGCTGTCGGTGGTGGGCTACCTGATGCTGAGCCAGCTCGATCGCACGCCGGATGGCATTGCATTGGTCACGGCCTCGTTCTCGCTGGTGTACCTCGGCCTGGGCACCATCGCCGCGCTGGGCACCGACCTGGTGGTGGGCGCCGCACCGCCCGACAAGGCGGGGTCGGCCTCCGCCTTGTCAGAAACGGTGCAGGAGCTGGGCCTGGCCGTGGGCATCGCCACGCTGGGCAGCCTGACGACCGCGGTGTATCGCCTGCGGATGACCGACCAGTTCGATGGCGCGATGACGCAGGACCTTCAACGCGCGGTATCGGACAGCCTGGCTGGCGCCACGTCGGTGGCGAACGCACTGCCTGCCGGCGTGCTGGAACAGGCGCAGGCCGCCTTCATCGCGGGACTGAATGCGGCCGCAGCCACGAGCGCCGTCAGCATCGCAATCCTGGCGGTGCTCGCCGCAGTGACGCTGCGGCATGTCGGTGTGGTCGCTGGCGACGCGCCTACCGCCCGCGCATGAACAGCGAATCGAGCTCGCGGATCGACAGCTGGCGCCAGGTCGGCCGGCCGTGGTTGCACTGGTCGGAGCGCTCGGTGGCCTCCATCTGGCGCAGCAGCGCGTTCATCTCGTCGATGGTGAGCTTGCGGTTGGCGCGCACTGCGCCGTGGCAGGCCATGGTCGACAGCAGCTCGTTCTGCGCGCGCTGCACCACGGTGCTCGCGTCGTGCTGGCCCAGCTCGGCGAGCACGCTGCGCGCCAGCTCCACCGGGTCGCCGTCGGCCAGCGTGCCGGGCACGGCGCGCACCGCCAGCGTGCGTGCGGAGAAGGGTGTGATTTCCAGCCCCAGCGTCGGCAGCACCTCGGCACACGCCTCGGCCGTGGCCACTTCCTGAGGCGTGGCCGCGAAGGTGGCGGGGATCAGCAGCGGCTGGCTCGTGATGGCCGCGCCGTCGAGCTGGGTCTTCAGGCGCTCGTAGACGATGCGCTCGTGCGCCGCGTGCATGTCGACGATCACGAGGCCCTGGCTGTTCTCGGCCAGGATGTAGATGCCCTGCAGCTGCGCCAGCGCGCGGCCCAGCGGCCAGGCGTCCTCGTTCATGACCGGGGCCGGCGTCGGTGCCAGTGCCGGGGCCTGCGCTTCGTCATCGGGCAAACCGACCGGCGCGCGGAACGACATCGCCGGAGCCTCGGTCTGCCACTGCGACGAGGCCGTGACCGGCGCGTGGCCTTGCTCCTCGGAGCGTCGCGGCCACATCGCCTCGAAGTCGCCGGCGCCGCGCTCGCGCGCCTGGAACGGGATCGCAGGCTGCGACCAGCTGGCGCTCGGTGGCAGCGGGGTCTGTTTGAAGAAGGGCTGCGGCGCGTCTGTCGAGGCGACGGCATCGCCGGCGCGCGGCGCGGCCAGCGCGTCCTCGATGGCGTGGCGCACCGCCTGGTGCACCTCGCGCCCGTCACGGAAGCGCACTTCGATCTTGGTCGGGTGCACGTTCACGTCGACACGCGCAGGGTCGATTTCGAGGTACAGCACGTACACCGGCTGGCGCTGGCCGTGCAGCACGTCTTCGTAGGCGCTGCGCACGGCGTGCGACAGCACCTTGTCGCGCACGAAGCGGCCGTTGACATAGAAGAACTGCTGGTCGTTGCGCGAGCGCGCCGCGTCGGGAATGCCGGCGCGGCCGATCACGCGCACCGGGCCGCCTTCGCGCAGCACCGCCACGCTCTGCGACACGAAGTCGTCGCTCAGTGCGTCGGCCAGCCGCTGCTCGGGGGTGGTGGCGGCGCGCCATTGCTCGACCAGCTTGCCGTCGTGCCAGACCGAAAAGCCCACCTCGGGCCGCGCCAGCGCATGGCGGCGCACGGCCTCGATGCAATGGGCCAGCTCGGTGGCGTCGGTCTTCAGAAACTTGCGCCGCGCGGGCGTGGCAAAGAACAGCTCGCGCACCTCGACCGTGGTGCCCACGGAGCGTGCCACGGGCCGCAGTTCGCCGGTGCCGCCGTCGAGCACGAAGGCGCTGTCGGCGCCGGTGAAGCGCGAAAGGATGCTGAGTTCGGCAATCGCGTTGATGGCCGCGAGCGCCTCGCCGCGAAAACCCATGGTGCCGACCGTTTCCAGGTCGCTCAGGCTCGCGATCTTGCTGGTGGCGTGGCGCCGCAGCGCCACCGTGAGCTCTTCGCGCGGAATGCCCGCACCATCGTCTTCCACCGAGATCAACCGCACACCGCCCGAGGCCAGGCGCACGGTGATCTGGCGCGCGCCGGCGTCCAGCGCGTTGTCGAGCAACTCGCGCACCACCGAGGCGGGGCGCTCGACCATTTCTCCGGCGGCGATCTGGCTGATCAGCTCGTCGGGGAGTTCACGGATCGGGCGGCGTTCGGCGGGGGGG
>NZ_QXMN01000069.1:0-17601 GCF_003581445.1 Acidovorax cavernicola | reverse complement strand
GCCCTGGAGCCGCCGGGCCTGGACCCGACCACCGGCGCCGCCGCCGCCATCGCCGAAGTGGTGCAGTACAACATCCTGGAAACGCTGACCAAGATCAACGTCGACGGCAGCGTCACGCCGCTGCTGGCCGAGAGCTGGGAAATCTCGCCCGACCTGAAAACCTACACCTTCAAGCTGCGCAAGGGCGTGAAGTTCCAGAACGGCGAGCCCTTCAACGCGTCCACCGTCAAGTTCGCGTTCGACCGCGCCGGCGGCGAGAAGAGCACCAACAAGGACAAGCGCACCTTCGCCAACCTCTCCACGCAGGTGGTGGACGAGCACACGGTCGTGATCATCAACAAGGAGATCGACCCCGACCTGCCCTTCGTGCTGGGCCAGGCCACGGCCGCGATCGTCGAACCCAAGAGCGCCGATGGCAACGCCACCAAGCCGATCGGCACCGGCCCCTACAAGCTGGACAACTGGGCCAAGGGCTCGTCGATCACGCTGAGCAAGTGGGAGGGCTTCCGCGCGCCGGCCGTCGCGAAGATCAACAAGGTCACCTTCCGCTTCATCTCCGACACCGCCGCGCAAGCCGCAGCCGTGCTCTCGGGCGACGTCGACGTGTTCACGCGCATCGGCACACGCGCCGTGCCGCAGTTCCGCAACAACCCGCAGTACCAGACCATCCTGGCGGGCTCGCGCGCCAAGACCATCCTTTCGATCAACAACAAGAAGAAGCCACTCGATGACGTGCGCGTGCGCCGCGCGATCCTCGCGGCCATCGACCGCAAGGCCTTCATCGAGGGTGCGGCCGACGGACTGGGCGTGCCGATCGGCAGCCACTACGTGCCGGGCGCGGCGGGCTATGTCGACACCACCGGCATCAACCCCTTCGACATCGAGAAGGCCAAGAAACTGCTGGCCGAAGCCGGTGTGAAGACGCCGCTCGAACTGCGCATGACCCTGCCCCCGCCGCCGTATGCGCGCCAGGGCGGCGAAGTCATCGTGGCCCAGCTCGCCAAGATCGGCATCAACGTGAAGATCCAGAACGTCGAGTGGGCGCAGTGGCTCAGCGGCACCTACACCAACAAGGACTACGACCTGTCGATCATTTCGCACGTCGAACCCTTCGACCTGGGCAACTACGCCAAGCCCGACTACTACTGGGGCTACCAGTCGAAGGCCTTCGACGCGCTGTTCGACAAGATCAAGTCCACCGGTAACGCGGCCGAGCGCAACAAGCTGCTGGGCGAGGCGCAGAAGCTGCTGGCCACCGACGCGGCCAACGGCTTCCTCTACCAGCCGCAGTTCCCGACCGTGGCGAAGAAGAACGTGAAGGGCCTCTGGAAGGAAAACCCGATCTTCGTGAACGACCTGTCGGCCCTGTCGTGGGGATGAGCGGCGCAGTGTCCGACTTCTCTTCCTCGTCTTCGTTGAGCGACCTGTCGGCGCAGGAGCTGTCCGCGGCCTACCGCGAGAAGCGCCTGTCGCCGGTCGAGGTGA
Organism: Acidovorax cavernicola; assembly: GCF_003581445.1. Classification (NCBI taxonomy): domain Bacteria; kingdom Pseudomonadati; phylum Pseudomonadota; class Betaproteobacteria; order Burkholderiales; family Comamonadaceae; genus Acidovorax; species Acidovorax cavernicola. The sequence continues at coordinate 16,116 of NZ_QXMN01000069.1, read as the reverse complement.
CGCGCGCCGTCATCGCGCGCATCGAGCACTGCGAGCCCCGGCTGCAGGCCACGTGGCTGTTCCGGCCCGAGGCCGCGCTGGAGCAGGCGCGCGCCTCGGAACAGCGCTGGCAGCGTGGCGACGCGCGCGGCCCCCTCGACGGCGTGCCGACCACCATCAAGGAAAACATCGCCACGCGCGGTGACCCGCTGCCCGCGGGCACCGCCGCCGTCGACCTGATGCCCGCCGCTGCCGATGCCCCGCCGGCCGCGCGACTGAAGGAAGCCGGCGCGGTCATCGTCAGCAAGACCACCATGCCCGACTACGGCATGCTGTCGTCGGGGCTGTCGAGCTTCCACACGCTCGCGCGCAACCCCTGGGACCTGAGCCGCACGCCGGGCGGTTCCAGCGCCGGCGCCGGCGCCGCAGCCGCTGCAGGCTACGGCCCACTGCACCTGGGCACCGACATCGGCGGCTCGCTGCGCCTGCCCGCGAGCTGGTGCGGCATCTTCACACTCAAGCCCAGCCTGGGGCGCATCCCAATCGATCCGCCGTACATGGGCCGCGCCGCCGGCCCCATGACACGCACCGTCGGCGACGCCGCGCTCATGATGCAGGCGCTGGCCCGGCCCGACGCGCGCGACAGCATGAGTCTGCCCGCGCAGGACATCAACTGGGCCGCGTTCGACGTCGCGCCCGACCATCTGCGCGGCCTACGCATCGGGCTCCTGCTCGACGCCGGCTGCGGCCTCGCGGTCGAGCCCGAGATCCAGGCCGCAGTCGAGCAGGCGGCGCGCCTGTTCGAGAAGGCCGGCGCCACGGTCGAGCCGATGCAGCCCTTCATGTCGCAGGCCCTGCTCGACGGCATGGACCACCTGTGGCGCATGCGCTCGCTCGTGGACATGAAGGCCCTGCGCGCCGACCAGCGCGCCAAGGTGCTGCCCTACATCCGCGAATGGGCCGAGAGCGCCGCCGAGTTCAGCGGCGAGCATGTGTTCCGCAGCTTCAGCCAGTTCCACGCAACACGCGTGGTGACGGTGACCGCGTGCGCGCGCTTCGACTACGTGATCTCGCCGGTGTCGCCCAACATGCCGGCGGCGGCCGAGGCGCCCTCGCCCACCAACGACCCGCTGCGGCCGCTGGAACACATCGGCTTCACCGTGCCGTTCAACATGTCGGAGCAGCCGGCGGCGTCAGTGAACTGCGGGTACGCGGCCGGCGGCTTGCCGATCGGGCTGCAGATCGCAGGGCAACGCTTCGACGATCTCGGTGTGCTGCGCGTGGCGCGTGCGTTCGAGCAGATCCGGGAAGTGCAGCGGCCCTGGCCGCAGGTCTGAGAAGGTGTGAGCGCCTGGCCTGAAGCGTTTCAGGCCAGCTGCAACGACAGCATCTCCCGCGCCCGCGTCACGAACGCGGTCTCGCCGCGCCGCGCGGGCAACCACTGAAACGCCACGCGCGGCAGCGCCGGCAGTCCATGCGGCGGCGCCAGCCGCGCGATGCCCTCGCCGATCGCCGATTCGTTGAGGCAGGCCACGCCCAGGCCCGCGGCCAGAGCCGATTGCAGGCCCGCCACCCCTGATCCCACGTGCGCCAGCACGTAGGGCACACGCCGACGACGCAGCAAGGCCACGGTGAACTGGTGCAGCGAACAGGTGTCGGGCAGCGCCACCAGCCGCAAGGGCTCGCCGCGCACGAAGCGCAGGCCGGTCGCGCCGAGCCAGGCCAGCGATTCGCGCCGCAGCACGGCACCGCTGCCGGTGGCTGCCGCCGCACTCGCGCCCGCGATGTTCATGGCCAGCGCCACGTCGAAGTCACCGTGGCTGTAGGCGGTGCGCAGCGCATCGCTCTTCAGGATGGTCACATGTAGCCGCACCTGCGGATAGCGTTCGCCGAGCCGGCCCAGCAGGCGGGTGAGGTCACCGGGGCGGAAGTAGTCGGTCACGGCCAGGCGCAGTTCGCCCTGCAGGCTTTCGCCGCGCAGGTCGCGAAAGGCTTCGTCGCTCAGCGCGAGGAGGCGCCGTGCATGCGCCAGCAACCGCATGCCCGCCTCGGTGGGCGCGACGCCGGCCTTGCTGCGGGTGAGCAGCGACTGGCCGGCGCGCTCCTCGAGCTTGCGGATCTGCTCGCTCACCGAGGACTGCGACAGGTACACGCGCGGCGCCGCGGCCGTGAGGCTGCCGGCGTCTGCCACGGCCACCAGGGTGCGCAACTGTTCGAGGTCGAAGCCTTGCATGGGAATTCATCCATTCGCTGATCCGATGGATTTCATCATATCTTCCCGCTTTTCCGATGGCGAGGCCGATCCCACAATCACCCCATCGACCACCCGTTCTTCACCCCCCAAAGGAGTTCACCATGCCTCACATCGTCGTTCACCTCTCCGGCCAGCCTGATGCCGCCCTCACCCACACGACCGTCAACACGGTCGCCGAACTCACGCAGAGCGTGCTCGGCAAGGCGCTGCCGGTCATCGCCGTCACAGTGCAGTACATCGCCGCCGACAGCTGGTTCATCGGCGGGAAGTCGCTGGCCGAACTCGGCAAGTCAGCCTTCCATCTCGACATCAGCATCACCGACGAGACCAACACCAAGTCCGAGAAGGCGCGCTACCTGCGCGAGGTGCATGCGGCCATGGCAGCGCTGCGGCCCGACCTGCACGAGGTCTCGTACATCCACGTGATCGATGCGCGCGGCGCGGCCTACGGCTACGGCGGCAAGACGCAGGAATACCGCCACCAGCAAGCGGGTGTCTGAGAAGACTTGTCAGACAGCGAGGGCATGGCACCATGCCGCCATGCCCTCCCACGGAACCCCGCACACCGCCGACGGCCTCGGCAACCCGCTCACGCTCGACGACGCTGCCAGCCTCGCACTGGTCGACGACTTCGTCATGGGCTTTCTCTCGACCGAGGCGCGCGCCGTGAACCTGCTGGCGCTGGCCGAGCACGATGCCAGCCCGATCGTGCAGGCCTACTGCGCCACGCTGCACCTGTTCGCCGAATCGCGCGAGGCCGCAGCCAATGCCCAGCCCTTCCTCGCCAAAGCCCATGCCGGCGCCGACCGCGCCACGCCGCGCGAGCAACGCTACATCGCCGCCGTCCAGGCCTGGGCCGAGGGCGACATCGCACGCGCCATCGCGCTGCATGCCGAGCAGGCGCGCGAGCATCCGCGCGACCTGGTATCGGTGAAGCTGGGCCAGTACCACTGCTTCAACACCGGCGACTGCCCCGGCATGCTGCGGCTCGCGCTCGCGGCACTGCCGGCCGCGGCCGAGGTGCCCTACGTGCACGGCATGGCCGCCTTCGGCTACGAACAATGCCACCTGCTGCGCGAAGCCGAAACCAGCGCACGGCGTGCGATCGGCCTGTGCCGCAAGGAGCCCTGGGCGCACCATGCGCTGGCGCACGTGATGCTCACCGAAGGCCGGCTGGCCGAAGGGTTGGCCTTCATGCAGAGCGTGAGCGACACCTGGACCGGGCTCAACTCCTTCATGGTCACGCACAACTGGTGGCACGTGGCGTTGTTCCTGATCGACCTGGGCCGCGACGCCGAGGCGCTCGCGGTGTACGACGAGCACGCCTGGGGCGTGGTGAAGGACTATTCGCAGGACCAGATCGGCGCGGTGTCATTGCTCGCGCGGCTGGAACTCGCGGGCATCGACGTGGGCGAGCGCTGGGACGACGTGGCGAACCATCTGCGGCAGCGTCAGGCCGACCACGTGCTGCCCTTTCTCGACCTGCAGTACCTCTACGGCCTCGCGCGCGCCGGCCGGCCCGAGGCCGAAGTGCTGCTGCACAACATCGAGGCCTTCGCACCCGTCGCGCCGGCGTCCACGCGCGCCGCCTGGCAGCGCGTGTGCGTGCCGGCCGCGCGCGGCCTCGTGGCTCATGCACGCGGCGATGTGGCGGGCGCGGTCGAAGGGCTGGGCATCGCACTGCCGCGCATGATCGAGATCGGCGGCAGCCATGCGCAACGCGATCTGTTCGAGCAGCTGTATCTCGATGCGCTGGTGCGCACGGGCACCGAGGCTGCGCTCGCAGGTGCGCAAGGTTTGCTGCAGCAGCAGCTCAACGGCCAGCCCGAATCGCTGCGGCTGCGGCGACAGGCCGATGCGGTCTACGCACGGCTGGGACTCGGGCAGCTCACCAGGGCGTGAGCGCTTCGCCACCCATGCCTTCCAGTCATGGGGCGTGGCACAAAAGGAATTAACGGCCACGCGGGAGCGACTCCTAAACTGGCCGCTCCTCCCGCTCTCCTCCTGTTCGCCCATGCAGCGCTCCCTCGTCACGCTGGCCGTTCTCGCGGCCCTCGCCTCGCCCTTCCACACCACGGCCACAGCCGCTGAAGCCCCGGTCGAACTCGACCTGCTGCTGCGCGGCGGCACCGTCTACACGGGCGACAGCGACACGCCCGTGGTCGGCGACGTCGGCATCGCGGGCGACCGCATCGTGTTCGCGGGCCGCGCCATGCCCGCGCAGTTCCGCGCGCGGCGCACCATCGACGCCACCGGCCTCGTGGTGGCGCCCGGCTTCATCGACGCCCACACGCACGCCGACGCCGACCTGCTCTCGAACGACGCACGCAAGCGCCTGAACATCCCGTTCCTCACGCAGGGCGTGACCACGGCCGTGATCGGCAACGACGGCTTCGGCGGCTACGACATCGCGGCACAGACACAGAAGCTGCGCGCCGTGCCGGTCGGCACCAACGTCGCGATGTACGCGGGCTTCGGGCCGCTGCGCATCAGCCAGCTCGGCGAGGCCAACCGCGCCCCCACGCCCGCGCAGATGAACGCCATGAAGCAGCACCTAGGCCGCGCGATGTGCGACGGCGCGCTCGGGCTGTCCACCGGCCTGTTCTACCCGCCGCAGAACTTCTCGAAGACCGAGGAAGTCATCGAGCTCGCGAAGGTGGCGGCCGCGCACGGCGGCCTGTACGACAGCCACATCCGCGACGAGGCCATGTACAACGTCGGCCTGAAGGGTTCGATCGACGAGGTGATCCGCATCGGCCACGAGGCGAAACTGCCGGTGCATGTGGCGCACATCAAGGCGCTGGGCGTAGCCGTGCAGGGCCAGAGCGGCGACATCATCCGGCGCATCGAGAAGGAGCGCGCCGCGGGCCTGGACATCACGGCCGACCACTACCCCTGGACCGCGTCGAGCACGCGCTTCTCGGCCGCGCTGCTGCCGCCCTGGGCCAACGAAGGCGGCCGCGCCGCGACGCTGCAGCGCTTCGACGATGCGGCGCAGCAGGAGCGCCTGCGCAAGGACATGCGCGAGAACCTGCGCCTGCGCGGCGGGCCCGAGGCCATCCTGTTCTCGGCCGGCAGCACGAAGTACGTGGGCAAGACGCTGGCCGACGTGGCCAAGGCCTCGAACGCCGACCCGGTCGACGCCGCCATTGCCGTGCTGCGCGACGGCGACCTGATGATCGCCTCGTTCAACATGAGCGACGACGACGTGCGCGCCTTCATGAAGCGGCCCTGGGTCATGACCTCGTCCGACTCGTCGCTGGGCCATCCGCGCGCCTACGGCACCTTCGCGCGCAAGTACGACCAGTACGTAGCGAAGGAGCGCGCGATCTCGCTGGCGCAGTTCATCCGCAGCAGCACCTCGCTCACGGCCGACACGCTGGGCCTCGTGCAGCGCGGCCACCTGCGCCCCGGCTACCACGCCGACGTGGTGGTGTTCGACCCGAAGCGCTTCGCGGCCAAGGCCACCTACACGCAGCCCACGCTGCTGTCCGAAGGTGTGGTCACGGTGCTGGTGAACGGCCGCCTCGCGGTGGACGGCGGCCAGCCCACGGGCGTGGGCGCCGGCGTGCCGTTGCTGCGTACGCCGAAGCCGGGCAGTTGCCCGGCCTGAACCGAACCGAAGAGATCAGTCTTTCCTGAGGTGCCGCCGCTGGTCGTAGGTCGGCTGCGGCGGCAGGTCGGCCAGGTGGCGCGTGTCGGCCCACTCGACGATCTCGATGGCGTCCGGCGCGGCCGGGTCGGCAATGCGGATGCGGTTGAAGCCCGCATTGGGAATCTCGCTCTGGCGCGGCCCGCTGAGGCTCAGCCCGCGCGCGGTGCGCCACACCATGTCGAGCACGCCGCCGTGCGTGACGACGATCAGGCGCTGGCCGCGGTGCGCGGCGGCGACGGTGCCGAGCGCGGCGATCACGCGCGCATGGAACTCGCGCGCGCTCTCGCCCTGCGGCATGGCGTGGTCTTCGCGGAACTCCAGCCACTCTTCCCAGGCGCGCGGATGCTGGCTCTGGATCTCGTCGGCTCGCATGCCCTCGACCACGCCGAAGTGCTGCTCGCGCAGCGCCACCGAGGTCACGACCTGCAGCGCGAGCTGCTGCGCCGCGGGCGCCGCGGTCTGCTGGGCGCGCATGAGGTCGCTGCTGATGAGGTGCTGTGCCGTCTCGCCCGCGAGCCGCAAGCCGAGGCGGCGGGCCTGCTCGTGGCCGATGTCGTTGAGCGGGACGTCCGCGTGGCCCTGGAAGCGCAGCTCGCGGTTCCAGGCGGTTTCGCCGTGGCGGATCAGGATGAGGTCGGTGGGGGCGGAGTCGGGGGTGGTGGTGGACATTGCATGCATTGTCCACCGTGCGCATGACACCGGCTCTTCGTGCCAACCCGCTGTTGCAGGGTCGCCACCGCGGCGCACGGGTAGCGGCGGCCGCATGCGATCGCGCAGAATCGGCCCCATGCCCCATCTTGTCCTGCTGCCCGGCCTCGCCTGCGACGAACGTCTCTGGGAGGCCCAACTGCCCGCACTTCCCGTCGCTTTCAAGGCCCGCGTGAGCGACGTCCAGACCCGCCACGACACCATCGAAGGCATGGCCGGCGCCGTGCTGCGCGAACACGACGGCCCGCTGGTGCTGTGCGGCGCGTCGATGGGCGGCATGGTCGCCATGGAAGCGGCCCGCCAGGCGCCCGAACGCATCGCCGGGCTGATGCTGCTGGGCACCAGCGCACGGCCCGAGACGCCCGACATGTTCGAACTGCGCGAAGGCGCCATCGAGTGTTTCGAGCGCGGCGAGGTGCGCGAGATCATCGAGCCCAACGTCGCCTTCGCCTTCCACCCCGCGCAGGCCGCCAACCCGACGCTGGTGCAACGCTACCTCGACATCGTGCTCGGCGCCGGCGCGGCCCAGCTCATCCGCCAGAACCACGCCGTGATGCGCCGCCCCGATGCGCGCACGCACCTGGCCTCGCTGCGCGTTCCGGTGCTACTGATGTGCGGCGACGACGACCGCCTCGCGCCACCCGAATGCACCCGCGAGATGGCGGCGCTGCTGCCGCGTGCCCAGGTGGTGTGGGTGCCGCAATGCGGCCACATGCTGACGATGGAGAAGCCGGCCCTCGTCAACGCAGCGCTCAACGCCTGGCTGGGCAAGCACTTCCCGGCCGCTTAGGCGCAGCCGCGCACACGGTCAGTGCAGCTGGCCGCCGGTTTCCGCCACGTCGTGCTTCACGGCGAGCGCCGTCTTCACGGTGATGCGCAACGCATCGACCAGCGTCTCGAGCGACATGCTCGGCGCGCCCGGAAAGCGCGCCGCCTGCGCGGGCAGGTAGGGAATGTGGATGAAGCCGCCACGCGCGCCTGCCGCCGACGGATGCGTCGCGAGGCGATGCATCAGCCCGTAGAAGAGGTGGTTGCACACGAAGGTGCCCGCGCTGTTCGACACAGAAGCCGGCACGCCACCCGCACGCAACTCGCGCACGATCGCCTTCACGGGCAAGGTCGAGAAATAGGCGGTGGGCGCGCCGGGCACCACCGGCACGTCGATCGGCTGGCGGCCATGGTTGTCGGGCACGCGGGCGTCGTCGACGTTGATGGCGATGCGCTCCGGCGTGAACTCGGCGCGGCCACCGGCCTGGCCGATGCACACGACCAGCACTGGCTGGAGCTCGTCCATCACACGATCGAGCGCGTCGAGTGCATCGCCGAAGACGCAGGGCACCAGCCGCGCATGCACCGTGGCGCGGCCGCATTTCCAGCCGTCGAGCGCGCGCACCGCCTCCCACGACGGATTGAGCAACTCCTGTTCGAAAGGCTCGAAGCCCGTCAGCAGGACGGTGGGGGAAGCACGCTTCGCCGGCATCGCGTCGCCTGCGTTCAGGCCATCGCGCGCACGGCGATGCCTTCCTGCTGCAGCCGTTCGCGGATGCGCCGCGCGAAAGCCAGCGCATGCGCGCCGTCGCCGTGCAGGCACACGCTCTGGGCATTGACGGGCACGGTGCTGCCGTCAATGGCGACCACGCGGTGGTCGCGCACCAGGGACAGCGTCTGCGCGAGCGATTGCTCCTCGCTCTCGATGAGCGCGCCGGGCTGGCTGCGCGGCACGAGGCTGCCGTCGGGCATGTAGCCGCGGTCGGCGAACACCTCCTCGACAGGCTGCAGGCCGGCGCGGCGCGCCGCGTCGATCATGTTGCTGCCCGCGAGGCCGAAGAACTTGAGCGAAGGGTCGAAGCGGCGCACCGCCTCGCACAGCGCCTCGGCCAATTCGGGTTCTTTCACCGCCTGGTTGTAGAGCTGGCCGTGCGGCTTCACGTGCGCAAGCCGGCCGCCCTCGGCCTTGACGATCGCGGCCAGCGCGCCGACCTGGTAGAGCACGTTCGCCACGATCTCCTCGGGCGGCAGGTGCATGGTGCTGCGGCCGAAATTCTCGCGATCGGGAAAGCTCGGATGCGCGCCGATCGCCACACCATGCGCCATGGCCCAGCGCACGCACTGCTGCATGGTCTTCGCGTCGCCGGCGTGCCAGCCGCAGGCGATGTTGGCGGAACTCACAAGGCCGAGCAGCGCTTCGTCGCTGCCGGCGCCTTCGCCGAGGTCGGCGTTCAGGTCGATCTGCATGGGATGTTCTCCGTCTCGTCTCGTGGGCAGGTGGGAACGACCTGCGACACCCACAGTCTAGGCCGCGCCGGGCCAGCCCGCAGCGGCGAGCCCCTGCGCCACCTGCGCCAGGTAGCGCTGCTGCCCGGCCCAGGCCTCGAGCGCATGCGGCAGGTCGGTGCGCACCAGGCGCAACCGGCCACCCAGCGGCGCCTGCGCGAGCTTCCACAGATCGGCACGGATCACCACGCCGATGCGCGGGTAGCCGCCGGTGGTCTGCGCGTCGCCCATCAGGATGATCGGTTGGCCCGACGGCGGGACCTGGATGGTGCCGGGAATCACGCCCGACGACAGCATGTCACCGCCCGCCTTGCGGTGCAGCTCGGCGCCGGCAAGCCGGCTGCCCATGCGGTTGCTCTGCGGCGTGATGCGCCAGCGCTCGTTCCACAGCAGCGCCTGCGCGTCCGGTGTGAACAGCTCGAATTCGGGACCGGGCAGCACGCGCAGCACGAGCGCGCCGTCGGGCTCTGCCACGCCCCAGTCGGGCGCGCGCAGGCCGAAAGGCCGACGCGCCGTTCGTTCGGCATCGAGGCGCGAAGCCCCCAGCGCGAGCCGGTCGCCCTTGCGCAGCGCTCGGCCTTCGTGTCCGCCGAAGCCGGCCTTGAGGTCGGTGCTGCGCGAGCCGAGCACGGGCGCCGCGTCGATGCCGCCGGCCACCGCGAGCCAGCTGCGCAGGCCGGCCTTCGCCGCGCCGGGCGCGTTGGCGCCAGCGAGCCGCAGCGTCTGGCCGGCGCGCACCGGCACGCTCCAGCAGGGCCACAGCGGCACGCCGTCGAGCGTGGCGCCGAAGTCGTCGCCGGTGAGCGCGATGCGGGTGTCGGTCTCGAACTGCAGCTCGCAGCCGCCCATGGTGAGCTCGATGCCCGCCGCCGCGTCGGCGTTGCCGACCAGCCGGTTCGCCAGCGTGAGCGCGAGCATGTCGAGCGCACCGCCTGGGCAGATGCCGAGCTGACGCAGGCCGGGCCGCCCGAGGTCCTGCACCGAGGCATGCACGCCCGGTTTGCGCACGAGGATCATGTCTGCAGGCTTTCGACGACGAAGCGCACGCGGTCGCCCGGGCGCAGGAGCGTGGGCGACTCGGCGGAGGGATCGAACAGTTCGAGCGGCGTGCGGCCGATGAGCTGCCAGCCGCCCGGCGACACCAGCGGGTAGATGCCGGTCTGCTCGCCGCCGATGCCGACCGAGCGCGCGGGCACGGCGGTGCGCGGTTCGGTGCGTCGCGGTGTCGCGAGTTCGGGTGGCAGCCCGCCCATGAAGGCAAAGCCCGGCAGGAAACCGAGCAGGTAGACCACGTAGTCGCCGCCGCTGTGACGACGCACCACCTCGGCCGCCGACAGCCCGGTGTGAGCCGCCACGTCGGCGAGGTCGGGGCCATGCTCGCCGCCGTAGGCCACGGGAATCTCGATGCGCCGCCCCTCGGCGGCATGGGCCGAGAGCCCCGGCCAGGCCTCGAGCACGCGCGCCGCGAGCTCCTCGAACGCCACGGCGGTCGGGTCGAAGGTCAGCGTGAGGTTGTTCATGCCCGGCAACGCCTCGCCGACGCCGGGCCAGGCCAGCACCTCGGCGGCCAGCGCCCAGATGCGCTGCTGCTGCGCCAGCGTGGCCGGCGCGGGCAGGTCGCACACCAGCGCCGCGTCGCCCAGCGGATGCAGGCGGGGCAAGGGAATGCCGCTCACCTCCGCACGAAGCCCGGGAGCGCGCTCATTCGCGGCCGAGGCTGCGGACTTTGGCTGTCAACTGCTGCTCGACGTTCGGCGAGACGAACTTGTTGACCTCGCCGCCGAGCATGGCGATCTCGCGCACGAAGGTGCTGGAGATGAACTGGTACTTGTCGCTGGGCGTCAGGAACACGGTCTCGACGTCGGGCATCAGCGAGCGGTTCATGCCCGCGAGCTGGAACTCGTAGTCGAAGTCGGTCACGGCGCGCAGACCGCGCACCATGGCCTTGCCGCCGCGCGCGACCACGAAGTCGCGCAGCAGGCCGGAAAAGCTCTCGACCGTGACCTGGTCGCTGTAGGGCTTCACCGCCTCGCGGGCCATGTCCATGCGCTCGGAGAGCGTGAACAGCGCCTTCTTGTGGTGGCCCGCCGCGACGGCGACGATCACCTTGGAGAAGAGTTGGGTTGCACGCCGCACCACGTCCTCGTGACCGAGGGTGATGGGGTCGAAAGTGCCGGGATAAACCGCGATCACGTTGCTGGCCATGGTTGCTTCTTCCTCATGCTGCCGGTGCGGCTTGTCCGGCGGATTATGCAGGCACGGACGCGGCGTGCCGCAGCAGATGGGCATGCACGGCGCCGGCCTTCAAATAGCGGAATTCGGCCAGGCCCAGCGCGGCGAGTTCTTCAACGGTCCAGCGGCGCGGCGCCTCGAGGTAGATGGCACCGTCGGGATGCAGCGCACGCGCAGCGGCGCGCAGGGCCGGCTCGTACAGCGCGAGAGTGTCGAAGGGCGGATCGAGAAACACCGCCTGCAGGCTGCCCGCCGCCGCGCGCTCGAGCGCGGTGACGCCGTTGCCGCGCTCCACGCGCACGGCGTCGGCCGAGAGCTTGGTCTTGGCGGTCTGCAACTGGGCGACCAGCGCGGCGTCCTGCTCGCACAGCAGCACGTTCGCCGCGCCGCGCGAGGCCGCCTCGAGGCCGAGCGCGCCGGTGCCCGCGAACGCGTCGATGCAGTGCCAGCCTGGCAGCGCCCCGCCGCCCACACCGGCCAGGCTCGCGAGCCAGTTGAACAGCGTTTCACGCACGCGATCGGGCGTGGGGCGCAGGCCGGGCTTGTCGGCCACGGCCAGGCGGGTGCGCTTCCACTCGCCGCCGATGATGCGCACCTCGCTGGGCCGCGAGGGGCGCTTGGCGGCGGGGGTGCGCGAGACGGGCGCGGCGGCGTTCTTCTTCTTCGAGGGCTTCTGGGGCATGCGGCGAGCTTAACGCCGTGGCCGGCCCACCTCGCCTCGTCAGTAGCCCATGAACGCGCGGCGGGCAAGAAAGGCCGCCAATACGAGCATGGTGCCGCCGATGAGCGCATCGAGCATCTGCCAGGCACGCGGGCGCGCAAACACCGGCGCGAGCAGCCGCGCACCGAAACCCAGCGCCGTGAACCACAGCACGCTGGCGAGCGTCGACCCGGCCACGAACCAGAGCTTGAGCGCGCCCGGGTACTGCGCCCCTGCACTGCCCACGAGCAGCACGGTGTCGAGGTAGACATGCGGGTTCAGCAACGTGAAGCCGGCGGCCTGGGCGACCACCGCGGCACGCGAGAGCGATGCGCCCTGCGACGCCGTCTGCAGCGCCCCCGGTTGGCGCGAGCGCCACAGCGCGCGCAGCCCGTAGCCGCAAAGAAAGGCCGCGCCGAAACCCGCAAGCAGCGTCGCCAGCATCGGCCGCCCCTTCAGCGCCTGTGCCATGCCGGCCACGCCCGCGGCGACCAGCACCGCGTCGCAGGCGGCGCAGAACAGCACCACCGCGCTCACGTGCTCGCGGCGCAAGCCCTGGCGCAGCACGTACGCGTTCTGGGCGCCGATGGCGACGATGAGCACCAGGCTCATGAAGAGCCCGTTGAGGAAGGCGGTGGAGGTGTGGACGGCGGTCATGGCCCGAGCTTGCCGTCCGCAGGGTGTTAAATCAAACTAAACTTTCTAACTTCAATTCAGTTTTACTTCATTCGCCACGATGCTCGACTACGCTGCCCTGCACGCCCTCGCCGCCGTGGTGCGCGAAGGCAGTTTCGAGCGCGCCGCCCGCGCGCTGCACGTCACGCCCTCGGCGGTGTCGCAGCGCGTGAAGCTGCTCGAGGAACGCACCGGCGGCGCGCTGCTGGTGCGCGGCCAGCCCTGCGTGGCGACCGAGGCCGGCCTGCAGCTGTGCCGGCATGTCGAGCGCGTGGGCATGCTGGAACACGAGCTGCGCGAAGCCCTGCCCGCGCTCGGCATGGGCAGCGGCGAGGCGCACGAGCGGGTCACGGTGCGGGTGGCGGTCAACGCCGACAGCCTCGCGACCTGGTTCATGGCCGGGGCCGCGGCCTTCGCCGCGCAGGCGCCGGAGGCTCTGCTCGACCTGACGGCCGACGACCAGGACCACACGGCCGAACGGCTGCGCAGCGGCGCCGTGTTGGCGGCCGTGACCGCGCTGGCCCAGCCGGTCACGGGCTGCAACAGCGAGGCGCTGGGCACGGTGCATTACGTGGCCGCCGCGAGCCCGGGTTTCGTGGAACGGTATTTCGCCAAGGACGTGGGGGCGCGCACGCTGGCCGCCGCGCCGAACCTGGTGTTCGACCGCAAGGACCGGCTGCAGGCGCGCTGGGTGCGCCGCATCTGCCACCGCAACGTGGAAACGCCGCGCCACTGGGTGCCTTCGCCCGCCGCCTTCGTCGAGGCGGCCTGCCGGGGCATCGGCTGGGGCATGCACCCGACCAGCATGGTCGCCGACGCGCTGCGGGGCGGCACGCTGGTGGAACTGGTGCCCGGCGCGACGCTGCCGGTGCCGTTGTACTGGCAGCATGCCCGCGCGGCGCCCCGCCTGCTGGAGCAACTCGGCGCCGCGGTGCGCGAGGCCGCGCGCAGCGGGCCGCACGCGCTGGCCTGAGCGCCTTCTTTCTTTTAGGGCGCGGCCTGCTTGCCGCCCACCACCACCGTCACCATGCGCTGCGGCTGCAGCTTGCGGCCGAACGCGGCCTTGATGTCGGCGGCCGTGACCGCGTTCATGCGCGCAGTCCAGGTGTCGAGGTAGTCCAGCGGCAGGTCGTACCAGGCGATGTTGGCAACGTTGCCGATCAGCTTGCGGTTGCTGTCCAGCAGCAGCGGGAAGCCGCCGATCAGGTTGTCCTTGGCGGCCTTCAACTCCTTCTCGGTCGGGCCTTCGGCCACGAACTTGGCGAGCACCTCGCGCGAGACCTGGGTCGCCGCCTCGGCCTGGTCGGGCCGGGTCTGGAAGCCGATGCGGAAGGCGCCCGCGTCGAGCCCCGGCGCGAAGCCGCTGTAGACGCTGTAGGCCAGGCCGCGCTTCTCGCGCACCTGTTCGGTCAGCCGCGAGACGAAGCCGCCGCCGCCGAGCACGTAGTTGCCGAGCGTGAGCGCGAAGTGGTCCGGGTCCTGGCGCGGGTAGCCGGGCTGGCCGATGAAGACGTGCGCCTGCGCCGAGTCGAAGGCAATGCGCTCGTCCTTCGGCGCCGTGAGCGCCACCACGGGCGCGATGGCCGGCAGCGGTGCACAGGTGGCGGGGTTGGGCAGGCGCGACAGCAGCGCGGTCGCCAGCGCCTCGGCCTCGGCGCGCGTGACCGCACCCACGATGCTGAGCTTGGCGCGGCACGGCTGAATCAGCTGCTCGTAGCGCTGGCGCATGGCGGCGGTGTCGATGCGCGCCAGCGTGGCCTCGGTCACTTCCTGGCCGTAGGGATGCGTGCCGTACACGGCCTGTGCGAACGCGCGACCGACGACGGTCGCGGGCTTGGTGTTGGCTTCCTTGATGGCGGCGTTGATGCGCTCGCGTTCGCGCGGCCAGATGTCGTCGGGGAACGACGGCTCGCCGATCTCGCGCGCGGCCAGCGCCACGGCCTTGTTCAGCAGCGCCGGATCGGACAACGTGCGCAGCGTGTAGCTGGTGCGGTCGGTGCCGGCGCTCACGTCGAAGCTCGCGCCCAGATCGGCCCAGGCCTCGCCCAGCGCGTTCTGGTCGAGCGCGGGCTCGCCGTTGCGGCCGGCGCGCACGCCCTTCTCGACCATCGCGGCGCTGGTGCTGGCCAGCCCGGCCTGCGCGGCCGGGTCGCGCCGGCTGCCGGCGTCGAAGTCGATCTGCACGTCGACGATCGGCAGCGCGTTGGTCGACACGAGGTACACCTTGGCGCCGTTGGCCAGCGTCCAGTGCTGGATGGGCAGCGCGGCCTGCGCACTGCCCATGCCGAACAGCGCGGTGATGCCCGCCAGCAGGGCGGTGCTTGCAATCTTCTTGAGGGTCTTCATGGAATCCGGTGCCTTTCAGCGCATCTCGCCAGCGGGGGCTGCAAAGCCGCGGCCGCGCTTGGGTTCGGACGGCAGGGGCCGCAGCGTGGCGACCGTGAGCTGGTCATCGCCGAAATACTTGGCGGCCACGGCCTGCACCTGCGCCGCCGTCACGGCCTGCAGCCGGGCGACGATGCGCTCGCTGGCGTCCAGCGGCAGGCCCTGGATCCAGTTGCTGCCGAGCTCGCGCGCCTGCGCCATCACCGAATCGCGCTTGTAGGTTTCGCTCGCCACCCACTGCGTCTTGACGCGGGCCAGCTCGGCCTCGCCGACACCGTCCTTGGCCACGCGCGCCACCTGCTCACGCAGCGCGGCCTCGACCGTCTCGGCGGTCTTGCCCGCCGCCGGCACGCCGTCGAGCATGAAAAGCTGCGGGCCGCGACCGACGAAGCCCGCGTACGCGCCGGCCGAATCGGCGACGCGGCCCGGGCCCTGCGTGAGCGCGCGGTCCAGCCGCGCGCCGGCGTAGCCGTCGAGCACGGCCGAGAGCACCACCAGCGCCCAGGCGTCGCTGTTCGCGTCGTCGACATTGGTGATCTGCGGCACGCGGAAGGCGAGCGACACGTACGCCTGCTCGGCCGGAGCCTTGAACTCGAGGCGACGGATGCCGCGCTGCGCGGGCTCGGTGCGCGGCTTGCGCTCCGGCACGGCACGCGCGGGGATGCTGCCGTAGTACTTCTCGGCCAGCGCACGCACGCGCGCCACGTCGACATCGCCGGCCACCACGAGCACGGCGTTGGCCGGCACGTACCAGCGCTGGAAGAAGGCACGCGCGTCGGCGGGCGTCATCGAATCGAGGTCGCTCATCCAGCCCACTACCGGGCGGCGGTAGGGCGAAGACGTGAAGACGGCGGCGTTCTGCTGCTCGCCGAGCAGGGCGCGCGGCTGGTCTTCGGTGCGCAGGCGGCGCTCTTCCTTGACCACCTCGATCTCGCGCTTGAACTCGTCGTCGGGCCACTGGTTGTTGGCGAAGCGGTCCGACTCGAGCTTCATCACCTGTTCGAGGCTGCCGACCGGGATCTGCTGGTAGTAGCCGGTGGCGTCGCGCATGGTGAAGGCGTTTTCCTGCCCGCCCAGCGCCGCCACGCGGCGCGAGAATTCGCCGGCCGGCACGGTCTTCGTGCCCTTGAACAGCATGTGCTCCAGCACGTGCGCCACGCCCGAGGTGCCGTCGACCTCGTCCATCGAACCGACCCGCACCCAGACCATCTGCACCGCGGTCGGCGAGCGCCGGTCGGGCTGCACGATCACGGT
>NZ_QXMN01000168.1:0-1978 GCF_003581445.1 Acidovorax cavernicola | reverse complement strand
GTACGAGCCGGTCAAGCAGGGTTTCGATGCGCTCGCCAAGGGCGTGCTCGCGGTGACCAACAAGGACGCGCGCCGCAATCTGGTGCTGCACGTCAGCCCGTATTTCGCAACCCAGTACCTGATCCGCAATCTGGGCAACTTCAAATCGGAGTTCCCCGATATCGATGTGCGCATGCTGGTGGGGGTGGAGCTGCCCGATCTGCAGCAGCAGGGCATAGACGCGGCCATCCACTGGGGCTATGGCGGCATTCCGCTGCTCTCGGAAACGCCGCTGGTCGAAGACCTCAAGGTGCTGGTCGCGGCGCCGTCGCTGCTCGCGCGCCTGCCCGTGAACACGCCCGAAGACCTGCTGCAGCACTCGCTGGTGTTGCCGCTCGCGGAAAACACGTTGTGGCAGGACACGCTGGACCTGCTGGGCCTGCGCCAGACGAACAACCAGCCGGTGCTGCAGCTGCACACCCACGACGCAATGCTCGAGGCGACGCTGGCCGGGCTGGGCATAGGCCATATTTCCTACCTCGATGCGCTGGCCCATATCCAGGCCGGCAGCCTGGTCGCGCCGTTCGGCGTGGACCTGCTTAAGCAGCTGCCGCTCGAGAAGTCGCCGCGCTTTTTCCTCTACTACCGGCCGGACCGCAAGAACTCGCCCGTGCTCAAGCGCTTTTCCGAATGGCTGCAGAGCTATGTCTGCCGGCCTGAAGTGATCGGCTTCGAGTCGCGCTGCCGCGTGGATGCGGCGCAGTCCGCCGATTGAGAGCCCGTGCGCCGCGGCAGGGTGATGCACACCAGGCAGATGAAGATCAGCGCCACGCCGGCCCAGCCCTGTCCCGGCAACCGCTCGCCGACGATCAGCGCCGCCAGACCCGCGGCGACCACGGGCTCGACCAGCGTGATGGCCGTGGCGGTGCTCGCGGGAATGCGCGCCAGCCCGTAGCCGAAGCAGACATAGCCGAGGAACATCGGCACCAGCCACATGTAGATGCCCACGGGCGAGACCGAAGATCGCGCCCATCGCGGCGCGCGGGGCGACGCGCCGCTGCATCAGCCGCCGCGCGGCCCACGAATACAGCGCATAGGTCAGCCCGGCGAGCAGGCCCAGCACGACGCCGGCCGTGACGGACGGCGCGGGCGTGCCGTGGCCCGCGCCTTCGGCAAAGCACAGCAGGCCCATGCCGGTCACGCCCAGCGCCGCGCCCACGGCCCAGCGCCGGCTGACGCGCGTGCCATCGAGGGCCATTTCCAGCGCCGCGGAAAACAAGGGCGCCGAGCCTATGGACACCACGGTGCCTATGGTCACGCCGGCCAGGCGCATCGATCCGTAGAACGCCAGCGGGTAGACCGCGACCGCGATCGCGCCCAGCACCAGCCACTGCCACTGCGCGCGCAGCGCCGCCAGGCTGCGGCCCATGGGGCGCAGCGCCATGGCGGCCTGCAGCAGCCCGCCGATTCCCATGGCCGCGGCGCCGATCGCGGCCGCGCCCACTTCGGGCGCAAAGGTCGCCGCCACGCCAGTGGTTCCCCACAGGAGCGAGGCCAGCAGAATGGCCGCGACGCCCGGCAATTGCCGGGGAGGTGAAGCTGTCATGCGCGGCTAGATGTTGCGTCTCAGGGCGCCATCACCTGCGGGCGACGAAAGCACGACGCAGCATGGTCGTTGACGATGCCCACGGCCTGCATCCAGGCATGGACGATGGTCGGCCCGACAAACTTGAAGCCGCGGCGCTTCATGTCCTTGGAGATCAGCGCCGACAGCTCGGTCTGCGTCGCATTGCCCGTGCCCTGCAGCGGCTGGCCGTTGGTGAACGACCAGCAGTAGTCGGCGAAGTCTTCGCCACGCGCCTGCATCTCGAGAAAGATCTGCGCGCCGCGAATCGTCGCCTCGATCTTCGCCCGGGCGCGCACGATGCCCGCATTGCCCATCAGCCGTTCGATATCGTGCGGACCGAAAGCCGCCACGGCCTGCGGGTCGAAGCCGGCG
>NZ_QXMN01000167.1:0-1982 GCF_003581445.1 Acidovorax cavernicola | reverse complement strand
CCGCCTGGGGAGTACGGCCGCAAGGTTGAAACTCAAAGGAATTGACGGGGACCCGCACAAGCGGTGGATGATGTGGTTTAATTCGATGCAACGCGAAAAACCTTACCCACCTTTGACATGTACGGAAGTTACCAGAGATGGTTTCGTGCTCGAAAGAGAACCGTAACACAGGTGCTGCATGGCTGTCGTCAGCTCGTGTCGTGAGATGTTGGGTTAAGTCCCGCAACGAGCGCAACCCTTGCCATTAGTTGCTACATTCAGTTGGGCACTCTAATGGGACTGCCGGTGACAAACCGGAGGAAGGTGGGGATGACGTCAAGTCCTCATGGCCCTTATAGGTGGGGCTACACACGTCATACAATGGCTGGTACAGAGGGTTGCCAACCCGCGAGGGGGAGCTAATCCCATAAAGCCAGTCGTAGTCCGGATCGCAGTCTGCAACTCGACTGCGTGAAGTCGGAATCGCTAGTAATCGCGGATCAGAATGTCGCGGTGAATACGTTCCCGGGTCTTGTACACACCGCCCGTCACACCATGGGAGCGGGTCTCGCCAGAAGTAGGTAGCCTAACCGTAAGGAGGGCGCTTACCACGGCGGGGTTCGTGACTGGGGTGAAGTCGTAACAAGGTAGCCGTATCGGAAGGTGCGGCTGGATCACCTCCTTTCTGGAAAACCGCAGTTAAATTTGAACGTCCACACTTATCGGTTGTTGGAACACTCTTGTAGAGACAGATGAAAGTCTGTCGAAACAGGAATGGGTCTGTAGCTCAGCTGGTTAGAGCACTGTGTTGATAACGCAGGGGTCGTTGGTTCGAGCCCAACTAGACCCACCATTGCTTCCAATCCGATTTTTGAGGATCCCGGGGGATTAGCTCAGCTGGGAGAGCACCTGCTTTGCAAGCAGGGGGTCGTCGGTTCGATCCCGTCATCCTCCACCAATGACCTCGGGTTTGTACCAAAAGTACCGCCTCAGGCATGCTATAATTTTTGACTCAACACAAAAGCAGTCTTCAACAAGACTGCTTTTGTGTTGAATCGTTATCTAACGATTCATCGGCTGTTCTTTAAAAATTCATAGAGTCGAAATCAGAGTTGTTAGCGGAAAGCAGAAATTCGTAAAGGTTTTACTGCACCGTGCCGCTAACAACATTTTTGATTGCGTCAAAACAAAATTTAACTTTGTTAAATTTTAAGTAATGACGAATCATTCTCTAAACAACCACTGAGCAATCAGTGGAAGCAAAAAGAATATTCACATTACGGCATAACGCGCGAGGTGAGAGACCTCGCACAGTCTTTGATACAACCGCGAAGTCTTTAACAAGACGTCAAAGTTATAGGGTCAAGTGACTAAGAGCATGTGGTGGATGCCTTGGCGATTACAGGCGACGAAAGACGTGATAGCCTGCGATAAGCTTCGGGGAGCTGGCAAATAAGCTTTGATCCGGAGATTTCTGAATGGGGAAACCCACCCGCAAGGGTATCGCATGATGAATACATAGTCATGCGAGGCGAACCGAGTGAACTGAAACATCTAAGTAGCTCGAGGAAAAGACATCAACCGAGATTCCGAAAGTAGTGGCGAGCGAAATCGGAACAGCCTTCTAGTGATATCTCGACTGTTAGCAAAGTGGCATGGAAAGGCCAACCATAGTGGGTGATAGTCCCGTATGCGAAAACAGACGAGTGGTACTAAGCTAGAGAAAAGTAGGGCGGGGCACGAGAAACCTTGTCTGAATATGGGGGGACCATCCTCCAAGGCTAAATACTCGTAATCGACCGATAGTGAACCAGTACCGTGAGGGAAAGGCGAAAAGAACCCCGGGAGGGGAGTGAAATAGATCCTGAAACCGCATGCTTACAAAAAGTAGGAGCCCGCAAGGGTGACTGCGTACCTTTTGTATAATGGGTCAGCGACTTACATTCAGTGGCAAGGTTAACCGAATAGGGAAGCCGTAGAGAAATCGAGTCCGAATAGGGCGA
>NZ_QXMN01000068.1:0-20130 GCF_003581445.1 Acidovorax cavernicola | reverse complement strand
TGAGCCTGGGGGCGATCACGCGCATCGAGGACAACTCGGGCAGGAAAGATTCGAGAGGCGAGGGCTTCGAGTTGAGGACTGACGGGCATGGGGTGCTGCGGGCTCAGGACGGCATGCTCATCACCACCGAAGGCCGCCCCGATGCCGCTCGCCACGCCAAGGACATGGGGGAGACAACCCAACGATTGATGACTGCACAGGATCAGCACGACGCGCTGGCCGAAGCAGCGCAGGTGCACAAGGCGCAAGAGCAAGGCGTCGATCAAGACCTCGTGCAGAAGGCTTTGAAGGCGCAGAACGACGCCATCTGCGGCGAAGAGGCACGGCAGAAGGATGGCCGCTTCCCCGAACTGGACGAGCCACATCTCGTGCTCGCCAGCCCCGCAGGCATCGAAGCCAGCACGCCGGGCAGCATCCATCTGCACACCGGAGAGCACGCAGCCTTCACGAGCCAGGGGCACACCTCCATCAGCACTGCCAAGCGCTGGCTGGCGAGCGCAGCCGAAGGCATCCGCGCGTTCACGCACAAGAAGGGCATCAGGCTCATCGCGAGCGAAGACCCGATCGAGATCCAGGCGCACCGCGACGAGGTGGTGCTTGTCGCGCACAAGGACGTGGTGATCAAGAGCGTGGAAGGCGAGCTGCACATCGCCGCGAAGAAGAAGGTCGTGATCATCGGCGGGGGCAGCTACTCGGAGTGGAGCGAGAGCGGCATCCAGCACGGCACGGCCGGCACCTGGCAGGAGCATGCGGCACTGCATGCGCAGGTCGGACCCATGAGTCGACCGCTAAGCCTGCCTGAATTTGCTCAGGGGCAGTTCAACGGCAAGACCAGCACGTCGAGCCACAAGTTCTCCCCATCGGCCTGAACGGCAGGGACACACCCATGCTGATCAGTCCGCCCTTCCTGCCGGCACCTCTGGCCGACGACGAGGCCTTCGTTGCCGCGGCCATGCCCGACGGCGTCGACATTGCACCCGGCTCCGGTGGCGCGCCGCTCGGTTCGTATCCGCTGACCACCGCTCTCACGTGGCACAACGGCCTGCATATCCGGGCACCGCAGGATGCACAAAACCAACCGTTGCCCGTGCGCGCCATCGCCGACGGCACGGTCATCTTCAAGCGGGAGCCAAGGGCTGCGGTCGCAGCAGCCGACGATCCGCAAAACTACAACCCTTACGGCCTTGATCCCGCCTGGACCGACAACGGCATCGTGATCCTGCGGCACGCCACCGAGATCGGCGCGGCGGGAACCGTGCCTACGACGTTGGCCTACTACAGCGTCTACATGCACCTGTCACGCATCGAGGCTGCCATTGCGGAAGGGCGAACGGTCTGGCGCAAAGATCCGATCGGCAGCGCGGGGCGCATTCTCGGGCGCGAGAACCACCTGCACTTCGAGATCTGCCTCGATCCATCCAACTTGCAGCACCTGCTGGGAACATCGCGCTCCGCCATCTGGACCGAACCTGCAGCGCAACCGCGCGCGAACGGCAGAACCGACAGTGTTTTTGGCTGCATCTATATCTACCTGCCTGCAGGCACGCCTACGAGCACCAGCAAACCGACCGACAACCTGCAACGGACCGGGGTGAGGCCGGGGGCGAGTGCCGCATCCGATCACTTTGTGCCAAACACTTTGCACAACTCGCAGTGGGTCGAGATTTGCTATCGAGAGGGCGCCAGCGTCGTGCGCTCCTACTGGGCGACCGGTGCTCAAGCCGGCAACTTGCTCGGCTCTTCACTCACGGAACCGGACTTCGAGTACGACATGTACACCGAGGCCTGCGCCCGGCACAACAGCCTGGGCGCGGCCCTGCAGGCCAACAGCAGCCCCAGCGGCTGGTATGAGCTGCTGCGGTTCGGCCGCAATCTGGGCCCCGACCCCTTGCCGGCCAACGCTGCCCACTGGAGACAGATTCCCGTGACGAGCGGCACCGTCTGGGTTGATCTCAACGCCCCTGGCACGTTCAAATTCAGCGATGCCGACTTCCCCGGCTTCCTGGGATGGCAATGTTTCGAAGACGACACGAGCCACGACAACCAGCGTTGTGACTCGCCGCACATGAAGCGGTTGCTGCGTGACCCGAAGGCGCCCGAGAACTGGCGCGAGCGCGAAGCGCTGGCTCGGCGGCTGGGCGATGCCGACATTCGCAAGAAGCTCGAGCGAGCCATCTGTCGGTTTCCGACCGAGTGGGATCGGGACACGATCGCCAAGCGCTACGACTGGCTGAAGGTGGACGAAGAGTTCCGGGTGGAAGAAGGCAAGGAGTGGGACGAGTTCAAGGCCCACGCGGAGTCGATCAGCTTCGAAGGGTTGCCGCAGGAGTACAAGAACGCCGTATGGCATGTGCATCCGCGCATGTTCATTGCGCACATGCGCAAGTGCGGTTGGCGAAGCAAGAAGGAACTCGCGCAACTCATACCGATGAACGTCATACGCAAGCCTGGCAGCCATCGGTCCGCAGTTCCTGCCGTCTGGGAGTCTCCGGGCCTTCGTGCCGCCCAAGCCCTCCTCGAGACACACGCAGCAGAATTGAACTTCGCATTACGCAAATACCTGATATCGACTCCGATTCGGCAAGCATGCTTCTTTGCCAACGCGACTCAAGAAACGCAATGGTTCAGTCAACTCCAAGAGAGCAACGGCCGCAGCCCCACATTACATGCGGGATGGTACGGGCGAGGCTTTCTACAACTGACGAATCCAAACGGAAACATCAATGGAGGCAACAACAATTACTACAAATATTTTCGATTCATTGGGAAAAATCCTGTTGCGCCACCTTCGAGTTCAGAAATTCTATGGCGCGACGAGATAGGAAACGATGCACGCCATGCAGCTCAAAGTGCCGGGGCATATTGGATTTGGCCAGGCAAGGTCGCTCCAAACCCTCGAAACCCAGGACTGCCCACCGTAGGAAATACAAATAGGTATGCAGATCTCGCCGGAGTTGATCAAAATCAACGTAATCTTGCCTCCGTCAGCCAAGGTGGATCCAAGGTGTGGTACTACAACCAATCATTCGTCAATTGCGCGGCGGCCGTAAATTATCCGGCAACTGTTGGACAGAGTCCACCCAACATGAATGGGCTCATTGATCGATCCACGGCATTTACCAACGCACTGATCGTTCTCCTGGATGTCGTTTATTTTCAAAACGCGCAGGGTCACACACAAAATGTGCCAGAGAATTTTTCCCGACGGCTTGCATCATGAGATCAATCGCATGGAGTATTTTTCTAATCTTCGCGTCTTCGACTCATGCAAGCGAAGCAAACAATGACCTTCAAGTCATTGAAAAATTAAATTCAATATGCCAAATTGATCTGGGAAAAAAAATAAACCACAACATAATTTCAGCGGAAGCAGAAAATATAAAAATTGAATCCGGAAATTATCTCAGCTTCAAAATCCAAACCGAGAAAAAAACAAATCACGCAAACTGCGGTTTGATGTATCACTCAGCTGCCCATTGCCTAACTCAAGAAAAAACAAGAATCCATCGGATTCGATGTCACCGCGAGAGCTGATGGCACAAGAAGATACTGGAGGACGCTATTTCAAACATGTGAAATGGCAAAAAGATGTGGCTGGATTGAACTGGAAAGGAAGGGTGGCATACGCTGACTACATCTTGGGAGATGGCATCATTTCGTTCTCCAGCTCCTACCTCATTTGCCCGGCCGTGAAGGAGAACTTCTGCGTAAAAATCGACATCAAGCACCCCACAAAGCCAACAAGCCTAGAGCAATTATTTTTCTGGAATCTAATACAAGAATTTAAATATCTTGGATAGTTTTCCAATGTGCGACTAGCCGCATTGACAGCTACCTGACGCCCCTCGTCAGGTGCCGGTCGGGAACCCCGACCTACCCTTGGGCGCACAACATCGCCCCAGGGGACACACCATGACTTCCGCGCCTGCCACCGCGCACGCCGCCTCTTCTTCCTCCTCCTCGAAATTCGCCACCGTCCTGCGCGTGACCGGCGGCAACTTCATGGAGATGTTCGACTTCTTCCTGTTCGGCTTCTACGCCACGCAGATCTCGAAAGCCTTCTTCCCCGCGGGCAACGAGTTCGCGTCGCTGATGCTGACCTTCATGACCTTCGGCGCGGGCTTCCTGATGCGGCCGCTGGGTGCGATCTTCCTGGGGGCGTATGTCGACCGCG
Source organism: Acidovorax cavernicola (assembly GCF_003581445.1). NCBI lineage: Bacteria > Pseudomonadati > Pseudomonadota > Betaproteobacteria > Burkholderiales > Comamonadaceae > Acidovorax > Acidovorax cavernicola. Next base: position 15,956 of record NZ_QXMN01000068.1, on the reverse strand, counting down.
TCGGCCGTCGCCAGGGGCTGATCGTCACGCTCGCGCTGATGGCCGTCGGCACGCTGCTCATCGCCTGCGTGCCGAGCTACGCGACCATCGGTCTGGCGGCGCCGCTGCTGGTGCTGGTCGGGCGGCTGCTGCAGGGGTTCTCGGCCGGGGTGGAGCTGGGCGGCGTGTCGGTGTACCTGTCGGAAATGGCGACGCCGGGCCGCAAGGGCTTCTATGTGAGCTGGCAGTCGGCCAGCCAGCAGGTGGCGATCGTCGTGGCGGCCGCGCTCGGCTACTGGCTCAACGTGACCTTCACGCCGCAGGAGATCGGCGACTTCTACTGGCGCATTCCCTTCTTCGTGGGCTGCCTGATCGTGCCGGTGCTGTTCATCATCCGCCGCTCGCTGCAGGAGACGGAAGAGTTCATGGCACGCAAGCACCGCCCCGACGCGCGCGAGATCTTCCGCTCGATGGTGGCCAACTGGGGCCTCGTGGTGGCGGGGATGATGCTGGTGTCGATGACCACCGTGTCGTTCTACCTGATCACGGTCTACACGCCCACCTTCGGCAAGGCGGTGCTGCACCTGAGCACCACCGACGCGCTGATCGTCACGCTGTGCGTGGCCATTTCCAACTTCATCTGGCTGCCGGTCATGGGATCGCTGTCGGACCGCGTGGGCCGCAAGCCGCTGCTCATTCTGTTCACGGTGCTGACCATCCTCACGGCCTATCCGTCGCTGAAGTGGCTGGTGGGCGCGCCGAGCTTCGCGCGCATGCTCGAGGTGGAGCTGTGGCTGTCGTTCCTGTACGCCAGCTACAACGGCGCGATGGTGGTGGCGCTCACCGAGGTGATGCCGGTCAGTGTGCGCACCGCCGGCTTCTCGCTGGCCTACAGCCTGGCCACGGCACTGTTCGGCGGTTTCACGCCGGCCATTGCCACGGGGCTGATCGAGATGACGGGTGACAAGGGCGCGCCCGGCCTGTGGATGACGGCCGCCGCGGCCTGCGGGCTGATTGCGACCCTGGTGCTGTACCGCCGCAACGTCGACCCGGCCGACGCCGGCCGCGTGCCTGTCGTCTGAAGCGCGACCATTGATCCAGCGCGCACCGGCCGTTGACCCGGAGCGCACCGCCCCCGCCGCCCCGGGTGGAAGTACCGATGATGGTGCGCGCCGACCTGCCTATCCTGCACAAGCGCTTCCGGCGCCCCTGGGAACCCATGGCATGAACGCACACCACTTCAGCACCCGGCTCGAACACCCGGCCGATCGGCAGGCCTGCTGGGGCCGCATCAACGAGTCGTACTTCGGCGCGCTGCGCGTGCAGTGCCTCGACCCCGGCCCGTTCGACGCGCGCATGGACGCCTACGAACTCGGCCCGCTGGGCATGTTCATGATCGAGGCGCCCTCGCACCGCGTGGCGCGCCCCGACACGCACCGAGAGATCGCGCTCGACGAGCACTACAAGCTGGTGCTGCAGCTCGAGGGCCACGGCCACATCTCGCAGCGCGACCGCGAGTTCCACCTGCACCCGGGCGACTGGAGCCTGTACGACCCGCGCGTGCCCTACGCCATCACCAACCCCGAGCGCTCGCGCCTCTTGGCTATCACCATCCCGCGCCAGCAGTTCAAGGGCATGAAGATGCCCGACCTGCACACCTGCGAGGCCCACACGCCGGCCATGCAGGGGCTGTACGCGGTGCTCGGCTCCTTCCTCAGCTCGCTGGCCGACCAGCTGCCCTCGCTGCCCAACGGCGTCGGCCGCTCGGTCAGCGACACCGTGCTGGGCCTGCTGGCGTCCACGCTCGCCACGCATGCCGACGAGCAGTTCGGCGCGCAGCCGCTGCCGGGCGTGCTGAAGGCGCGCGTGAAGCAGTTCGTGCACGCGCACCTGGCCGACCCGGCCCTGTCGCTGGACCTCATCGCGCAGCAGCTGCGCTGCTCCAAGCGCTACCTGCACCGCGTGTTCGAGGACGAAGACCAGACGCTCGACCGCTTCATCTGGCAGATGCGCCTGGAGCGCTGCAGCGAGGCGCTGCGCCAGGCGGCGGGCGGCCGTGTCTCGGTGTCGGAGATCGCCTTCGCCTGGGGCTTCAACAGCAGCGCGCACTTCTGCCGCGTGTTCAAGGCGCAGTACGGCGTGTCGCCGCGCGAGTTCCAGCGGCGCGAGGCCCAGCGGGCGGCGTCGCCGGCGCTCACGCACTGAAGGCCGCACCGCCCCAACGCTCGCCTTCAAGGGCGTTCGACGATCCCCGACACGTCGACGATGTACATCTGCCGCTGCGACTCGTGCACCGAGTCGATGCAGACCTGTCGGCCGTCGCGGCTCCATCGCGGGTGCAGATCGCACCGGTTTTCCTTGCTCAGGTCGGGCGTGGCATAGAAGCTGCCCAGGTCGTGGCGCCGGCCGCTCTCCATGTCGAACAGGAACAGCACGCGCTCGTGGGTCTGCGCGTCAGGGTAGGTGTCGCTCAGCAGCCAGCGCTTGTCGACCGGGGAGAAGGTCATGTGGCCGTTCTCCACGAGCACACCGTCGCCGATCACGCGGACCTCGCCGTCCACGCGGTCGTGGTACAGGTGGTAATGGATCTTCCCGGCGTGCGGGCCCCAGACGATGATGTGCTCGTCGTCCTGCCACAGCGGGTGCGAGATCTGGTACTCGGACTTCTCGTAGTCGAAGGTGCCCACTGCGGCGGGGTCGAAGTCGTCGGAAAGCTGCGGCAACGGATGGTCGGAGCACTCCAGCAGGCGCAGGTCGGAACCGTCCGGGTTCATCGTGAGGAGCCGGTGCAGGAAGCAGGTCTCGTCCTTGACCCGCTCGGTCCAGCGGTGCAGGAACAGCACGCGCGACGACGACGGGTTGATCTCGATATGGCTCACCCAGTGGATCGCCTTGTCCATCGACGCACGCGGATGAAACTGGCGCAGGTCCTGGTAGCTCACGAGCAGGCGCGCCGTGCCAGTGGCCAGATCGGTCGCGTGGATGCCGTCGTCGGCCGGCGCGAGCGGCAACTCGAAAGGCCCGCCGGCCTCGGCGTAGCCGATGGTCTGGTGCGTGACGTACAGGCGCCGGTAGTCCACGCTCAAGGCATAGCGGCTGTCGGGGGCGACCACGTAGACGGGCATCGGCAGCTGGCGCCGGGCGCCGGTGTCGACGTCGAGCACGGTGGCGCCGAAGCCGGGGTAGAACGCGTCGGCGTCGCCCGTGCGGCTGTTGAAGATCAGCTGGCGCCCTGGCGCGCCGTCGAGCCATTGCAGCTGACTGCCCATCTGCCAGTTCCATGCGGTGGTGTCGCCGACGGCATGGAATCGGTCGTTGTCCTGCAGGTCGAAATAGCCGATGCGCGCGGCGCTCGTCGGCGTGAGTTCGGCGTCCATCCAGGGCACCTGCTGCGCCAGCAGGTAGCGCCCACTGCGGTCCCAGGTGCTCTTGTTGTAGTAGCCGAAGAAATGGTGATGAATGCCACCGCCCACGCGGCGGCACGGCGCGGGCGCGCGCACAGGTTGCTCGAGAAATTCGGTCGACGACATCGGCTCACTCCGCGGCAATGCGGCCTTGCTGGATCACCTTGTCCCAGCGCAGCTTCTCGGCCGCGATGAAGCGGGTCGCGGCGTCGCGCGTGTTGGCCACGGGCGTCATGCCCTGGTCTGCGAGGCCCTGGCGGAACTCGGGCGCCGAGACGATCTTGCGGATGTCGGCATTGAGCTTGTCCGCGATGGCGTCGGGCACCTTGGCGCTCACGGCCACCGTGGTCCACGAGGTGGCCTCGAAGGCCGGGAAACCGGACTCGATCGCGGTCGGCACCTCGGGCAGCGCCGGCAGGCGGGCCTTGCCCGTCACGGCCAATGCCTTGAGCTTGCCGCCGCGGATGTGGGCCAGCGTGGTCGGCGGGTTCTCGAACATCAGCTGGATCTGGCCGGCCAGCAGGTCGTTCAGCGCGGCCGTGCTGCCCTTGTAGGGCACATGCACGATCGGCGCGTCGGCGGTCATCTTGAACAGCTCGCCGATCATGTGCACGGACGATCCCACGCCGGCCGACCCGAAGTTGATGGTGTCCGGCTGCTTGCGCGCCAGCGCCACCAGCTGCTTCAGGTCGTTGGCGGGCAGCGCCGGGTTGGCCACCACCACGTGCGGCATCTCGGCCAGCACCGTGACCACCTTCAGGTCGGTGGCGGGGTCGTAGCTGAGCTTCTTGAACACGCCGTAGGTCGCGTGCAGCCCGATGGAACCGAGCAGCAGCGTGTAGCCGTCGGCCGGTGCGTCGACCACGAACTTGCCGCCGATGTGCCCGCCGGCGCCGGGCTTGTTGTCGACCACCACCGACTGCTTGTACAGCTTGCCCAGCCGGTCGGCCAGCATGCGCGCCTGCACATCGGAGCTGCCGCCGGCGGTGAAGGGCACCACGAGCCGGATCATCCGGTCCGGGTAGGCCTGCGGCGGCGAAGCCTGCGATGTCGCGGCGACGCCCAGGGCCAGTGCGAGAAGGCCGAGGCCGGCGGCCCTGCGTGGCCAGTGCTGTGTCATGCGTCTTCCTTGCGATGCGCCCGAACGGCGCAATGAGTGAGTGGGGTGGATGGGGCGCAGTCTAGGAACGCAGCTTCATTCTGAAAAATTCATTTTCATTCGCAGGCTATGCAGAAAAGATATGCCATGCTTTCCGCGCTGCGTTGTGCAGCCCCAGGAGCCCCGCATGTCGCGACCATTGAACTTCCGCCAGATCGAGGCCTTTCGTGCCGTCATGCAGACCGGCACGACCACCGCTGCGGCAACGCTGCTGCACACCACGCAACCCTCGGTCAGCCGGCTGCTCTCGCAGATCCAGCACGCCACCGGGCTCAAGCTGTTCGACATCCACAAGGGTCGGCTGCGACCCACGCACGAGGCGCGCCAGCTGTTCGACACGGTGCAGCGCCACTTCCTCGGCCTGGACCGCATCGAGCAGAGCGTGGCGGTGCTGCGCAAGTCGGGCGCGGGGTCGCTGCGCGTGGGCTGCACGCCGGCGCTCGGGCTCGGCGTCATGCCGCAGGTGATCCATGCGTTCTCGCAGCGGCACCCCGAGGTGCACGTCAACCTGCAGACCGTCGGCAGCCATGCCTTGCGCGAAGGTCTGCTCTACGGCCTGTACGACGTGGCGCTCGGCACTTCTGCCTTTCACGACCCGCAACTCGACACGGTCACGCTGCACAAGGCCAGCGCGGTGTGCGTGGTGCATCCCGGGCACGCGCTGGCGCACCGCGACGGCATCCATGTGCGCGACCTGAAGCAGCAGGTGCTGCTCACGCTGAACGCCGACGACGAGATCCACCAGCAGTTCCTGCGCACGCTGCAGCAGCACCGCATCGAATGCGCCAGCACCGTGGAAACGACCTACTCGGTCACCATCTGCATGATGGCGGCGCAGGGCACCGGCGTCGGCATCGTCAATCCCTACGTGGCCTCCGTGTTCGCGCGCGACCTGAAGATTCTTCCGCTGTCCCCGCGCTGCCCCGTGGAGGTGTCGATGGCGTTCTCCCCGCAGTCGGCGCCGTCGGCCATCGCCGAGGAGTTCACCGCGCTGCTGCGCGAGCACTTCCAGGCGTTCGTGATGCCCACGGCACGAAAGACGCAGAAGGAGAAGGCGCGCGCCGCATGACAAAACCGTCATCGCCGCGTCGGCTGGCTGGCAGCCAGGCTTTCTAGAGTGAGCGCGTGATGTGCCCTGTCGAGGAAACGGGCACGTCACTCACTCTCACACACAGAAAGGATCCTTCGTGAAACGCACCCTGCTCGCCCTCGGCACCCTCGCCTTCTTCTCGACCGCCTTCGCGCAACAGCCGCACGCCCACAGCGCGGAAGCCGAGGCCGACTTCGACAGCAAGCCGCAAGCCGCCGCGGAGGCGAAGAAGAACAGCAAGCAGGCCGGCGCCGTGCGCATCAAGGACGGCAGCACCGCACGCGGCGAAGGCTCGGCCGTGCCCACCGCCAGCAAGACGGAGAAAGCCGGCGAGGTTCGCGCCGAAGCGCGCGAAGCCAAGCCCCACCAACTCCCCACGCCGGGCGGTACGCCGAAGTAGGCCGCAACCTCTCAGGCCGCCGCGAGGTAGCTGCTGTGCAGGATCTCCGGCCGCTCGCGCAGCTCCTGCGATGAGCCCGCGAACGCCATGCGCCCGCGCTCCAGCACATAGGCGCGGCTCGACACGGCCAGCGCCACCGTCGTGAACTGCTCGATCAGCAGCACGCCCACGCCCTCGCGCGCGACCTGCTGCACCACTTCCACCAGCCGCTTGACCACGGCAGGTGCGAGCCCCAGCGAGAGCTCGTCGATGGCAAGGTAGCGCGGCTCGCCGATCAGCGCCTGCGCGATGCAGACCATCTGCTTCTGCCCGCCCGACAGCGAGCGCGCGGGCAGCGCGAGCTTCACGCGCAGTTCGGGGAACACGCCGAGCACGCGCTCGACCGCATCGGCCACGCGCGCCGCGGGCAGCGCGGTGGCAGCGGCGCGCAGGTTGTCGAGCACCGACAGCTCGCCCAGCACGCGATGCCCCTCGGGCACCACCGCCACGCCGCGCGCGCGCACGCGCTCCGGGCGCTGGCCGTGCAGTGCATGGCCCTCGACCTCGATGCGCCCACCCGCGATCGGCAGCACGCCGCCGATGGCCATCACGGTGCTCGACTTGCCCGCGCCGTTGGCGCCCAGCAGCGCCGTCACCTCGCCGGGCGGCACCTGCAGGTCGATGCCGTGCAGCACGGCCTTGCCGCCGCGCAGCAGGCGCAGTTCGTTCACGCTCAACATGGCGTCGTCCTCATTCGGTTCCCAGGTAGGCCTTGCGCACGGCCGGATCGTCGAGCACCTCGCGCGTCGGGCCGAGCGCGAGGCGGCGGCCGAAGTCGAGCACGAGCGTCTGCGAACAGGTGGCGGCGATCAGGTCCACGTCGTGGTCGATCAGCAGCACCTGCGCGCCGCAGAACGCATGCACCGAGCCGATCGTGCGACGCAGCACGCCGGCCTCCTGTTCGGTGAGGCCCGCGCCGGGTTCGTCGAGCAGCAGCAGCCGGGGCGCACCGACCAGCGACTTCGCGATCTCGAGCATGCGGCGCTGGAACAGGTTCAGGCGATGACCCATGACGGTGGCCACATCGAGCAGGCCCGTGTGCGCCAGCGCGCGCGCCACCTGCTGCGCGGCCTCGGCGCGTGCATGCGGCACATGGTCGAGCAGCGCGCGCACGTTGTCCCACACGCTGAGGTCTTCCACCACCTGCTCGGTCTGGAACGAACGGCGCAGGCCGAAGCGCACGCGCTCGATGGGCTTCAGGCCCAGCAGGTCGGCGCCATCGACGGCCACGCGGCCTTCGCGCGGCAACACGAGGCCGCTGAGCACATTGACCAGCGTGGTCTTTCCCGCGCCGTTGGGCCCGATCAGGCCGCACACGGGCGCGTCGAGCGTCGCCGTGAGCGCGTCGATGGCCTTGACGCCGCCGAAGGCGACGGTGAGATCGTCGATGCGGATCATGACGCGGCGTCCTTGTCTTTCGACGAAGAGAACCGCGCGCGCACCGCGTCGAACGCACCTGCCAGCTGCCCCGCGATGCCACTCGGTGCCGTGATGAGCGCATGCAGCAGCGCCACGCCGAAGAAGATCATGGCCAGGTAGCCGTTGACACCGAAGTCGGTCAAGAGTGCCGGCACCGCGCGCAGCAGCAGCCCCGCGATGAGCGCGCCGGCCCAGTGGTACACGCCGCCCACCACCGTGAGCGCGAACAGCATCACCGATTCGCCCGCCGTGAAGGCACGCCCGTCGAGCTGCCCCACGCCGCCCGCGAGCAGCGCGCCGGCCACGCCCGCGCAGAAGCCCGCAAGGCCGAAGGCCCAGGTCTGGTAGCGCAGGATGTTCACGCCGGCCGCCACCGCCGCGGCCTCGCCGCGCCGGATCAGCGCCCACGAGCGGCCCGCGCGCGTGCGCCGGTGCAGCTCGATCAACGCCAGCACCGCCGCCAGCCACACCGCCACGTAGCGGAAGTACGCCGCGTCGGACAGCGCCAGCGCGGGCCGAGGCATCATGAGCCGCTCGCTGCCGAACACGCGGCCCAGCCAGCCCGCGCCGCCATCGGGAAAGCCCGTGACGTTGATGACCACCTGGAAGCCGCCCGCCATCATCATCGTGACCAGCGCCAGGTACAGGCCCTTGAGCCGCAGCGCCGGCAGCCCGGCCAGCATGCCCACCACGCACGACAGCAGCCCGCCCGCGAGCACCGACAGCTCGAAAGGCCAGCCCAGGCCGTGCCCCGCGCGCAGCGCCACCCAGCCGCCCGCGCCCAGCAGCGCGTACTGGCACAGCGACACGAGACCGAGCTGGCCGTAGAGCAACGCGACGCCCGCCGCCGCGACCGAGAGCGCGAGCGAAGACGTCAGCGTCTTGATCCAGTACGCGTTCGCGAACCAGGGCACGACGAGGCCGATGAGCAGCACGCAGGCCACCATCAGCACCAGCGAACGGCGCGCGCGGCGCGAGGCATCGGCGAGTGCGGCCGGCATCGGCGCGGCAGCAGGCGATGGCTTCACGCCGTCGAGGATCGATGCGCTCATGCCCGCCGCGCCTCCGTGCGATACAGGACGATCATGGCCAGCGCGATCAGGAAGGGCGTGGCCGTGCGGAAGGACGCGAAGCCCGGCACGGTGATCGCCACCGCCTCCAGCACGCCGATGGCAATGCCGCCGGCCACCGTGGCCGGCAGCGAATGCAACCGGCCGATGATCGCGGCCGCGAAAGCCGGGATCACGAGGAAGGTCAGCAGCGTGGCCTGCAGCCGCACGATGTTGGCCAGCAGCAGCCCGCACACGCCGGCGAAGGCGCCGCTCAGGATCCACGCCACCGTGTCGACGCCGAGCACGCGGATGCCCAGCAGCGCGCTGAGGTCGCGGTCGTTGGCAAGCGCGCGCATCTTCAGGCCGACGCGCGTCTTCGACAGCAAGAGGCCCACGCCGCCCATCATGAGCACCGCGAGCACGAGGCCCAGGGCGCGCGTGTGCGTGAGCCGCACCTCGACCTCGCCGAGCAGGAGTTCGAGCGCGCCGCCGTCGGTGGGCAGCACCAAGCGGCGCGGCTGCTCGCCCCAGAACCATTCGGTGAAGCCCATCACCACGAGCGCGAAGCCCAGCGTGGCGATGCTGCGGATGGTCGGGTCGCGGTGCGACAGGCGCGGCGCCAGCAGCCGGCCGTAGGCCAGCGACAGCCCCATCGCCGTGCCCACCGCCGCGCACCACGCAAGCCCCTGCGGCCAGTCGGCCTCCAGCAGCGACCACGCCACGTAGGCGCCGATGGCGCCGAGCGCGCCGAAGGCGAAGTTCAGCACGCCCGACGAGCGATAGAGCACCACCAGCCCCACGCCCGAGAGCGCGTAGACCGCGCCCAGGCCCAGGCCCGAGATGACGAAAGGCAGGTAGTCCTCCATGGTCCGGTGCGCTTACTTGAGGCCCATCTTCTGTTCGTCGGCGCGGATGTCGACCAGCTCCGGGTCGTCCGCCGTGAGGCAGCCGCCGGGCGCGAAGCGCCACCCGTTGCCGTCGGGGCTGGCCATCGGGCCGCTGTTGTTGGCGTTGTGGCGGTTGCCGCTGCCCACGTAGAAGGGCTTGCACAAGATGTCGCTGCGGAAGTCGCTGACCTTGCGCAACGCATCGGTCACGCTGGCGCGGTCGATCTTCTTCGGGTCCATCTTGAGCATGGCCTGCGTGACCAGGCGCGCGGCCACGTAGCCGGCCTGCGAGAAGGTGTCGCGCGGATCGGTCTTCGCGCCATGCTTGTCCATCACGGCGAGCCAGTTCTTGTTGTCGGGACCGGCCGATTCGAGCGGGTTGAATTCGAGGTTGACGTCGAAGTTGCCCTTCCAGTACGGCCCGATGGCCTTGGGCACGTCGGCGTTGTAGGCCGGCGCAGCTGACACGAAGTGGATCTTCTTGCCCAGGTTCTGCTGCTCCGCAGCCGCCAGCATCGGCACGAGGATGCCCTTGGGCACGTTCATGATGATGGTGTCGGGCTTCTTCGCCGCGGCCTGCAGCATGGTCGAGGTGGCGTCGGCCGAGCCGGGGTCGATGGTGAGGGTCTCGACCACCACGCCGTTCTTCTTGCCCCATTCCTTCGGGCCCTCGCAGGCCCAGTTGCCCAGGCTGGGGATGTTCGGAATGATGCAGACCATCTTCTTGGCCTTGTACTTCTGCGCGGCGTACATCGCGGCGATGGTGGCCGACACGCGCGGGCCGGCGTTCACCGGCACGTAGTTGCGCGCGTTGAAGCATTCGCGCGGCACGCCGGTGCCGGCGATGACCATCACGCCCTCGTCGGCGTACATCTTGGCGTTGGCGCCGCACTCCACGAAGCTGGTGCTGCCCGCGAGCGCGACCACCTTGCGGTCCTTCACGAGCTTGGAGGCGACCTGCGCGGCGGTCTCGGGGTTCCACTGGTCGTCGACCACGATGTAATCGATGGGGCGGCCATGGATGCCGCCGTTGGCGTTCACGCACTTGAAGTACGCGGCCGCCGCCTGGCCCGAGGCGCTGAAGTCGTCGGGCCCGGTCTTGCCGACCACGGCGCCGATGGGAATGGGCTCGCCGGTGGCGGGCTTGCCGGTGTTCAGGCCGCAGTCGGGCGCGGCCTGCGCCCAGGCGCCGCCCGCTCCCGCGAGACCCATGAGGCCGACGACGGTGGTCAGCGCGATCTTCTTCTGGCTTGTCTTCATGAGGGATGTCTCCTGGTTCTGGAATCGAAACCGCACGGCTACACGGCCATGCACACGCTCTTGAGCTCGGTGAAACTCTCGACCGCCGCGCGCCCGAGGTCGCGCCCGCTGCCCGACTGCTTCACGCCGCCCAGCGGCAGCGCGTTGTCGAGCACGTTGTGCGCGTTGACCCACACCACGCCCGCCTGCAGGCGCGGCACGATGCGGTGCACGGCCGAGAGGTTGTTCGACCACACGCTGGCCGCCAGGCCGTAGGCGCTGTCGTTGGCCATGCGGATCGCGTCTTCCACGTCGTCGAAGGGCACCACCGTGGCGACGGGGCCGAACACCTCCTCGCGCACGATGCGCATCGCGGGCCGGGTGTCGACGAACACGGTGGGCTTGACGAAGAAGCCGCCGTCGAAGGCGCGCGCGCCGCCCGTGACCAGCGTGGCGCCCTCGGCCACGGCGCCGTCGATGTGGGCCATCACGCGGTCGAGATGGCGCCGCGACACCAGCGGACCGAACTGCGCCCTGGGGTCGAAGCCCGAGCCGATGTGCAGGCCCTCGGCCGCCTGCGCCAGCTGCTGCACCACCTGGTCGAAGATGCCGCGCTGCACATACACGCGCGAGCCCGCGGTGCACACCTGCCCCTGGTGGAAGAAGATGCCGTTGGCCGCGCCCTGCGCCGCGGCGGCGGGGTCGGCGTCGTCGAGCACGATGAGCGGCGACTTGCCGCCCAGCTCCAGCGTGAAGCGCGCCATGTTGTCGACGGCCGCGTGGCCGATGTGACGGCCCACGGCGGTCGATCCGGTGAAGCTGATCTTGCGGATGTCGGGGTGTGCCGCGAGCGCCGCACCGGCCGTGGTGCCGCGCCCGCACACCACGTTGAGCGTGCCCGGCGGAAAGCCGGCTTCCAGCACCAGTTCGGCCAGCCGCAGCGCGGTGAGCGGCGTTTCTTCCGAGGGCTTGAGCACCACGGTACAGCCCGCCGCGAGCGCCGGCGCCACCTTCCACAGCGCGATGGCGAGCGGGAAGTTCCACGGCACGATGGCCGCCACCACGCCCACTGGCTCGCGCCGCGTGTAGGTGACCCACTGCGCGCCGGGGATGCCGATGGAGTTGTCGAGCGTCTGGCCTTCGAGCTTGGTGGCCCAGCCCGCCATGTAGCGCACGAACTCGGCGCCCGCGCCCACGTCGATCATGCGGGCGATGCCGCGCAGCTTGCCGCTTTGCAGGGTCTCGAGCGCGCTGAGTTCGTCGGCATGCGACTCGATGAGCGTGGAGAGCGTGTAGAGCATGCGCTCTCGGTCGGCCGGGCGCAGCGACTTCCATGCCGCGCTCTCGAAGGTGCGGCGCGCGCCCGCGACGGCGGCGTCCACGTCGGCCGCCTCGCTGTCGGGGGCCTCGGCCACGATCATCTCGGTGGCCGGGTCGACCACCGGCAAGTAACGGCCGTTCAGGGGCACCACTTCATGGCCGTCGATGTGGTTGCCGCGGCGGCGCTGCGCCAGCAGGCCCACCTGGCCGAGGTGTTCGATCGACAGGTCGCGCAGGTTCATGAGCAGGCTCCGTGAGGGAATGCCAAAAGGAAGAGATGAAGAGGCATCACGGCTGCGAGGCCCGCGCCACCAGCAGCGTGTCGGTGAACTGCTCGAAGCGCCGCACCTTGCCGCCGGCCACCTGCCACACGTGCGTGACACGCGCCTGCATGGTCTTGCCGGTGGCGCGATGGCGCGCGTGGTAGTCGCCGATGCCGACGACGGTGTCGCCGCCGTCCACCAGCCGTTCGAGCACGAAGCGGTAGCCCTCCCACTCGCTGCCGAGCACCTTGAAGACCTTGTCGATCACCTGCGCGGGGCCGACGTGCGTGCCGGCGCAGGGAAAGCCGGCCATCTCGGTCCACTGCACGTCGGCGGCCACGTCGGCGAACATGCCGTCGATGTCGTGGCGGTCGGACGCGGCGTAGTGGTCGGCGACGATCTGATGGGGGGTGCGCATGAAGAAGACTCCTGAAAAACGGTGAGATCAGACGGGCCCGAACTCGGGCGGATAGAAGGTCTGCGAGGCCTTGCGCATGAAGGCGCCGGCGGGGTTGTTGGCGATGGCGCCGGTGCCCGTGAGGCCGAGGAACTTGCCGGTCGAGCGGCCCTGCGCGAAGTCGAAGAAGAACACCGAGGCGACGGGAATCAGGAACTCGCGGAAGGTGAAGAGGTACTGCTCGTCGTCGAACTTCCAGTAGCTCGCGAGGTCGACGTCGCCATGGCCGCGCTGCACGCCCACGAGGCATTGCCACGCGTAGCGTTCGCTGCTCAGGTAGGTGTGCTCGTAGGTGTGGTTGGGGCTGTAGGTCTGCCAGGTGCGCAGGCCGATGAGGTCGCGCGTGGCCTGCGGCGCAACGCCCGTGGCTTCGCCGCCTTCCAGCGTGCCGGGCCAGAAGTCCTGCGGCACGCGCGGCTGGCCCGCGGCCTCGTCGGCGCCGATGATGCGGCAGCGGATCGCGAGCACGCGGCGCGTGCGCGTGTTGAGCACGACCGTCAGCGCCTCGCTCGGGCGGCTGGCCTGCGTGATGTCGAGGAAGAAGGTGTCGGGTGCAACCTCGATGGCCTCGTACCAGTCGCCTGTGCCCTTGCCGCCGCGCGCGCCCTCTTCGTGCCAGTCGAGCGTGTGCTGCGCGCGCGGCCGCAGCGTGAGCTTGAAGTCGGGCAGTGCAAGCGTCAGCGTGCGGCCGGCGAGCGCGTCGGTGGCGGGCAGGCGGTTGGTGGCGATGCCGAGAGCGAACTGGTCATAGGTCTTCCAGTCGGCGGGCTTCGTGGTGTCGGTGGTCATTTCTTCTCTTCCTTGGTGGTCAGGCGTCGTGCGCGAAGGCGATGGTGGGCAGGTCGACCGCCGAGGCACCGCCGTCGACCATCAACGAACTTCCGCTGACCATCGCGGCCAGCGGCGAGGCGAGGAACATCACGGCGTTCGCCACGTCGTCCGGGCTCGCGGCGCGGCCCATGGGCACGTCGCGCGTGACGAGGTCGTAGGCCGCATCGGCATCGCGCAGGCGGTACTTGTCGATGAGCACCTGCATCTGCTCGTCGGCCATCTCGGTGCGCACCCAGCCGGGGCACACGGCGTTCACGCGCACGCCCTGCTTGCCATAGTCGCGTGCCAGCGAGCGCACGAGGCCGATGAGCGCGTGCTTCATGGTCACGTAGCCGATCACGCCCGGGCCCGCGAAGTGGCCCGCGAGCGACGAGAGCACGACGATGTTGCCGCGCCGCGCGATCAGCTCGGGCAGCAGTTCGCGTGCGCAGACGAAGGCGGTGTCGAGGTTCAGCCGTGTGGACAGCGCCCACGAGGCGTCGTCGGTCGACAGCGCATCGCCCACGCCATGGCCGCCTGCGTTGGCGACCAGCACGTCGATGCCGCCGAAGCGTTCGCGCGCGGCGGCCAGTGCGCGCTGCACGTCGGCGGTGCTCGCCGCATCGCCGGCCACGGCGAGCCCGCCGAGCCTGGCCGCGACGGCTTCGAGCTGCGCGAGGCGCCGCCCCATCAGCACCACACGGCCGCCGGCCGCGACGAACTGCGCGGCCACGGCCGCACCGATACCGGTGCCGCCACCGGTGATGAACGCGACCTTGCCGGCCATGGAATCTGTAGCACTCATTCGCTGTGTCTCCTTGTGGGGAAGGACTCTAGGTTTCAGTGCGCTTCGGTGATTGACCGAACGCGCAGCATCAATTGCCCGACAGCGCGAAATCAGCGCAGCGCTCGGCCAGCATCACGGTCGGCGCGTTGGTATTGCCGCTGATGAGCGAAGGCATCACCGAGGCATCGCACACGCGCAGCTTGGCCACGCCGTGCACGCGCATGCGCGCATCGACCACGGCCCTCTCGTCGCGGCCCATGCGGCAGGTGCCGCTGGGGTGGTAGACGGTCTTGGCGCGCTCGCGCACGTAGGTTTCGAGCACGTCGTCGGGCAGGTCATCTACGGCGCCAGGTGCGAGCTCTTCGGCCACTACTTCGCGCAGCGCAGGCGCGCGCAGGATGCGGCGCGCAAGCTTCACGCCGCGCACCAGCGTGTCCACGTCTTCCTGCGCCTGCAGGTAGCCGCCGTCGAACAGGATTGGCGCCATCGGGTCGGCGCTGCGCAGCTTCACGCTGCCGCGCGAGGCGGGCCGCAGGAAGCAGGGGTTGATCGACAGGCCGTGGCCTTCGAGCGGCTCGCGGTCCACGTCGCCGACGAGCACGGGCAGCACATGGAACTGCAGGTCGGGGCGGCCCGCGCCCGTGGTGTCGACGAAGCCACCGCTCTCGACCACGTTCGACGTGAGCAGGCCGGAGCCGAACATCGTCCATTGCAGGCCGTGCTTCAGCGCGGTGAGCCCCCGGTCGTTGCCCAGCAGGCTGATGGGCTCGCGCGTGCGGCCGTAGACCGACACCTCCAGATGGTCCTGGAAGTTCTCGCCCACGCCGGGCAGGTCGTGCGCGACCGGGATGCCGAGTGCCTGCAGCTGCGCGCCCGGGCCGATGCCCGACAGCATCAACAGCTTGGGCGAGGCCAGCGCGCCGGCCGAGAGGATGACCTCGTCGCGCGCGGTGGCGGTGACCTCCTCTCCGCTTCCGTCGCGGCCCGTGCGATAGACCACGCCCGTGGCCACGCCGCCGTCCACGATCACGCGCTGCACGTGCGCGCCCGTCACCACCGTGAGCTTCGGGTCGTCGCGCACGGCCGCGAGGTAGGTGGCGGCCGTGCTGGCGCGCCGGCCTTCGAAGGTCGTCGTCTGGTAGAAGCCGACGCCGGCCTGCGCCGCGCCGTTGAAGTCGTCGTTGTAGGGCAGCCCGCTCTGCTGCGCGGCGCGCAGGAAGGCCAGGCTCAGCGGGTGCCGGTAGCGCGTGTCGCTCACCTTCAGCGGGCCGTTCGTGCCGTGCAGGTCGCAGGCGAAGCGTGCGTTGCCCTCGGCCTTGCGGAACCACGGCAGCACGTCGCGCCAGCCCCAGCCCTCGCAGCCCTGCGCCTCCCAGCCGTCGTAGTCGGCCGGCGTGCCGCGCACGTAG
Organism: Acidovorax cavernicola; assembly: GCF_003581445.1. NCBI lineage: Bacteria > Pseudomonadati > Pseudomonadota > Betaproteobacteria > Burkholderiales > Comamonadaceae > Acidovorax > Acidovorax cavernicola. The sequence goes on along the minus strand of NZ_QXMN01000068.1, from coordinate 242 downwards.
ACCATGGCGTTGACCGAGCTGCCGCCGCCCAGCGTGCGGCCCTGGGGCACGAACATGCGGCGCCCGCCGGCGGCGGCCTGCGGCTCGCTCTCGTAGGCCCAGGTGCGCTCGGTGCCGATCACGCGCACGAAGGTGGCGGGCATGTGGATGAAGCGGTCGTTGTCGGGCGGACCCGCCTCCAGCAACAGCACGCGGCGCCCGGCCTGCACCAGCCGGTTTGCCAGCACGCAGCCCGCCGAACC